>NZ_LMHQ01000030.1:0-295261 GCF_001428225.1 Acidovorax sp. Root70
ACGGCGCGCTCACGCACCTACGGCGCGCTCACGCACCTCAGGCGAGAACTTGTTTGTCTTCTTCATGGCTCAATCCTCTCAGAGTGTTGAGCCTCCGCGAAACCCGGGGCGATTCAAACCGTTAAACGTCCCCATATGCAAGCGCTCTCAAGCTGCGGGATCTGAACGATATAGTCAGCAGAGCAACTACGACGAGACACTCTCAAATGCTCTTCTTCTCCACGCCAGAGAATCTGGAAGCACTGCGACACTATTCCAGAACGCTGCGAAGCTATGCATCTCTCTCTGAATCACCTCAGATTGCCAAGTTGCTACTATAGATCATTGAATTGATGATCTCCAACGCCGCAAAGTTTGACGAGTACTGCGCAGTCAACATTGAGTGGATCGGCGATAGTTTCATGCGCGCCGTACGTGACTTCCCCGACCTACCACATGACAAGAAAGCAGAAGCGGTCACTTCCGACTTCACTTCAGCCTATCGATTCTTGTGTGAGCTGGAGTTCACGCAACCGGCCGAACCTAGCTTCGAAATCCGGCGGATCGGGAACTTTGTCGACGAGAACCTTGAGATGTTCAAGGGAAACGATAGGCACCAAATTACTTTCGCAAGATACGCGATGCCGGTGCAAATCGCAAAAAAACTGCTGAATGATCCTGCTATTGCCGAGTTCCGTAAGTTTTCTCAGACCGTGGAAGCGGCGACTAAGCTCAAGGAAGATTGGGACTCAGAACTGGATCAGAGACGAGCCCACGTTGACTCCCTCAGCGAGGGTTTAAAAGGACTAACGTCTTCCTACAACTTTGTTGGACTTGTGGATGGATTCCGCCAGTTGGCAACGGCGAAGGTCACCGAGCGCAGAATCGCATTTTGGTCATTGATGGCACTTGCTTTGGTGATGGTCGTTCCACCCGCAGCCCAAATTGGATATGTACTTGCGCACATGGAAATCATCGAATCGAAAAAAGGACTGCTTCTCTACACGCTCCCTACTATCCTGACTATCGAAGTCTTGCTGGTTTACTTCTTTCGCGTAGTCTTAGGCCAGTTCAGATCCGTAAAGGCCCAGGTACTTCAGCTTGACCTCCGCATAGTGTTGTGCCAATTTATTCAGAGCTATGCCGAGTATTCAGCGAAAATAAAAAAGGATGATCCGAGCACTCTCGCAAAGTTTGAAGCAGTCGTTTTTAGCAGCCTAGTTCCAGAGAGCGAAGGTATTCCTTCGACATTTGATGGTGCGGAACAGCTTGCGAATCTCATCAAGAGTATTCGAGGAACATAGCTTTTAAACATCCTCGGTTGTCAATGTTCTCTTTTGACTGTCGGCTGTTCTTGACTTGCAGCAGAAACCATTGTGTGACTACACACAAGCGCCCCCATGCCCCTCCCCTCCCCCTGGCTCCACGAAGCCATCGCCCGCATCGAAGCCGACTACCAGCGCAGCGCCGACACGCACCTCATCCCGCTGCGCCTGCCCGCCTTTGCCGCGCATGGCATTGACCTGTACCTCAAGGACGAATCCACCCACCCCACGGGCAGCCTGAAGCACCGACTGGCGCGGTCGCTGTTTCTGTACGCGCTGTGCAATGGCTGGGTGCATGAGGGCTCGACCATCGTCGAGTCGTCCAGCGGCTCCACGGCGGTGAGCGAGGCCTACTTTGCACGCCTGCTGGGGCTGCCGTTTGTGGCGGTGATGCCGCGCAGCACCTCGCCCGAAAAGATCGCACAGATCGAGTTCCATGGCGGGCGTTGCCACTTTGTGGACAGCGCGGGCGCGGTGTACGACGCAGCCCGTGCGATTGCCGAAGAAACGGGCGGCCACTACATGGACCAGTTCACCTATGCCGAGCGCGCGACCGACTGGCGGGGCAACAACAACATTGCCGAGAGCATGTTCACGCAGATGGCGCGCGAGCCGCACCCTGTGCCGCGCTGGATTGTGGTGGGCGCGGGCACGGGTGGCACCTGTGCGACCATTGGCCGCTATGTGCGCTACCAGCGCCATGCCACGCAGGTGTGTGTGGCCGACCCGGCGGGGTCGGTGTTCAGCGCCTACCACCGCACGGGCGATGCCCAGCTGACGGCACCAGGATCGCGCATTGAAGGCATTGGCCGCCCGCGTGTGGAGCCGAGCTTTATCCGCACGCTCGTGGACCGCATGGTGGATGTGGCGGACTGCGAATCCATCGCCGCCATGCGCGCGCTGTCGCAGCTGCTGGGGCGGCGCGTGGGGCCATCCACCGGTACCAACTTTGTGGCCATGCTCACACTGGCCAGCGAGATGCGTGAGCGGGGCGAGCGCGGCTCGATCCTGTCGCTGCTGTGCGATGCGGGCGAGCGCTACCTACCCACGTATTTCGACACGGCGTGGGTAGACCGCACGTTTGGCGATTGCTCGGCCGCACAGCAGAAGGTGGATGGCCTGATCGGCTGATGCCAGCCACGCACCGCACCATGCCCTCTTCTCCGTTGCCCTTAGGTTCTTTGCCGCTCGTCCCCGGCCCCATGGTCACGCGCCGGCAGTGGCTGGCACAGCAGATGCCCTGGGGCCTGGCGGCCGTGGGGGCTGCAGGGTGGTTGCCCCCTGCCGCGCATGCCTTGCCGGCACGTACGCTGGTCTTTCCACGCGATCACGGCAGCCACCCGGAGCTGCGCACCGAGTGGTGGTACATCACCGGTCATGTGCAGGCGCAGGGGCAACCCTGGGGTTTTCAGATCACGTTCTTCCGCTCTCGGGTAGATGGCACACAGCAGCTGCAGTCGGCCTTTGCGGCCAAACACCTGCTGTTTGCACACGCCGCCATCACCGATGTGCGCGGCCAGCGGCTGGTGCATGACCAGCGGATTGCGCGTGCCGGTTTTGGGGTGGCGCAAGCCAGTGAGGCCGACACCCGCATCCGCCTGCAGGACTGGACGCTGGAGCGCAGCAACACCGCACGCGGCAAGCCAGACTTTGCAGCCAGCCGCTACACCACCCACATCGTGGGCAGCGAATTTGGGCTGGACCTGGTGTTTGACAGCACACAGCCCGCACTGCTGCAGGGGCAACAAGGGCTGTCCCGCAAGGGGCCGGACGCCGAGCAGGCCAGCTACTACTACAGCCAGCCCCAGCTCGCCGTCAGCGGAACCTTGCAGGTGGGCAATAAACGCATGGCGGTGACGCCCGACACGGGCCGCGCCTGGATGGACCACGAGTGGAGCGAGGCACTGCTGCACCCCGAGGCCCAAGGGTGGGACTGGATCGGCATGAACCTGCACGACGGCAGCGCGCTGACAGCCTTCCGACTGCGGCGAGCTGATGGCACTGCGTTATGGGCGGGGGGGTCGTGGCGGGCGCCCGGGCAGCCGGCGCAGGTGTTTGGGGCGCAATCTGTGGCGTTCACGCCCTTGCGGTGGTGGACCAGCCCGCGCAGTGGCGCGCGCTACCCGGTGCAATGGCAGGTGCAAACGCCCGCAGGCACCTTTGCAGTGAACGCGCTACTGGACAACCAGGAGCTGGACAGCAGCGGATCGACAGGTGCGATCTATTGGGAAGGGCTGTCGGACCTGATGGGTCCCAAAGGCCAACCCGTGGGCAGGGGGTACCTGGAGATGACCGGATATGCAAAGCCGCTGCGCCTCTAAAGGCTGCAGCGGCTTGGTGTCAGAAAGATACCGCCAGATCGGGCGGTGTCACATCCTCAATGCTTGGCGGAGTTCCCTGCGCGGCGTTGTGCCAGCCAGGCGATGATCTCGCCCATGATGCCGCGGCGGAAGGCCAGCACGCAGACGACGAAGATCAGGCCAGTGACCATGGTGACGGACTCGCCCAAGGTCTTGAACCATTCGACGCTGGTCAGTGCGGCCAGCAGGTTGCCGAATTCGCCAATCTTGTTCTCCAGCAGCACCACCACGGCCGAGCCGATAAGCGGACCCGACAACGTGCCCAGCCCCCCCACCAGCGTCATCAAGATGACCTGGCCCGACGCCGTCCAGTGCACGTCGGACAGCGTGGCAAAGCCCAGTACCAGGGTCTTGAGAGAGCCAGCAAGGCCCGCCAGCGCGGCCGACAGCACAAATGCCAGCAGCTTGAAGCGGTGTGTGTCGTAGCCCAGCGAGATGGCGCGGGGCTCGTTCTCCTTGATGCCCTTGAGCACCTGGCCAAACGGCGAATGGATGGTGCGCACGATCAGCAGGAAGGCGGCGACCACGATGACCAGCGCCACGTAGTACATCACCAGGTCGCTTTGGAGATCAATCACGCCAAACAGCTTGCCGCGCGGCACGCCCTGCAGGCCGTCTTCACCGCCCGTGAAGGGAGCTTGCAGGCAGGCGAAGAACAGCATCTGCGCCAGCGCCAGTGTGATCATGGAGAAGTAAATGCCCTGGCGGCGGATGGCCAGCCAACCAAACAGCAGGCCCAGCAGCGCGCCACCAGCAGTGCCGAGCAGCAGGCCCACCTCAGGCGTCAGGCCCCACACCTTGATGGCGTGGCCAGCCACGTAGGCAGCGCCACCGAGGAAGGCTGCATGGCCGAAGGACAACAGGCCGGTGTAACCGAGCAGCAGATTGAACGCTGAAGCAAACAGTGCAAAGCACATGAGCTTCATCACAAAGACCGGGTAGGCGCCGAGAAACGGTGCGGCAATGAGGGCCAGCAACAGCAGGCCGTAACCAATGGTGGCAGTGTTCTTGGGATTCATGCTGGCAGCCCCTTATTTTTCTTTGCCGAACAGGCCGGCGGGGCGAATGAGAAGAACGATGACCATGATGACAAACACCACGGTGGAAGACGCTTCAGGGTAGAACACCTTGGTAAAACCTTCGATGATCCCCAGGCCCAGCCCGGTAAGGATGGAGCCCATGATGGAACCCATGCCCCCGATCACCACCACGGCAAACACCACGATGATGAGGTTCTGGCCCATGAGCGGCGTAACCTGGTACACCGGGGCGGCCAACACCCCGGCAAAGGCGGCCAGCGCTGCGCCAAAGGCGTAGGTCAGTGTCACCATCACCGGCACGTTGATGCCGAAGGCCTCGACCAGACGCGGGTTTTCAGTGCCCGCGCGCAGGTAGGCACCGAGCTTGGTTTTTTCGATCACATACCAGGTGGCAAGGCACACCACCACCGAAGCCACCACGACCCAGGCGCGGTAATTGGGCATGATCATGAAGCCCAGACTGGTAGCACCTTCCAGCAGTTCAGGCGTGTCGTAGCCCAGGCCTGAGACGCCGTAGATGGAGCGGAACACGCCTTCGATCAGCAGCGTGAGGCCCAGCGTAAGCAGCAGCCCGTACAGGTGGTCGAGCTTGTAGATCCAGCGCAGCAACAGGCGCTCTATCAGCACCCCGAACAGGCCCACCACCAGCGGTGCCAGCACCAGCATCAACCAGTAGTTGATGCCGAAGTAGTTCATGGCCATCCATGTCAACAACGCCCCGGTCATGAACAGCGCACCATGCGCGAAGTTGATGACGTTGAGCAGGCCAAAGATCACAGCCAGCCCCAAGCTGAGGATTGCGTAAAACGATCCATTGACCAGCCCCAGAAGGAGCTGGCTCAACAAACCAGGCAATGAGACACCAAAGATTTCCATGGGAGGCAGCGGCAGGTGGAGAGAGTTCAGGTCAGAGGACCACACCGGGCCCGGCGCCCCGCAGGGACAGCCAGGCCGGCGTGAGCCCTCTCAGGGGTTTACTTCCAGAGCGGGCACTTGCTCTCGGCTTTGGTGGTGAACACCGAGTCACCAGGCAGCTTCTTGATCAGCTTGTAGTAGTCCCAGGGCTTGGTGGACTCGGCGGGCTTCTTCACTTCCATCAGGTACATGTCGTGCACATAACGGCCGTCCGGACGAATCTGACCCGAAGCAAAGAAGTCGTTCATCTTCATCTTGCGCCAGGTTTCCATGACCTTGTCGGCATCCACTGTCTTGGCTGCTTCCACGGCCTTGAGGTAGTTCATGGTGGCCGAGTAGTCTGCCGCTTGAATTTCACCGGGCATGCGCTTGGTCTTCTCGAAGAAGCGGGCCGAGAACTTGCGGGTGTCTTCGTTCAGGTCCCAGTACCAGCTGGTGGTGAACTGCAGGCCTTCGGTGTTGCGCAGGCCCAGGCTGTGCACGTCGGAGATGAAGATCAGCAGGCCAGCGAGCTTCATGCTCTTGCCAATGCCGAACTCTTTGGCGGCCTTGATGGAGTTGATGGTGTCACCACCTGCATTGGCCAGACCCAGGATCTGCGCCTTGGAGTTCTGCGCCTGCAGCAGGAAGGACGAGAAGTCGGACGCGTTCAATGGGTGGCGAACTGCACCCACCACATTGCCGCCCTTGGCCTTAACCACTGAGGTGGTGTCGGCCTCGAGCGCATGGCCGAAGGCGTAGTCTGCCGTCAGGAAGTACCAGCTCTTGCCGCCGCCATCCACAATGGCCGAGCCCGTTCCCTTGGCCAGTGCCACGGTGTCGTAGGCATAGTGCACGGTATAGGGAGAGCACTGTTCGTTGGTCAGCGCGGAGCTGGCAGCACCATTGTTGATGTAGACGCGCTTCTTCTCGGCTGCCACCTTGGCGATGGCCAGTGCGGTGCCCGAATTGGTGCCACCAAACACCATGGTGAGGCCTTGGGTGTCGATCCATTCGCGGGCCTTGGAGGCTGCGATGTCGGCCTTGTTCTGGTGGTCGGCGCTCATCAGTTCGATGGGCATGCCCAGCACCTTGCCGCCGAAGTCGTCAATGGCCATCTGAATGGCCACTGCGCCGTTTTTGCCTTCCACGTCCGCGTACAGGCTGGACATGTCGGTGATGAAACCGATCTTGACCTTGTCCTGCGCGTGCGCGGCCGAGGTGGCCAGACCTGCAACGCCCAGCATCAGTGCCAGCACTTTGAGTTGTTTCTTCATGGATTTGTCTCCTGTTGGTGTGGTGGAAGAAAACGGTGGGGAAAAGGTGTGGACGTGGCTCAGACGCCCAGCAGTTCGTTGAGCACAGGCATCTTCGCCTCGAGTTCGGCGGCGCCGAACTTCTCGACGATGCGGCCGTGCTCCATCACATAAAAGCGGTCAGCCAGCGGTGCGGCAAAGCGGAAGTTCTGCTCGACCATGACCACGGTGTAGCCCTTTTGGCGCAGCATGGTGATCATGCGGGCCAGGGCCTGCACGATGACGGGCGCCAGGCCCTCGGAGATTTCATCCAGCAGCAGCAGATTGGCCCCTGTGCGCAGGATGCGGGCCACGGCCAGCATCTGCTGCTCGCCCCCCGAGAGGCGCGTGCCCTGGCTGTTCTTGCGCTCGGCCAGGTTGGGGAACATGGCGTAGATCTCCTGCACCGACATGCCCGGCGTGCCCGTCTTGAGGGCGGGCGGCAGCAGCAGGTTTTCTTCGCAAGAGAGGCTGGAAAAAATACCACGCTCTTCGGGGCAGTAGCCCACGCCCAGGTGCGCAATGCGGTGCGTGGGCATGTTCACGGTTTCCACGCCGTTGATCTTGACCGAGCCCTTGCGTGCGCCGGTCAGGCCCATGATGGCGCGCATGGTGGTGGTGCGGCCCGCGCCGTTGCGGCCCAGCAGCGTCACCACCTCGCCCGGCTGCACGACGATGTCCACGCCGTGCAGCACATGCGACTCGCCATACCAGGCTTCGAGGTTCTTGATTTCGAGTGCGGGAACGCCAGCCATCAGTGCGCTCCCTGCAGTTGGCCGTCGGTCGTGCCCATGTAGGCTTCCATGACTTGGGGGTTGTTGGACACTTCTGCGTAGGGCCCTTCGGCCAGCACAGCGCCGCGCTGCAGCACCGTGATGCGGTCCGCGATGGTGGAGACCACCTTCATGTTGTGCTCCACCATCAGAATGGTGCGGCCCGCCGACACTTTCTTGATGAGCTGTGTGACGCGGTCCACGTCTTCGTGGCCCATGCCCTGGGTGGGCTCGTCGAGCAGCATCAACTCCGGCTCCATCGACAGCGTGGTGGCAATCTCCAGCGCGCGCTTGCGGCCGTAGGGCAGGTTCACGGTGACTTCGTCGGCCAAGTCTTCCAGACCCACCTCGGTCAGCAATTGCATGGCACGGTCGTCCAGCTGGCGCAGGGTGCGCTCGCTGCGCCAGAAATGGAACGAGGTGCCCAGCTTGCGCTGCAAACCCAGGCGCACGTTTTCGATGAGTGTGAGGTGCGGGAACACCGCCGAAATCTGGAACGAGCGAATCACTCCGCGGCGCGCGATCTGCGCGGGCTGCTCCCGAGTGATGTCATGTCCGTTGAAGCGGATGACGCCCGAGGTGGGCTCCAGGAACTTGGTGAGCAGGTTGAAGCACGTGGTCTTGCCCGCCCCATTGGGGCCGATCAGCGCGTGGATGGAGCCCCGGCGAACGGCCAGGTTCACATCGCTGACGGCGGTGAAGCCCTTGAACTCTTTGGTCAGGCTGTTGGTTTCAAGAATGACGTCGCTCATTGCGCCTTGGCCGCTCCGTTGGGTGCTGAAAAGAGGAGCCTTGCGACAAGGTCTCCAGGTAGTTTGGATCGCAACGCATCGTATGTCCCCCAACCCTGCCGTAGATACTGGGACTAATGCCTATGTATAAATGCCTACGTACCCGCCCTGAGCATCCACTGCGAGGCAATGGCGCGGGCATGTGCTGCGCGCTAGCGCTCGATCTGACGCCTTTCCAAGCTCGAAGACCGGCACACGAAGGTCGCGCGGCCTCGCGCTCATCACTGACTTTTTGCTGACATCCGTCGCCTTGCGCGGCGGGCGCAGTCACCTCGAACCTGGGGCCTTCGCGCCCGTTCACCCGGCCTCCCTCACCGCGCCCTACACTGCCACGATGGCATCCCTCCCCTCTTCCACACCCGCCCGGGGTGCGCCCCGCTCGCTCACGGGGCTGCTGCCCTTTCTGCGTCCCTACAGGGCCCGCATTGCACTGTCGCTGGTGTTCCTGGTGCTGGCCGCGTTGGCCACACTGGCGTTTCCCATGGCATTGCGCAATCTCATTGATGGAGGCCTGGTCAGTGCCACCGGCGACCGGGGCGCGCAGGCCATGGCACTTCGCGGGCACTTTGAAGAGCTGTTTGCCGTGGCCATTGCCTTGGGTGGGTTTTCTGCGGCACGCTTTTACATGGTGAGCTGGCTGGGTGAGCGCGTCACCGCCGACTTGCGCAACGCCGTGTATGGCCATGTGCTGCAGCAGAGTCCAGAGTTCTTTGAAACCACACAGACCGGAGAGGTGCTGTCGCGCCTGACTTCCGACACGACGCTGGTGCAGACGGTGGTCGGTTCTTCGCTGTCCATGGGCCTCCGCAACGCTGTGCTGGGCCTGGGGGCCCTCGCCATGCTGGTGTGGACCAATCCCTACGTCATGGCCGTGGTGCTGCTGGCGGTCGTGTTGGTGGTGCTACCCACGATGTGGATAGGCCGAAGGGTTCGCCGGCTGTCACGGGACAGCCAGGACCGGGTAGCGGACTCGAGCGCCATCGCCGCAGAGGTGCTCAACGCCATTCCCGTGGTGCAAAGCTACACCGCCGAGCCGCGCGAGGCCGCGCGGTTTGCGCGGGCAACGGAGGACGCCTTCTACACCGCCGTCAAACGCACCAAGGCACGCGCCTTGCTCGTGGCCTTCATCATCATCGCCAACGCGGCCCTGCTGTTGTGGGGGCTGTACCGGGGCACGGAAGCCGTGCTGGCCGGACAGATGAGCGCTGGCCACCTGGGTCAGACCGTGGTGTACGTCATCCTGCTGGCGAGTGCAGTGGCGGTGCTGGGTGAGGTGTATGGAGACCTGCTGCGAGCCGCCGGTGCCACCGAGCGGTTGATGGAACTGCTGTCCAGCCGCTCGCCCGTGGCGAACCCTGCGTCGCCCCAACAGCTCCCGACGTCCGGGCAGGGTCTGGAGGTGCGATTTGACAACGTCTGGTTCCACTATCCGTCGCGCCAGGATCAGCCTGCGCTGCAAGACTTCTCGCTGCACCTGTCTCCCGGTGAGACCGTGGCACTCGTCGGCTCCAGCGGTGCAGGCAAAACCACGGTGTTCCAGTTGCTGCAGCGGTTTTATGACGTGGACGAGCATGCGACGGGAGGCGCCAGTGCCGCCGTAGCGCACCGCCCGAGGCCAGGACGCATCCTGCTCAATGGCGTGGACATCCGAGACATTGCGCTCGACACGCTGCGCGCACATACGGGCACCGTTCCCCAGGACGCAGTGATCTTCTCCGCCTCTGCCATGGACAACATCCGCTATGGGCGCCCAGACGCGTCCGACGAGGATGTCATGGCAGCGACCCACGCCGCCTTTGCGCATGACTTCATCATGGCCCTGCCCGAGGGCTACCACACGTTTCTGGGCGAGCGGGGGGTACGTCTTTCGGGCGGCCAGCGCCAGCGCATCGCCATCGCCCGCGCCATGCTCAAAAACCCGCCGTTGCTGCTGCTGGACGAAGCCACCAGCGCGCTGGACGCGGAAAGCGAGCGCATGGTACAGGCAGCGCTGGACACCGCCATGCAGCGCCACACGGGCAGAAGAACCACTCTGGTGATCGCCCATCGCCTGGCCACCGTACAAAATGCCGACCGCATCGTGGTGCTGGACCATGGGCGGATCGTGGAGCAAGGCACTCACAGCACCTTGCTGGCACAAGGTGGGGTGTATGCGCGTCTGGCTGCTCTGCAGTTCACGGCGTGACTCCCATTGGGAGCCGGTAGCCTCACCACAAGCACCTCGGTAGCCGCGGGTGACAACGCCAGTTACTGCAGCGTCTCCTTGGCTGCGGCAGGCAGTGGCAAGGGCATGACGGCGATGCCCTCGTCCAGCAGCTGCAACGCCTCGTGCGCGGTGGCCTGCCCACGAATGGCCCGCTCCTGCACCTCGCCATGGTGCATGCGCCGGGCCTCGTCGGCAAAGCGGGAGCCCACATCCTCCGTACCCGCTACCACCTTTCGGGCCAGCTCCAGCCATGCGGCCTGCAGCGCAGGGGGAAGCATCGATGCCTCGACCGGCGCGCTGGGGGTGGTGAGAGGGCGCGTGACAGAAGAGGAATGGGAGGAGGCTGTCAACGCAGCGGGCTCGCGCGCACCAAGGTTCAAACGCGGTGCACTGAGGCGCTTGTCGATCTGGTCATCGGCGCAGAAGGGACACTGCACCAATCCGCGTTGCTTTTGGCTCTGAAAGTCATCTTCAGAACCAAACCAGCCTTCAAAGACATGGCCATGCTGACATTGGAGATCCAGAACCTTCATAGCTGACATGGTACGCCGGAGGGCGAAAACCGGTGATGGGCGCGATCACGCACGTCGAGCTGCGTCATCATGCTCGGAGGTGCCTCTCCCAGCCGGAGTGGCCAGGATGCTGCAAGGCCACAAACCCTGTAGCCCTTGGCCAATGGCTCGCAGTCCACTCAGCTGTGCCTGCGCAACAGGTACCGATAGACGAAGCCAGGGAAGGCCAGGGTCAGGAACATGGTGCCGGTGATGGCGTAAAACTCCCAGCCCTGCGGCGCAATCTGACCCGCGCGGCGCTCCAGTAACAAGGCGAGGCCACCCACCAGAAAATACAGCAGGATCAGCTCGGCCAAACGCCCTACCAGCGGCTTGCCAGCGGCCGCCGAAGGACCCACCACCATCCAGCGTTGATTGACAAATGGCAGATTGGCAGCGACCAACGCCGCCACAATCACAAGCCAAACCGAACCAGTGAGTGACACAGAAAAAGGGATCCAGGCAGCAAAAAGGAGTGGGAAATGCAGCCGACGCTATGCGTGCGCCGGCGCAACGGCTCAGGTTGCCAACGCGCGGACCACGGCGTCGGCGCACAAGGCCATCAAACCGCCCGGCAGCAAGCCCAACACCAGCACCAGAGCGCCGTTGATGGTCAGCACCACGCGCACATCGACGGGTGCGGAAACACTGGTCGCCGTCAGTGGCGCGTCGAAGTACATGACCTTCACCACACGCAGATAGTAGAACGCACCAATCAACGACATGATCACCGCAAAGACAGCCATTGCGATGTAGATCGCCTGGCCCGAGGCCACCAGAGCTTGCAGGACGGCCAACTTGGCATAGAAACCCACCAGCGGAGGAATACCCGCCATCGAGAACAGACACACTGCCATCACGCCAGCATACAAAGGACTGCGTTGATTAAGACCCGCAAAGTCGGAAATCTCTTCGCTCTCAAAACCCTCGCGAGCAAGCAGCAGGATCACGCCAAAAGCAGCCAGGGTAGTCAGCACGTAAGTGATGACGTAGAACATGGACGCGCTGTAGGCGTTCTCCACTGCAGTGGCATCCACATTGCCGTTGATGACGCCCGACATGAGGCCCAGCAACACGAAACCCATTTGGGAAATGGTGGAGTACGCCAGCATGCGTTTGAGGTTGGTCTGTGCAATGGCCGCCAGGTTACCGACCAACAGTGACCCAATTGCCAGCACAGCCAGCATCTGCTGCCAGTCAATGGCCAGTGGCAGCAAGCCATCGACCAGCAGACGAACCGTAATGGCAAAGGCTGCCAACTTGGGGGCGCCACCAATCATCAGAGTCACGGCCGTAGGCGCACCTTGGTACACGTCGGGAATCCACATGTGGAACGGAACCACGCCCAGCTTGAAAGCCAGACCCGCCACCACAAACACCAGACCGAACACCAACACTTGATGCTTGATCTGGCCGGAGTTAACGGCCTTGAACACCTGGCCAATATCCAGCGAGCCCGTGGCTCCGTACACCATGGACAGGCCATAAAGCAGGAAGCCGCTGGCCATGGCACCCAGCACAAAATACTTCATCGCTGCTTCCGTGGCCGTGGCGTTGTCGCGGCGCAATGCCACGAGGGCATAGCTCGACAGCGTGAGCAGTTCCAGGCCCAGGTAGATCACCAGGAAGTTGTTGCCCGAAATCATGATGAACATGCCCAGCAAGGCAAACATGGACAACGTGAAGAGCTCGCCGCCCCGCAGCATGTCGCGGTCAGCTGCATACGGACGTCCGTACACCAGGGTGACCATCATGGCCACGGTGGCAAAACACTTGAGCCAGTTGCCCATGGCGTCGCTCACCACCATGTTGCCGAAACCGTAGAAGGTATTGCCGCTGCTTGCGTACATGGCCTGCAGGGCGGCCACCACGGCCAGGGTGAGCATCGTCAGCACATAGGTGCTGGTGCGGCGAGGGCTGTGAACACCCAGATCGACCAGCGCAATCACGCAGGCCATCGTCAACAGCACAATTTCAGGGTAGATCGCTAGCCAGCTGATGTTGTCAATCATCTCGAATCTCTCAGTTCAGTCTGGTCTGTTCAGTTCAGCTTGGTCAGCGCCACATGCTTGAGCAGTTCTGCCACCGAGGCGTCCATCACATCGGTAAACGGACGGGGGTACAGGCCCATGGCCAGCACCGCAATGCCAAGCACCGCAAGCACGAGGAATTCACGGCTGTCGATATCCGTCAAGCCCTTGACGTTGTCGTTGCCCACAGGGCCCAGGTACACGCGCTTGAACATCCACAAGGTGTAAGCGGCGCCAAAGATCAACGCCGTGGCCGCAGCCAGACCAATCCAGAAGTTGGCTTTGACCGCGCCCAGGATCACCATCCACTCACCCACAAAACCGGCCGTACCCGGCAGGCCGCAGTTGGCCATGGCAAACAACAGAGCAAACGCGGTGAAGTTGGGCATGGTGTTGACCACGCCGCCATAGGCGGCGATCTCACGCGAGTGCACACGGTCGTACAACACGCCGATGGACAGGAACATCGCACCGGACACGAAGCCGTGCGCAATCATCTGGACGATGCCGCCCGAAACACCCAGGTCGTTGAAGATGAAAAAGCCGAGGGTCACAAACCCCATGTGCGCCACCGACGAGTAGGCCACCAGCTTCTTCATGTCCTTCTGGACCATGGCCACCAGGCCCACGTAAATCACCGCGATCAGCGACAGGGCAATCATGAGCCAAGCCCATTGACGTGCTGCGTCAGGAGCGATCGGCAGCGAAAACCGCAGGAAACCATAGGCGCCCAGCTTGAGCATGATGGCAGCCAGCACCGCAGAACCGCCAGTGGGTGCTTCCACGTGCACATCAGGCAGCCAGGTATGGACAGGCCACATGGGCACCTTCACAGCGAAGGCGGCAAAGAAGGCGAAGAACAACAGGGTTTGCGCACGACCGCTCAAAGGCAACTGGTGCCAGGTGGCGATGTCGAAGCTGCCGCCGGACTGGTTGTACAGGTAGATCAGCGCGATCAGCATCAACAGCGAGCCAAGCAGCGTGTACAGGAAGAACTTGAACGCAGCGTAGATCTTGTTCGGCCCCCCCCAGATCCCGATGATGAGGTACATCGGGATCAGCGTTGCCTCGAAGAACACGTAGAACAGAATGCCGTCCAGTGCGCTGAACACGCCGATCATGAGCCCCGAAAGGATCAAGAAAGCGCCCATGTACTGGTTCACGCGCTCAGTGATGGACTCCCATGAGGCAATCACCACGATGACGGTAATGAAGGCCGTGAGCGGCACAAACCAGAACGAAATGCCGTCCACCCCGAGGTGGTAGTGGACATTGAAACGCTCGATCCAGTCGGCCTTCTCCACAAACTGCATGGCCGCCGTACCCAGCTTGAAACCGTCGTACAGAGGCAACGTGACCAGGAACCCAATCAAGGCACCCACCAGCGCCAACCACCGCACCGCACGCGCATGTTCGTCGCGCCCGATGGCGAGCAACAGCGCGCCAAAAGCAATCGGTGTCCAGATTGCAAGACTCAACAGACCCATTTGTTGTTTTCCTTATTTGATGAGCTGCATGAACACATCGCCCCAGACAAACCAGGTCATCAGTGCGAATACACCCAGGATCATCACCAGCGCGTAATGGAAGATAAAGCCAGACTGCACCCAACGGACGACTCCGGAAACGCCACGCACCAGTTTCCAAGAACCATTGACCAAGGCGCCATCGATCACTGCCTGATCTCCGCCCTTCCACAACCCCATGCCCAGCGCACGGGCACCACGGGCCAAGATGTTCTCGTTGATCCAGTCGAGGTAGTACTTGTTTTCCAGCAGGGTGTAGATGGGCTGCGCGCGCGCCTTGATCGCAGTGGGCAGCGCGGGATTGACCATGTACATGTAGTACGACAGCGCCACACCCGCCAATGCCAACCAGAACGGTGCCGTTTGCAAACCATGCAATGCCATGGCCCAGGCACTATGGAAGTGCTCTGTCATGTGCGCCATGGAGGGGTGCTTTGCCGCATCCACAAAAATGACATCCTTGAAGAAATCACCAAACAGCATGGGCTGAATGAACAGGAAGCCCACTACCACCGAAGGGATTGCCAGCAACACCAGAGGCACGGTCACCACCCAAGGGGATTCGTGCGGCTCATGGTGGTCGTCATGGCCGTGACCATGGTGATCGTCATGATGCGCGTCCGGGTTCTGGTCGTAACGCTCCTTGCCATGGAACACCAGGAAGTACATGCGGAAGGAGTAGAACGCCGTGATGAAGACACCTGCAAGCACCGCAAAATGCGCGAAACCGGCGGCTGGCAGGTGGCTGAAATGCACTGCCTCGATGATGCTGTCCTTGGAATAGAAGCCCGAGAACAGCGGCGTGCCGATCAGGGCCAGCGAGCCCAGCAGCGAGGTGATCCAGGTGATGGGCATGTACTTGCGCACAGCCCCCATCCAGCGAATGTCCTGGTTGTGGTGCATGCCCATGATGACCGAGCCAGCGCCCAGGAACAACAAGGCTTTGAAGAACGCATGCGTCATCAGGTGGAACACGGCCACCGAGTAGGCCGAAGCACCCAGTGCCACCGTCATGTAGCCCAGCTGCGACAACGTCGAGTACGCCACCACACGCTTGATGTCGTTCTGGATGATGCCCAGGAAACCCATGAAGAGCGCCGTGATGGCACCGATCACCAGAATGAAATTGAGTGCGGTATCCGACAGCTCGAACAGGGGTGACATGCGCGACACCATGAAGATGCCCGCAGTCACCATGGTGGCGGCGTGGATCAGCGCGGAAATGGGGGTGGGACCCTCCATCGAATCCGGCAGCCAGACGTGCAGAGGAAACTGTGCCGACTTGCCCATGGCACCGATGAACAGGCAGATGCAGATCACGGTGACGAGCATCCAGCTGGTGCCCGGGAAAGACAGTGCGCCCAGATCGCCGGCCTTGGCGAAGATCTCGCCATAGTTCAGGGTGCCGGTATAGGCGGCGATCAGGCCAATGCCCAGAATGAAGCCGAAGTCACCCACGCGGTTGACCAGAAACGCCTTCATGTTGGCGAAGATGGCAGTAGGCTTGTTGAACCAGAAGCCAATCAGCAGATAGGACACCAAGCCCACGGCCTCCCAGCCGAAGAACAACTGCAGCAGGTTGTTGCTCATGACCAGCATGAGCATGGAGAACGTGAACAGCGAAATGTAGGCAAAGAAGCGGTTGTAGCCCTCGTCCTCTTCCATGTAGCCAATGGTGTAGATGTGAACCATCAAGGACACGAAGGTCACGACCACCATCATCATCGCGGTGAGGCTGTCAATCAGGAAGCCCACTTCCATCTTCAGGCCACCCACCACCATCCAGGTGTACAGGGTTTCATTGAAGCGGGCACCGTCGAGCGCAACGCTCTTGAGCGTCATGGCCGACAGGATGAACGCAACCAGTACGCCGAGGATGGTCAGGGTGTGGCTCAGACGCCGACCGATCCAGTTACCACCGAAGGTCGTACCGAAGATGCCGGCCAGCACGGCGCCCGCCAGCGGTGCCAAAGGCACAGCCAGGAGCGTTGAAGCAGAGAGGGTTTGACTCATTCTTGAGAACCTTGGGAATACTCGTGACCCATCAACCCTTGAGGGTGTTGAGGTCTTCCGCGTTGATACTGGATTTGTTGCGGAACAGCAGCACCAGGATGGCCAGGCCGATCGCCGATTCAGCGGCTGCCACGGTAAGGATGAAGAACACGAACACCTGGCCGTGCATGTCTCCCAGGTAGTGGGAGAACGCCACGAAGTTCATGTTCACGGCCAGCAGCATGAGCTCGATCGCCATCAGCAGCACGATCAGGTTCTTGCGGTTCAGGAAGATGCCGATCACAGCGAGCGCAAACAACATGGCGCCCAGCGACAAAAAGTGGCCCAGAGTCAATGTCATGCTTTTTTCTCCTCGGCAGCAGCTTGAGCAGGATCTTCCGCCGCAGGCTTTTGAGTGGCGGCCACCTTGATCACTGCCAGACGATCGGACGCACGCACGCGAATCTGCGTGGAAGGATTGATGGCCTTGCTGTCCTTGCGCTGACGCAGGGTCAGAGCGATGGCAGCAACCATGGCCACCAGCAGAATGACTGCCGCGATCTCAACAGGGTACAGATATTGGGTGTACAGCAGCTTGCCCAGCGCCTTGGTATTGGAGTAAGGGACCACATGGCCAGCAGCATCGACCACGGCAGCGACGGCCTTGGGCTCTTCAATGCCACGGAATCCCCCCATCAACACGGCCGCCATTTCCAGGGCGATGACCGCCCCGATGAGGGCCGCCAATGGGAAGTGTTTCCAGAACCCCTTGCGCACGGTATCGATGTGAATGTCCAGCATCATCACCACGAACAGGAAAAGCACCATGACCGCGCCCAGGTACACCAGCACCAGTGCAATCGCCAGGAACTCAGCCTTGAGCAACAGCCAGACAGCCGCCGCCTGCGAAAACGCGAGGATGAGATACAGCACCGCGTGCACGGGGTTGCGCGCAGTGATCACCCGGAAGGCCGCGAACAGCAGCACCACCGAGAAGAGATAGAAGAAACCAGTCTTGGCGTCCATGAATCGGGTCTTTATAGAAAGTCTGGCAAAGAGGCTGAACCCCGCACCGCTCAGCGGTACTTGGCGTCTGCAGCCTTGGCTGCCGCAATTTCACCTTCGTACCGGTCGCCCACGGCCAAGAGCATGTCCTTCGTGAAATACAGGTCACCACGCTTTTCGCCGTGGTACTCAAAGATGTGTGTTTCGACGATCGAATCGACAGGACAGCTCTCTTCGCAGAAGCCGCAGAAAATGCACTTCGTCAGATCAATGTCATAACGCGTGGTGCGGCGCGAACCGTCGGCACGCACATCCGATTCAATGGTGATGGCCATCGCTGGGCATACGGCTTCGCACAGCTTGCAAGCGATGCAACGCTCCTCGCCATTGTCGTAACGGCGCAGCGCATGCAGTCCACGAAAACGTGGCGACAAAGGCGTCTTCTCTTCAGGGAACTGTACGGTCACCTTGCGGCGAAACGCATAGCGGCCAGTCAGGGCCATCCCCTTGAGCAACTCCACGAGCATGAAGCTCTTGAAGAAATCCTTGAACGAAAAAGGTGCAGCAGCAGCAACAGCAGTCATTTGTGTCCCCGCTTATTTCCAGATATTCCAAGGCGAGAGCAACCACCCGCCAACAATCAACAAGTACACCAGCGTGACCGGAATGAAAATCTTCCAGCCCAGACGCATGATCTGGTCATACCGGAACCGTGGGAAGGTGGCCCGGATCCAGATGAACATGGACACAACGAGGAAGGTCTTGAGACCCAGCCAGATCCAACCAGGAATCCAGTTGAACACCGCGCTATCGATAGGCGACAACCAGCCGCCCAGGAACATGAGCGCGGCGAGGATGGATACGAGCCACATGCTGGCGTACTCTGCCAGGAAGAAGATGGCAAACCCCATGCCCGAATACTCGACCATGTGGCCGGCCACGATCTCGGCCTCGCCCTCCACCACGTCGAAGGGGTGGCGATTGGTTTCAGCTACGCCGGAGATGAGGTAGACCAGGAAAATCGGCAGCAGCGGCAGCCAGTTCCAGGACAGGAAAGTCAGGCCCTTGTCCGCGGCCATGCCACGGCCCTGCCCCAACACGATCTCGGTCAGATTCATGCTGCCCGACACCATGATCACAACGAGGAAGCAGAACCCCATCGCAATTTCATAGCTCACCATCTGGGCCGACGCGCGCAGAGCGCCCAGAAAAGCGTACTTGGAATTGGACGCCCAGCCGGCAATGATCACACCATAGACCTCGATGGAGGTTATGGCCATGACGAGCAGCAAACCGGCGTTTACGTTCGCAAGGGCCACGTCAGGTCCGAACGGAATGGCGACCCAGGCAGCCAGGGCAGGCATGATCGCCATGACCGGGCCCAGCACAAACAGCCCCTTGCTAGCCGCCGTGGGCTGGATGATTTCCTTGGTCAACAACTTCAGCGCATCGGCGATAGGCTGCAGCAGACCCATGGGGCCCACGCGGTTGGGACCATGGCGCACCTGCATGAAACCCAGCAGCTTACGCTCCCACAAAGTGAGATAAGCCACCGCCCCCATCAGGGGCGCCAGAATGCAGACGATCTTGATCAAAATCCATAGCACTGGCCAGACGATGCCCGTCCACCAGCCAAAGGAGAGCAGGTTCAGGCCCGCGTTGTAGATCGCGTCGATCATGCGGCCACTCCTTCACGTGCCAGGCGTGCGTCAGCGGTGAGCTGCAGCGACGTCGAACGGCGCACGAGGCCGTCAAGTTGATAGATGGAGGCCACCACGGGCTCACCGGCAGCGGCGGCAGACGCAGGCGCGGCGTTCATCACCACGTTCGACAGTTGGGCTGCAGGCACTTCAGTGACCGCACCGGCTGCTGCGTTGGTGGCGCGGGCCAGCACGTCTTGCGAGGTTTCGAAGTCGAAGCCTGGAACGCCCAGCAGGTTGGCCAGCACACGCAGAACCTTCCATGCGGGGCGGGTATCGCCCAGCGGACGCACCACGGCATGGAAGCTCTGCAGGCGACCTTCGGCGTTGATGAAGCTGCCCGACGTTTCGGTGAACGGAGCAATTGGCAACAGAACGTCACTGAACTCCATGTTGGCCTTGAAGGGGCTCATGGTCACCACCATGTCAGCACCAGACAGTGCAGCAGCGGCGCTGGCACCGGCAGCCGAGTCATGCACCGGCTCGGTGTTGAGCAGCACAGCCGCCTTCAGACCACCGGAGAGCATCTGGCCCGCATTCAAACCACCGTTGACAGGATGAGCACCCGCGAACTGCGCGCCCACCGTGTTGGCGGCTTCCGTCAGGTAGCCCACGGAAGCTCCCGTGTTCTCGCCGATCCAATTGGCCAGCACCAGCAATTGCGTGGCTTGCGCATGGTGCGCTGCCGCGTTGCCCAGCAGCACGGCCTTGCGCTCGCCGCCCAGCAGCGAGCGGGCGATGGCTTGGGCAGCGTCGTTGGCGGCAGTCGCGCCTTGCGGAGCGGCAACACCCTTTTCCTGGGCGATGGCAAAGGCGATGCCTCCAAGCGTCTGGACCCATTCGCCGGCGCTTTGGGCGACGAGTGTTTGCACAGGCATGGCCCAGTCCTGGGCGGCCGAAGCGATGGCGCTGACCTGGCAGCCATGGCGAGCCGCTTGGCGGATGCGTTGGGCAAACAGCGGATGGTCCTTGCGCAGGTTGGAGCCCACCACCAGCACGCGTTGCAGCGTGGACAGCGAAGCGATGGACGTGCCCAGCCAGCGAATGCCTTCGGGCGCCGCGAACTCGGCGTTGCGCAGACGGTAGTCGATGTTGTCGCTGCCTATGCCGCGCACCAGGGCGCTGGCAAGGTACAGCTCTTCCACGGTGCTGTGCGGGCTCACCAAGGCGCCGATGCTGTTGGCGCCATGGTCGTTCTTGATGTTCTTGAGGCCGTTGGCCACGTACTCGAGAGCGGTCTGCCAGTCGACGGTCTTCCACACCCCGCCCTGCTTGAGCATGGGCTGGGTCAGGCGGTCGTCGCTGTTGAGCGATTCGTACGAGAAGCGGTCGCGGTCGGCGATCCAGCATTCATTCACGGCTTCGTTCTCGAGCGGAACGACGCGCATGACCTTGTGGTTCTTGACCTGGACGATGAGGTTGGCGCCGGTGGAGTCGTGCGGGCTGACGGAGCGGCGGCGCGACAGTTCCCAGGTGCGGGCGCTGTAGCGGAACGGCTTGCTGGTCAGGGCACCCACAGGGCAGATGTCGATCATGTTGCCCGACAGCTCGGAGTCGATCGTGTCGCCCACCACGGTGGTGATTTCGGAGTGCTCGCCACGGTGGATCATGCCGAGCTCCATCACGCCGGCCACTTCCTGGCCGAAGCGCACGCAGCGGGTGCAGTGGATGCAGCGGCTCATTTCCTGCATCGAAATCAGCGGACCAACGTCCTTGACGGGCACTACGCGCTTTTCCTCTTCGTAGCGCGAGGAAGAGCCACCGTAGCCCACGGCCAGATCCTGCAGCTGGCACTCACCGCCCTGGTCGCAGATGGGGCAATCCAGCGGGTGGTTGATCAGCAGGAACTCCATGACCGACTGCTGGGCCTTGATGGCCTTGTCGCTCTTGGTGCGCACGATCATGCCTTGCGTCACGGGCGTGGCGCAGGCGGGCATGGGCTTGGGAGCCTTCTCGACGTCCACCAGGCACATGCGGCAGTTGGCGGCAATCGAGAGTTTCTTGTGATAGCAGAAATGCGGAATGTAGGTGCCCGCCTTTTCGGCTGCATGCATCACCATGCAGCCTTCGGCGACTTCCACTTTCTGACCGTCCAGTTCAATTTCAACCATATGTCTTCTCGCGATCAGGCGGAGGTCGCGGCCTGGGAGGCGTTGTTCCGGATCAGTGCTTCAAACTCGGGACGGAAATGCTTGATCATTGCGCGTACCGGCATCGCGGCAGCGTCACCCAGAGCACAGATCGTGCGGCCCTGGATGTTGTCTGCCACCGAATTGAGCAGGTCCAGGTCGCCCGCGCGGCCCTGGTTGTGCTGGATGCGGTCGATCACGCGCCACATCCAGCCCGTGCCTTCGCGGCAGGGCGTGCATTGCCCGCAGGATTCGTGCGAGTAGAAGTACGACAGGCGCAACAGGCTTTCGACCATGCTGCGGGAATCGTCCATCACGATGACGGCGCCCGAACCCAGCATGGAGCCGGCCTTGGCGATGGAGTCGTAGTCCATCGTGCATTCCATGATGATGGACGCTGGCAGCACCGGGGCAGACGAGCCGCCGGGGATCACGGCCTTGAGCTGGCGACCCTTGCGCACGCCACCGGCGAGCTCGAGCAGCTTGGCAAACGGCGTCCCCAGGGGGACTTCGTAGTTGCCGGGCTTTTCCACGTCGCCTGAGACCGAGAAGATCTTGGTGCCGCCGTTGTTGGGCTTGCCGCATTCAAGGTAGGCAGCCCCGCCATTGCGGATGATCCACGGCACGGCCGCGAAGGTCTCGGTGTTGTTGATGGTGGTGGGCTTGCCGTACAGACCGAAGCTGGCCGGAAATGGTGGCTTGAAGCGCGGTTGGCCCTTCTTGCCTTCCAGCGATTCGAGCAGAGCTGTCTCTTCGCCGCAGATGTACGCACCGAAGCCGTGTGCGGCATGCAGCTGGAAGCTGAAGTTGCTGCCCAGGATCTTGTCGCCCAGGTAGCCCGCCGCGCGTGCTTCTTCGAGGGCTTCCTCGAAACGGTCGTAGGTCTGGAAGATTTCGCCGTGGATGTAGTTATAGCCCACGGAGATGCCCATCGCGTAGGCCGCGATGATCATGCCTTCGATGACGATGTGCGGGTTGAACTGCAGGATGTCGCGGTCCTTACAGGTGCCCGGCTCGCCCTCGTCGGAATTGCACACCAGGTACTTCTGGCCAGGGAACGAGCGGGGCATGAAGCTCCACTTGAGACCCGTGGGAAAGCCCGCGCCACCACGGCCACGCAGGCCGGATTCCTTGACGGTGGCGATCACCTGGTCCTGTGTCAGCGGCTCTCCACCGTCGGTACCCAGGATCTTGCGCAGCGCAGCGTAGCCGCCACGCGCTTCGTAGTCCTTGATGCTCCAGTTCGTGCCATCGAGGCCCGCGACGATCTGCGGATTGATGTGGCGGTCGTGGAAGCAGGTCTGAACGCCGGTGGCCTGGAACTGCGAGAGGATCTGTGCGGCGGTGGTCATGCTTGTCCTTCCGCTGCCTTGAGGCCATCGACGAGCTGATCGAGCTTGTCGTTGTCCATGAAACTGCACATGGTGCGGTCATTGACCAGCATCACGGGTGCGTCGGCGCAAGCGCCCAGGCATTCGCACTGCTGCAGCGTGAACAGGCCGTCGGGCGTGGTCTCGCCCATGGTCACGCCGAGCTTCTTCTCGAGGTGGTGCAACGCTTTCTGGCCGTCGCGCAGCTGGCAAGGCAGGTTGGTGCAGACGTTGAGCTTGTACTTGCCCGTCGGCTGCTGGTTGTACATGTTGTAGAACGTGGTGACTTCGTGCACCGCGATCTGGGCCATGCCCAGGTAGTCGGCGATCACGGCCTCGCTCTCGGCGCTGACCCAGCCCTGCTCCTGCTGAACGATGGACAGGCAAGCCATCACGGCGGACTGCGCCTGCTCAGGCGGGTACTTGGCCACTTCACGCGCAAAGCGCGCCAGCGTGGCGTCGGTGATCTTGGTATTGCTGTTGTTGCTCATCGGTCGATCTCTCCGAACACGATATCCATGGTGCCGATGATGGCTACCGCGTCGGCAATCATGTGACCTCGGGCCATTTCATCCAATGTGGCCAGATGCGCAAAGCCGGGCGCACGAATCTTCAGGCGATAGGGCTTGTTGGCGCCATCGCTCACGAGGTAGATGCCGAACTCGCCCTTGGGGTGCTCGACGGCCGCATAGGCTTCGCCTTCGGGAACGTGAAAGCCTTCGGTGAAGAGCTTGAAGTGGTGGATCAGCTCTTCCATGTTGGACTTCATCGATTCGCGTGCCGGTGCAGCCACCTTGTGGTTGTCGGTGATCACAGGGCCGGGGTTGGCGCGCAGCCAGTCCACGCACTGCTTGATGATGCGGTTAGACTCGCGCATTTCCTGCACGCGCACCAGGTAGCGGTCGTAGCAGTCGCCCGTCTTGCCCACCGGCACGTCGAAGTCCATGCGGTCATAGACGTCGTAGGGCTGGGTCTTGCGAAGATCCCAGGCGATGCCGGAGCCCCGGAGCATGGGCCCCGTCATGCCCAGATTCAGAGCACGCTCAGGCGGCACCACGCCAATACCCACGGTACGCTGCTTCCAGATACGGTTATCGGTAAGCAAGGTTTCGTACTCATCCACACAGCCGGGGAAGCGCTGGGTGAAGTCGTCGATAAAGTCGAGCATCGAACCCTGGCGATTCTGGTTCAACGCCTCCAGCGCCTTGGCGTTCTTGATCTTGCTGACCTTGTACTGCGGCATGCTGTCGGGCAAATCGCGGTACACACCACCAGGCCGGAAATAGGCCGCATGCATGCGCGCGCCAGAGACGGCTTCGTACATGTCGAACAGGTCTTCACGCTCGCGGAAGGTATAGATCAGGATGGTGGAGCTGCCACAGTCATTACCATGCGAACCCAGCCACATCAGGTGGTTCAGCAGGCGCGTGATCTCGGAGAACATCACGCGGATGTACTGCGCGCGCACCGGCACTTCCAGGCCCAGCAGCTTTTCGATGGCCAGGCAATAGGCGTGCTCATTGCACATCATCGACACGTAGTCCAGGCGGTCCATGTAGGGCAGCGACTGGATGTAGGTCTTGTGCTCAGCCAGCTTTTCGGTGGCACGGTGGAGCAGACCGATGTGCGGGTCAGCGCGTTGCACGACCTCGCCATCGAGCTCGAGCACCAGACGCAACACACCGTGCGCCGCAGGGTGCTGCGGACCAAAGTTCAGGGAATAGTTCTTGATTTCAGCCATGATGGATCACATGAGGCGCAAAGCGGCTCAGTGCAGGCCTCCGTACTTGTCTTCGCGGATGATGCGCGGCGTGATCTCACGCGGCTCGATGGACACGGGCTCGTACACCACGCGGCGCTGCTCGGCGTCGTACCGCATTTCGACATGACCGGACAATGGGAAGTCCTTGCGGAAAGGGTGACCGATGAATCCGTAGTCGGTGAGAATGCGGCGCAGGTCGTTATGACCGTCAAACACGATGCCAAACAGGTCGAACGCTTCCCGCTCATACCAGTTGGCAGAATTCCACAACTCGGACACCGAGGAAACCACCGGGAAATCATCATCCTGGCAGAAGACCTTCACACGCACGCGCTGATTCAGGCTGACAGACAACAGATGAGACACCACGCAGTAGCGAGCACCTTCGTGGACTGCATCGCCGTACGCGGAATAGTCCACGCCGCACAAATCGATCAATTGCTCGAAACGGCAACCCTCCGCGTCACGCAACAGAAGCATGGCGTCCAGGTAGTCCGCAGGAGCAACGACCACAGTCACTTCATCGAGGGCTACAGAGATCTGGCGCACCTTGGCACCCAGCGCCGCAGAGATATTGTCCTTGAGCTTTTCAGGCCGAATGGCAACAGCTGTCATCATCAACCCTTCAGACGCGAGCAATGGTATTGGTGCGGCGGATCTTCTGCTGCAGCTGAATGATCCCGTAGATCAGGGCTTCTGCCGTTGGGGGGCAGCCGGGCACGTAGACATCCACAGGCACGATGCGATCACAACCGCGCACCACCGAATAGCTGTAGTGATAGTAACCACCGCCATTGGCACACGAGCCCATCGACAAGACCCAGCGCGGCTCGGACATCTGGTCGTACACCTTACGCAGCGCAGGTGCCATCTTGTTGCACAGCGTGCCCGCCACGATCATCAGATCGGACTGACGGGGGCTGGCACGAAACACTTCCGCACCAAAACGGCCAATGTCATACCGGGCAGCTGCAGCGTGCATCATCTCGACAGCACAGCAGGCCAGACCAAACGTCATCGGCCACAGAGAACCGGTCTTGGCCCAATTCACCACAGAGTCATAGCTCGTGGTGATGAAGCCTTCCTTCATCACGCCTTCAATCATTGCATTGTCCTTGTTGAAGTCCGCTCATTCCCAATCCAGGGCACCCTTTTTCCACTCGTAGGCAAAACCCACGACCAGGATGGCCAGGAAAATCACGACCGCCACAAAACCAGCCACACCCACCTCGTGCAGCGTCACTGCCCAAGGGAAAAGGAATGCGATTTCGAGGTCGAACAGAATGAAGAGAATGGCCACGAGGTAGTAGCGCACATCGAATTTCATGCGCGCATCCTCGAAGGCTTCAAAGCCACATTCGTAGGGGGAGTTCTTTGCGGCATCTGGGCGATTGGGACCCAGTATGTAGCCGAGTACGAGGGGGACAACGCCAACGGCGATGCCGACCAAGATGAACAAAAGGACGGGGAGGTACTGATCGAGGTTCATCTTGAGGATGTGCTCACCGCTGTGGCCTTGCCCGTCAGGACCCAAGCCGGGTCATGCAGGCAGGCCTTTGTTTTGGTGCCGTCGGCGAGACTCGAACTCGCACAGCTTTCGCCACTACCCCCTCAAGATAGCGTGTCTACCAATTTCACCACGACGGCTGATTTTTGCATCTGGATGGCATGAGGAACCTTACGGCTTTTCGCTTTCCAGACAATCCAGAATTCTACTCCGGAAAAACCCTGCTTCGGCCCATCAGGCCGAAATTCAGTTCAATTATTTGGTCGGAATCTGCGCTGCACCGGAGGCAGGAGCAGCAGGCGCCACTGCAGCCTCAGAGGCGGGCGCGCCCGCAGGTACAGCAGCCGCAGGCGTTTCAAGAACGCTGCCCGAACTGACGGGACGCGAGTTACCAAAATAGGCCAACGCGAGCGTCGAAACAAAGAACACAGCAGCCAACACGGCCGTTGTGCGCGACAGGAAATTGGCACTTCCGCTGGCACCGAAGAGACTGCCCGAACTACCGCTGCCAAAGGCCGCCCCCATGTCAGCACCCTTGCCATGCTGGATCAGGATCAGGCCAATCATGGCCAAGGCCGCCAACATCTGCACCGCCAGAATCACATTCACGATCACGTTCATTCTCTGTTCACTCCTGATTGAATTATTTGCTTCGCAGCCGCCTCAACGGGCCGCTGCGATGATTTGTAGAAAGTCGGGCGCCTTCAGCGAGGCACCGCCGACCAGACCGCCGTCGATATCGGGTTGCGCCAGCAGTTGAGCCGCATTAGCGGCGTTCATGCTGCCGCCGTACAGCAACCGGATGCGGTCGGCATGCTCGCTCGCCGCAGCAAGCTGGGTGCGCAGCACCGCATGCACGGCCTGCGCCTGCTCCGGCGACGCCGTGCGCCCCGTGCCGATCGCCCATACAGGCTCATAAGCCACCACGATTTCGCTGATGCAGTGGCCGTTGAGATGAATCACCGCCGCGAGTTGCCGCTTGACCACTGCCTCGGTCAGCCCTGCTTCGCGCTCTTGCAGCGTCTCACCCACACAGACCACGGGGGTTACGCCTGCCGCCAATACGCGCTGAGCCTTCTCAGCCACGACCCCATCCGTCTCGCCATGGTACTGACGACGCTCCGAGTGCCCCACCAAAGCGTACTGCACACCAAAATCCTTCAGCATGCCCACCGACACCTCACCCGTGTAGGCCCCCATCTCGTGCGAAGACACATCTTGCGCCGCCACCGCAATCGCGGTGCCAAGCGTCAGCGCCTGCACCTGTGCGAGGTAAGGCATGGGCACTGCGACGGCCACATCGCAAGCCACATCCGCCACACCTGCAATCAAGGCCTTCAACAAGGCCTCGTTGGCAGCCAGGTTGCCATTCATCTTCCAGTTGCCCGCGATGAGTTTTTTCTTGTTGCTCATGTGATTACCAGGTCAAAACAATCTTGCCGATGTGCTGGTTGGATTCCATCAAAGCGTGCGCTTGGGCAGCGTCGGCAGCAGCAAACGTGCTATGAATGACCGGCCGCACCTTGCCAGCAGCCAACAGGGGCCAGACATGCTCACGCAGTGCCCGTGCAATCGCTCCCTTGAAAGCCACGGGACGCGGACGCAAGGTAGACCCCGTGATGGTGAGCCGCTTGCGCAGCACCAGCCCGGCATTGAAGCCACTTTGCACTCCCCCTTGCACGGCGATGATGACGATACGGCCATCCTCCGCCAGGCACTCCACCTCGCGAGCGACATAGTCACCAGCGACCATATCGAGCACCACGTCAACACCACGCCCTCCGGTGATTCGCTTCGCCTCAGCCGCAAAGTCCTGAGACTTGTAGTTGACGGCATGGTGTGCGCCCAGCGTCAGGCAGGCTGCACACTTGTCATCGCTACCAGCCGTGGCAATCACGGTGGCACCAAAAGCGCGAGCCAGCTGGATGGCTGTCACACCAATGCCACTCGTCCCACCTTGCACCAGCAGTGTCTCACCCGCTTGCAGGCGGGCACGGTCAAAGACATTGCTCCACACCGTGAAGAACGTCTCAGGCAGTGAGGCGGCCTCCACATCACTAAAGCCTTCGGGCACCGGCAGGCACTGCACCACCGGCGCAACACACCATTGCGCGTACCCACCGCCGGCCACCAACGCGCAAACGCGGTCACCGACACGGATACCCGCCTCTGTCATGGCCGACGCATCACCCGACTCGACCACACCCGCGACTTCCAGCCCCGGAAGATCCGAGGTCCCAGGAGGCGGCGCATAGTGACCCAGGCGCTGCAACACGTCCGGTCGGTTGATGCCACTGGCCGTGACGCGGATCAGCAGTTCACCAGCACCCGCCACGGGCACCGGGCGCTCGCCCAGACGCAGCACATCAGGCCCACCAAAAGATGTGATCTCGACAGCATGCATAGCAGGGTTCATCGGGGATGGATAGAGGTGATTTGGACCGCTAGCGCATGATTTATATGCACCAGCAGCTACCAAATCAATAGCAGATCAACAATTTAGCCGTTCACCTGAGCAGGCGCACCATCTGCAGGCAAGGTCTGCTGCTGTTGCTGCTCTGCGGAATGGCGTCCACCATCACGGCCATGGTCGCGGCGTGGCTCGCGATCTCCACGCTCTGCGGGCGCGGGACGGTCGCTACCACCTGCAGGGCGATCGGCCAACACCTTCATGGACAGCTTGACGCGTCCCTTTTCGTCGGTTTCCATGACCTTGACCTTCACGATCTGGCCTTCGGTCAGGTAGTCGGACACCTTCTCGACACGCTCGTGAGCGATCTGGCTGATGTGCAGCAGGCCGTCCTTGCCAGGCAGCAGGTTGATCAGCGCGCCAAAATCGAGGATCTTGGTCACAGGGCCTTCGTAGATCTTGCCGATCTCGACTTCCGCGGTGATCTGCTCGATACGCTTCTTGGCTTCGTCAGCCTTGGCAGCGTCGGTGGCCGCGATGGTGATGGTGCCGTCTTCCTCGATGTTGATCTGGCAGCCGGTTTCTTCGGTCAGCGCACGGATGACAGCGCCGCCCTTGCCGATCACGTCACGGATCTTCTCGGGGTTGATCTTCATGGTGTACAGCTTGGGAGCGAAGTTCGACACTTCGGTCTTGGCCTCACCCATGGCCTCTTGCATCTTGCCCAGGATGTGCATGCGCGCTTCCTTGGCCTGGGCCAGTGCCACCTGCATGATTTCCTTGGTGATGCCCTGGATCTTGATGTCCATCTGCAGGGCCGTGATACCGCCCGTGGTACCTGCCACCTTGAAGTCCATGTCACCCAGGTGATCTTCGTCACCCAGAATGTCGGTCAGCACGGCAAAGCGGCTGGCGTCCTTGATCAGGCCCATCGCAATACCCGCCACATGCGCCTTCATGGGCACGCCAGCGTCCATCAGCGACAGGCAGCCGCCGCACACCGAAGCCATCGACGAAGAACCGTTGGACTCGGTGATTTCCGACACCACACGCATGGTGTAGGGGAACTCTTCCTTGGTTGGCAGTACAGCAACCAGCGCGCGCTTGGCAAGGCGACCGTGGCCGATTTCGCGGCGCTTGGTCGAGCCCATGCGGCCCACTTCGCCGGTGGCAAAGGGAGGCATGTTGTAGTGCATCATGAAGCGGTCTTCGTACTCGCCAGCCAGCGCATCAATGCGCTGCGCATCGCGCTCGGTACCCAGCGTGGTCACGACCAGCGCCTGGGTTTCGCCGCGCGTGAACAGGGCCGAGCCGTGGGCGCGGGGCAGCACGCTGCTGCGGATCTCGATGGGGCGCACGGTGCGTGTGTCGCGACCATCAATGCGGGGCTCGCCGGCGAGAATCTGGCTGCGCACGATACCGGCTTCGATATCGAACAGCATGCCTTCGACCTTGACGGAGTCGAATTCCACGCCGTCGGCCTTGAGGCCAGCCATCACAGCGGCATAGGCCTCACGGCACGCTTGGGTGCGGGCTTGCTTGTTGCGGATTTGGTAGGCAGCGCGCAGCTTGTCATCGGCCAGAGCCACCACCTTGGCGATCAGGGCTTCATCCTTGGCAGGTGCTTCCCATTGCCACACAGGCTTGCCTGCATCGCGCACCAGTTCGTGAATGGCGTTGATGGCCACGTTGCCTTGCTCATGGCCGAACACCACGGCGCCGAGCATGATTTCTTCGGACAGCTGCTGGGCTTCGGATTCAACCATCAGCACAGCGGCCTCGGTCCCCGCCACCACCAGATCCATCTGCGAGCTCTTGCGCGCAGTCTGGCCGGGGTTGAGCACGTATTCGCCGTTGATGTAACCCACGCGGGCGGCACCAATGGGGCCGTTGAACGGAATGCCAGAGACGGCCAGGGCTGCGCTGGTAGCGATCAGGGCCGCGATGTCAGCGTCCACTTCAGGATTCAGCGACACCGTGTGGATCACCACATGCACTTCGTTGAAGAAACCTTCGGGGAACAGCGGGCGGATCGGGCGGTCGATCAGGCGGCTGGTCAGGGTTTCGTGCTCGCTGGGCTTGGCTTCGCGCTTGAAGAAGCTACCAGGGATCTTGCCGGCAGCGTACGTCTTCTCGATGTAGTCCACCGTCAGGGGGAAGAAGTCCTGACCGGGCTTGGCGGACTTGGAAGCCACCACGGTGGCCAGCACCACGGTGTCGTCAATGTTCACCAGCACGGCGCCGGAGGCCTGGCGGGCGATCTCGCCCGTTTCCATGATGACGGTCTTGTCACCCCATTGGAAGGTCTTGGTGACTTTGTTGAAAATGCTCATGTTCAGCTCCTGATTTAATAGCTGGTAGTGCCCTACCAGATTGTCTTGGAGAGCAATTCAGAACACGATGCCATTCCAGGGAAGCGCTGCGCCGTACAGTAGCAACAACTTCATTGGAATGACACAGCTTCGCTCTGTTTTGCGGCTCCGAAGTAAAAAACGCCTGAGCTAGCGGACTAACCCAGGCGTTTTGGCATGCAATGAAGATTACTTGCGCAGACCCAACTTGGCGATCAGCGCGGTGTAACGGTCAGCGTCCTTGGCCTTGAGGTAGTCCAGCAGCTTGCGACGACGGCTCACCATGCGCAGCAGGCCACGGCGACCGTGGTGGTCCTTGGCATGCGTCTTGAAGTGGGGAGTCAGTTCGTTGATGCGAGCGGTCAACAGGGCCACTTGCACTTCTGGGCTACCAGTATCGTTGGCAGCACGGGCGTTCGCCTTGACGACTTCGGCCTTGATGGAGGATGCGATCATGTTTTTTCCTTGGATGTGGCCTGCCGCAGGCGGAAGGCCATGGTTTTACTTGCGCCAGCAGCTGGAACGGCCGCAGGCGTGCGTCTTGCACCATGCAAAACCTGCGGATTATAACCCGAGCGCTCAAAACCACGGATGGCGCGGCCGGCGCCCTGTCTGCGCGCCCGCAGGCCGTCGCGGGTTTCCCACAGCTGCAGTGTGTGCGACGAGCATGGACCCCCAGGCAGCCACGGGGCGCCTTAAGATGGCGCGGCACCCCAGTTTCAGGCCACGCAATATTCCAGAAAACTCGCCATGCCATTTCCACCACGTCAACAGTTCACCCGCTCATCCGCGCGTCGCACGGGGACGGCACCACTGCTCTTGCTGGTTTTGACGTTATGCCTGGCGCCGCTACCCGGGGTGGGCCATGCCACCACCAAGGACTCGACCAGGAGCGCCCACGGCGAAGTCAGCAAAAAGAAGAAATCCACCAAAGTGAAACAAGGACGCAGCCCCTCAGAAGAAAGCCGTTCCGAGCGTGATCGCCGGCTTTACCGGGAGTGCAAGGGCCGCGCCAACGCGGGCGCTTGTCTGGGTTATACGCAAAAGCCGTGAGCTAACGCACCGCCGCTCAGCCCGCGCGTCGTGACGACCGGGTCCCACCCTCGGCTTTCGCGCAGAGGCTGTGCGATGCGACGACGGCCCCTTGGTTCAGGCATTTGTGACAGTGATTCCCCAGCGCGCCAGCGCCGCGTCGTCGCTCACACGCGCATCGACCCAACGGGCGCCCTGGGCTGTTTCCTCTTTTTTCCAGAATGGCGCCTGGGTCTTGAGGTAATCCATCAAAAACTCGCAGGCCTGAAAACTCTGGCCCCGATGGGCACTGGTCACCGCCACCAGCACGATCTGGTCCAGAGGCTGCAGCAGCCCCACACGATGGATCACGCGGGCGCCAAAAATATCGAAGCGCCGAAAGGCCTCGTCCACCATGGCTTCGATGGATTTTTCGGTCATACCGGGGTAGTGCTCCAGCTCCATGGAGGACACCTGGTCGCCATCATTGCGATCACGCACGGTACCCACAAAGCTGCAGACGGCGCCCACTCCCTTGTTCTCGCGGCGCAGGGCTGCGATCTCAGCGGAGAGGTCAAAGTCTTCGGTCTGGATGGAAACGCGGGGCAAAGTCATGGCAAAAAACTCTCAGCGGGGCATGTGAACGTCGGGCACGAAGGCGCATCAGGGCGAGCGGTGCAGCCGTGGGGCGGCCAACAGGGCGCGCTCTTCTTCCACCACCTTGTTCAACTGCGCCAGGGCGGGCGATGAGGGCAGTTGGGACAAAAGGGTCTGCAGGCGCGTGATGTCACCTACGGTGGGCGCCACCTTGATCTGTGCAATGGCGGCAGGAAGGTTGCCGCCACGGACCAGCGCCAGCACCTTGGCGGGCCATTCACTTTTGTTGCGTGCCATAGATCGGTAAAAAGGTTTGTCTGTACGATTCGCCCGCACTGTACCCGCATGCGATCCTGTCCGCGATCTTCCAAGCCCTCAAAGCCCATGGCCACACAAACGATTCAGACCGATCTCTACAAGCTCTACCCGTCCCCACGCAATATGGTCCGTGACGTGTTCGAGCACCAGGTGTTCGTGCCTCACCCCTACGCCATCATCGACCTGGATGTGATGGAGCTGGCAGGAAAAACCACCTTGTTTGGCGCGTGCCGCCTGTCGGACATGAAAATGGGTCAGGTCGTGACCTTCGAGCTGGCCTCGGACCAGACCAAGTTCGAGCGGCTATTCACGCCGGACTGAGACCTCCATGTACGACGACAACCAGATTCATGTGCCGCCATCCTTCATGGCGGTATACACCGACGCACGGGGGCGCCTGACCGAAAAGGCAGACGGCGTGCGCACCCGCTACGAGCTGTGCGAGGACTTGGCCGGCCACTTGGTGGAGCAGGCGCAGACGCTCTACCACGTGCAGGCTCCTTCCGAAGCCGAAATCCTGCGGCGCATCCACGCCGGCCTGTGCACCGCCGAATCGGGCGTCCCAGTGGCGGAGGCCACCTGGATCACCATCCGACTGGCCGAGCTGCTGAACTGGCCGTGTCCTGAGCTGGTAGCGCCAGAAGTCAGGCCGGCCAGCTGAACGCACGCTTCGCTATACTCCGCCGATGACCACGCGCAGCCTCTTTGCCATGACCACCGCACCCGCGTTGGCATTGCAGTGCGTGGTCAAAGCCAAAAAACCCCAGCTCATCTGACCGGAGCTGTGTGGTTCCGTCCCGGATGAGCGACGGAACCCTTGGCAAAAACTCTCCTTTTTTGAATCTTGGCACTCCGCGCGCGCACCTGAGACGGTTCTTCCATCGGTCGAACCTTCCAAGGATTTTTCGCATGCCTGCAGCCTCTGCTTCCCTCGCCCCATTTCAGGGTCTCTGGATTCCCCTGGTCACCCCGTTCAAGGACGGCGCCGTGGACCACCCTGCCCTTGCGGCCTTGACCACCACATTGGCCCGACAAGGTGTCTCAGGCTTCGTGGCCTGTGGCTCCACCGGCGAAGCCGCTGCGCTCGATGAGGCCGAGCAACTGGCCGTGCTGGACACCGTGCTCGGCGCGGCGCAGGGCCTGCCGGTGGTGATGGGGCTGTCGGGCTACCACATGGGCCACACGGCGGAATGGGTGACGGCTCTGGCGCAGCACCCGCTGGCCGGGCTGCTCGTGCCCCCACCGCACTACATCCGCCCATCACAGCAGGGCTTGCTGCACTGGTTCCGCACGCTGGCCGATGCCAGCGCCGTGCCATTGATCGTTTATGACATTCCCTACCGCACCGGCGCCACGCTGACCACCGACACCCTGCTGGCCCTGGCCGAGCACCCGCGCATCCGCGCCATCAAGGACTGTGGAGGTGACACAGCCAAGACGCAGGCGTTGATTGCTGACGGGCGCCTGGCCGTGCTGGCGGGCGAGGATGCGCAAATGTTCAGCACCCTGGCATGGGGCGGCCACGGCGCCATTGCCGCTAGCGCGCATTGGCACGCGCCGCATTTTGTGGAACTGGTGGATCTGCTGCGTGTGGGCAACCTGCCCGAGGCCCGCCGCGTGTGGCAAACCTTGCGACCGTGGGTGGAGGCCTGCTTTGCCGAACCCAACCCCGCGCCGCTCAAGGCCGCACTGGCACACGCGGGCTGGATGCGCAATGAACTGCGCGCACCGATGGTGGCTGCCTCGTCCGCCCTGACGCAGCGCCTGCAAACCCTGCCGGGGCTCAGCCCCCGGTAACCGGGGGGAAGAAAGCCACCTCGGCCCCATCGGCCAGGGTGGCGGTTTCCTCGCTCAAGGTCTGGTTGAGCGCCATGCGCACGGCACGGCCCCGCGCCAGGCTGCTGGCATGGGCACCACCGCGTGCGATGAGTTCGTCGCGCAGTGCGCCCAGCGTGGTGGCAGAGGTCTCGACCGCCTCGCTGCCTTGCCCAATGGCCTCGCGGATCGAGGCAAAGTAGCGCACAGATATCTTCATGCCTGTCATGCCAGCAACTCCGAAAACGCAATGAAACGCACCGTATCGCCGGGCGCAATCGTCTGCCCCGCCGGGTTGTCCACCACGCCGTCGCCCCAGGCGGCCGATGTGAGCACGCCCGAGCTCTGGTTATGGAACAGGTCCAGCCCGCCCGCCGCGTTGTGCCGCACGCGCAGAAACTCGCGGCGTTTGTCGGCCTTGGGCCAGGTGAAATCTGCACGTGCAGCCGTGGATTGAGGAGCCACCTCGGTAACGCCCTGCAGCCGCAGCACAAACGGTCGCACCAACAAGGCAAAGGTCAGAAAGCTCGACACCGGGTTGCCAGGCAGGCCCATGAAGTGGGCGGCGCCGACTTCACGCGGGATCTGGCCGTAGGCAAACGGCTTGCCGGGTTTCATCGCAATCTGCCAGAGGTCGAGCCGCCCCAGCGATTCCACCGCGGGCTTGATGTGGTCTTCCTCTCCCACGCTCACCCCGCCGCTGGTCAGGATCAGGTCATGCTCCGCGCTGGCCGCGCACAAGGCCTCGATGGTGGCCTCGCGCCGGTCGGGCACGATGCCAAAGTCCGTCACCTCGCAGCCCAGGCGCAGCAGCATGGCGCGCAGGAAGAAGCGGTTGCTGTTGTAGATGGCCCCGGGGCGCATCTGCTCGGGGGGCACCTCGCCAGGCATGACCAGTTCATCACCAGTGGAGAACAGCGCCACGCGCGGGCGGCGCGCCACCTGCAGCTGGTGTTGGCCGATGCTGGCCGCCAGGCCCAGCTCGGCGGGGGTGAGTCGCGTGCCAGCGGACAGCACCACCGCTCCTCGGGTGATGTCCTCACCCGCGCTACGGACCCACTGGCCTGCTTGGGGCACGGCGTTGATGCGTACCGAGCCCAGGCCATCTTCGGCCGCAGGGGCGGCAAGCGCTTCGCAGTCTTCCTGCATCAGGATCGCATCGGCGCCTGCAGGCACCGGCGCGCCGGTGAAGATACGCGCCGCCGTGCCTGGCAACAGCGGGTCGCCTGCGCTGCCCGCAGCAATACGCTGCGACACCGGCAGCACCACGCCCGCCGCCGTCACATCGGCGCAACGCACGGCGTAGCCGTCCATGGAGCTGTTGTCCTGCGGTGGCACCTGCAGCGCCGACACGCAGCTTTGTGCCAGCACGCGACCGTCGGCGTCAAAAGTCGTGACGGTGTCCAGGCCTTGCAGCGGCGCAGCCTGCAGCAGCAGGTCTCGCAGCGCTTCGTCCAGCGGCTTCAGGGGCTTCATTGCGGGGCGCATGGCAGCAACCCTCCGTGCAGTTCCCAGTTGTATTCAAAGCGGTGCTCGTACTGGAGGAGCCAGTCCACCACCTGGTCGGGCGCATTCAGGTCCAGTACGGGCCGTTGCGTGGGCACCGGCAGGCTGTCGGGCGCGTCGGTGGCCACGGCCACCACAAAGTCGTCTTCGGGATAGCGCACGGCCTTGGCCAGCTGGCCCGGCTCGGGCGCTCGCCAGACTTCGATCTTGAGCAGATCGCTGTCCTTGAAGCCCTCCACCAGCACCCAGTCCACGCCCTGGTACAGCTCGGCCAGCAGATGGTGCACGCTGAGGGTGGCGGGCTGTTCGAACTCGCGCACCAGCATCAGGCGCTTGTCCGATGCGGCAACCACCTCGAAAGCCCCTGCCTCGCGGTGACGGTACGTGTCCTTGCCCGGGTGGTCCACATCAAAACTGTGGTGCGCGTGCTTGACCACCGATACCCGCAGGCCCCGCAGCCGCAGCGCCGGGATCAACTGCTCGACCAGCGTGGTCTTGCCACTGCCGGAGAACCCCGCAAAACCGACAACCTTCATCCACCGCTCCTTGATTAGCTATGCTATTTATAGCTTTCAGCGCATATCAGACTAGCGCTTGGGGCAATTTTGATCACAAATCCGCGCCACCCAGGCCCACGAAGTGCCTGCAGGCACTTCGCGTCGGCCTGGACCCTGGCAGAGCCCTCCACCTGCGCCGGTTCAGGCGCAATGGCGCTCGATGTAGGCCTTGACCAGCTCCACGTCAGCGGGCATCACCTGAACCCGCTTGGGCAGGTCTTCGATGCCCGCGAACTTGGCGGGCCGCTCGGGCGCATGGCCCAGGGCCTCGACGATGGTTTCGGCGAACTTGATAGGCAGTGCGGTCTCCAGCACGATCATGGGCACCTTGGCGTCGCTGTGGTGCTCACGGGCCACCTTCACGCCGTCGGCGGTGTGGGTGTCGATGGTGACACCATGGCGCTCATAGGTGTCCTTGATGGTGGCCAGGCGGTCGGCATGCGTGCTCTTGCCACTTTCAAAGCCGTATTTCTTGGCGGCATCGGCAAACAGCGGGTCGGCGCTCAGGTCGAACCGGCCGTAGGTTTGCAGCGCGGCGCTGAACAGGGCCTTGGTGCGCTGGCCGTTGCGGCCCAGCAGATCAAAAATGAAGCGCTCGAAGTTGCTGGCCTTGCTGATGTCCATCGAGGGGCTCGATGTTTCGTGCGTGTCGGCCGCAGCGCGCACGCGGTACACGCCGGTGCGGAAGAACTCGTCGAGCACGTCGTTCTCGTTGGTGGCCACCACCAGCTTGGCAATCGGCAGGCCCATCATGCGCGCCACATGGCCTGCGCACACGTTGCCGAAGTTGCCCGAGGGCACCGTGAAGCTGACCTTCTGGCTATTGCTCTCGGTGGCCTGGATGTAGCCTGCGAAGTAGTACACCACCTGCGCCAAAAGGCGCGCCCAGTTGATCGAGTTGACCGTGCCGATCTTGTACTTGTGCTTGAAGGCATGGTCGTTGGAGACAGCCTTGACGATGTCCTGGCAGTCGTCGAACACGCCTTCAATGGCGATGTTGTGGATGTTCTCGTCCTGCAGGCTGAACATCTGCGCCTGCTGGAAGGCGCTCATGCGGCCGTGCGGGCTGGTCATGAAAACACGCACGCCCTCTTTGCCGCGCATGGCGTATTCGGCGGCGCTGCCGGTGTCGCCACTGGTAGCACCCAGAATGTTGAGCTGCTCGCCACGGCGCTTGAGTTCGTACTCAAACAAATTGCCCAACAGCTGCATCGCCATGTCCTTGAAGGCCAGCGTGGGGCCGTTGGACAGGGCTTCGAGCCACAGGCCATCTTCGAGGTGGCGCAGGGGCACGATCTCGCCCGTGCCAAAGACTTCCGCGGTGTAGGTCTTGGCGCAGATGGCCTTCAGATCCGCAGCGGGGATGTCGTCGATGTACAGCGACAGGATCTGGAACGCCAGCTCCGCGTAGCCCTGCTCATGGTAGGCCTTGCGCAGGCGCGTGAGCATGGTGCCGTTGACCTTGGGGTATTGCTCGGGCAGGTACAGGCCGCCATCGGGCGCCAGGCCTTCGAGCAGGATGTCGCAGAAATGCTTGCGGTCGGCATGGCCGCGCGTGGAGATGTACAGCATCAGTTCAGTTCCTCCTTGCGGATGCGCGTGATGGGCGCCAGCACGGTGGGCAGGGCCTGCATCTGGGCAATGACGGCATCCATGATGCCTTCGCGGGTGTCGTGGGTCAGGATGATGAGGTCGGTTTGCGTCGATCCTTCGCCACCCACTTCGTCGGCTTCGCGCTGCAGCACCGCGTCAATGCTCACACCCGCCTCGGCCAGCAGGCCCGTGACCTTGGCCAGCACACCGGCCTGGTCGGCCACGCGCAGGCGCAGGTAGTAGCTGGTGACCACTTCGCTCATCGGCAGCAGTGGCAGCGTGCCCATGGCGTCCGCCAGGGTGTTCGCCTGGAAGGCCAGGTGAGGCACGCGGTGCTCAGGGTCGGCCGTGTGCAGGCGGGCAATGTCCACCAGGTCGGCGATCACGGCGCTGGCCGTGGGCTCACTGCCCGCACCCTTACCGTAATACAGCGTGCTGCCCACGGCATCGCCCTGCACTACCACGGCGTTCATCGCCCCTTCGACGTTGGCGATCAGGCGCTTGGAGGGCACCAGGCTCGGGTGCACGCGCAGCTCGATGCCCTTGTCCGCGCGCTTGGTGATGCCCAAGAGCTTGATGCGGTAGCCCAGTTGCTCGGCGTACTTGATGTCGGCCGCGCCGAGCTTGGTGATGCCCTCGACGTAGGCCTTGTCGAACTGCACCGGAATGCCGAAGGCAATGGCACTCATCAGCGTGACCTTGTGCGCAGCGTCCACGCCTTCGATGTCGAAGGTGGGGTCGGCCTCGGCATAACCCAGTCGCTGGGCTTCCTTGAGCACCACGTCAAAGTCCAGGCCCTTGTCACGCATCTCGCTCAAGATGAAGTTGGTGGTGCCGTTGATGATGCCGGCGATCCACTGGATGCGGTTGGCGGTGAGGCCTTCGCGCAGCGCCTTGATGATGGGGATGCCACCGGCCACAGCCGCTTCGAAAGCCACCATCACGCCCTTGGCCGATGCGGCCGCGAAGATCTCGGTGCCGTGCACAGCCAGCAGCGCCTTGTTGGCGGTGACCACATGCTTGCCTGCGGCAATCGCCTCCAGCACCAGCGCGCGCGCAATGCCGTAGCCACCGATGAGCTCGATGACGATGTCGATGTCGGGGTTGGCAATGACGGCGCGGGCGTCGTTGACGACCTGGACGCCGTCACCCACCACGGCCTTGGCGCGCTCCACGTCCAGGTCGGCCACCATGGTGATCTCGATGCCACGGCCAGCGCGGCGGCTGATCTCGTCCTGGTTGCGCTGCAGCACGTTGAACACGCCGCTACCGACGGTGCCGATGCCCAGAAGGCCTACTTGGATGGGTTTCATAGCAATAGAAAGAGAAACAAAAACAATGAATCAGAGAGGACGAAGGAGGCGCGGTGTTTTGTCAGGACTCCATCAGCGCGTGACGTAGGTCGGTAACTGCCAGGCGCCGCCCGCAAAGCCTCGGCACATGCCGTCGCCCGCCTCGCTGCTGAGCACAAAGCCCCGACCGTCGAATTGCCACTCACGCACCCACCAGCAGTCACCTATTCCGCGGCCCTTCATGGCGGAGTGCACAGAGCCCGATGCAGGATCAAAATCGCCATCCACATCCTGCAAGGCCTCCGGCTTGTAGGGGGGACGGTCATTGGCTACCCACAGCAGGCTGCTGAAGTTGTAGGCCCCCATGCCGCACGGCACGGACAGCAACACCTTGCGCTCGGTCAGACGATAGACCTGCACATTGGCGGGGTTGAACGCATCGTCGCCGTTGCACTGCCCTTCCGTGCTCGCACGGTCCAACGCTGCCAGTAGCGGCTTGGCCAGCGCCGAATCCCCCTTGCGCGCAGGCAGCGGGGTCAACGCCTTGATCACGGGAGCTGGCAAAGGGGGCAGCACGGAAGCCTCTGGCTTCGTGCCCTTGCGCACCAGGGCGCCCGGTGTGCCCACCCGGCCCTGGGCCTCGTCCATCTTGAGCAGAGCAGCGGTGACACCCGCCAGTGACAGCACCCAGCGGTCCTTGCCAGCAGCCACCGTGGCCTCTTCGTTCTTGAGCATCTCTTGCAGCAGGCGGGGCACTTGCGCTGCAGGCGCGCTGGGTGTGTCGCCCTTGAGCCCCGGCAACGAGAGCGCGCCCACCTTGAGGTGCAGCGACGCCGGGGAGGCTTTCTCGGTGGACACCTGCAGGTCTACCAGCACCGGCGTATCAGGCCCGGCCTCGCGGGTCAGGCGCATGGAGACCGGCTCTGATTCGCCACCCTCCGACTGGTAGCCCACGGCCCGGCAAGTGCGGGTGTTGTCGCATTGCAAGGCCCAGTCCTTGTGCTGGAAGCTCACGGGCTCCTTGCCCTTGTCGGCGGCCTGCGCAGAGCCGTGAAACCCCGCCACCGCAAGCACACAGGCAACAGCAAGCCGAGCCAGGTCAAAAGCGGGGAGGCAACGCATGGAACTGATCGCCTTGTATGTGAGCAATGCGCCGGATCAGGCCGCGAGAGCCGCTGCGGACTGCTTGCGCTTGCGGTACTGCTCCAGGAAGCGTGCAACGCGGCCAATGGCATCGCGCAGATCGTCTTCATGGGGAAGGAACACGATGCGGAAATGGTCAGTTGCGGGCCAGTTGAAGCCTGTGCCCTGCACCAGCATGACCTTGGTTTCCTGCAGCAGTTCGAGGAAGAACTGCTGGTCGTCCTCAATGGGGTACACCGCCGGGTCGAGGCGCGGGAACATGTACAGCGCGGCCTGCGGCTTCACGCAGGTGACGCCCGGAATGGCAGTGATCAACTCATACGCCAGATCACGCTGCTTGCGCAGGCGGCCCCCTTCGCACACCAGCTCGTTGATGCTCTGGTAGCCGCCCAGCGCCGTCTGCACGGCCCACTGGCCCGGCACGTTGGCGCACAGCCGCATGTTGGAGAGCATGTTCAGGCCCTCGATGTAGTCACGGGCGGGCTTCTTGTCGCCCGACACCACCAGCCAGCCCGCGCGGTAGCCGCAGGAGCGGTAGCTTTTGGACAGCGAGTTGAAGGTGAGTGTGAGCACGTCCTCGCTCAGCGAACCAATGGCCGTGTGCTTGGCGCCGTCGTACAGCACCTTGTCGTACACCTCGTCCGCGAAGATCACGAGGCCATGTTCGCGGGCAATGGCGACGATGCCCTTGAGCAGCGCATCCGAGTACAGCGCGCCCGTGGGGTTGTTGGGGTTGATGACCACGATGCCTTTGGTGCGCGGCGTGATCTTGGCGCGAATGTCATCCAGGTCAGGCATCCAGCCATTGGCCTCGTCGCACAGGTAGTGCACGGGCGTGCCGCCCGAGAGGCTGGCCGCAGCGGTCCACAGCGGGTAATCCGGCGACGGCAGCAGCAGCTCGTCGCCCGTGTCCAGCAGCGCATTGGTGGCCATCACGATCAGCTCGCTGGCGCCGTTGCCCAAGTAGATGTCGTCCAGCGCCACGCCCTTGATGCCCTGCTTCTGGGTCTCGTGCATCACCGCCTTGCGCGCGGCGAAGATGCCCTTGCTGTCCGAGTAGCCCGCCGAGTTGGGCAGGTTGCGGATCATGTCCTGCTGGATTTCTTCGGGGGCATCAAAGCCAAACACGGCCAGATTGCCGATGTTGAGCTTGATGATCTTGTGTCCGTCTTCCTCCATCTGCTTGGCCGCGTCCATGATCGGGCCCCGGATGTCGTAGCAAACATTGGCAAGCTTGGCAGATTTTTGGACGGTTTTCATGCGCTGACAGTAGTGCGGTGGGGTCAGGAGGCAGCCAGAGACGGCGCCCTCAGGCGAAACCTATAATTTGACCACAGAACCGCAGCCCTCCCTCGGCGCCCAGCGCCGCTGCCACCCGCCGCGGCGCCTGCGGCCCACCACCTCCCGCCATGAAATTCCAGCCCGATCGTTCCAACGCACAGACCATCAGCGGCTACGGCCCCGGCTGGATCGGCATCGACGCCGACAAAATCAACCACAGCGTCATCATCGGCTCTGGGGGGCTGCGCCAGCCCTGGCCCTGCACCCGCTTCGAGGACCTGACCCCTGAGCACTTCGCCCAATTGGCCGGATTGGAGACGGAACTGGTCATTTTTGGCAGCGGTCTGCGCAACCGTTTTCCACCGCCCGCGTGGCTCGCGCCCCTGATCGCGCGGCGACTCGGGCTGGAGACCATGGACACCCAGGCAGCCTGCCGGACCTACAACATCCTGGCCAGCGAAGGGCGCAACGTGGTCGCCGCGCTGATCCTGGAAGTCTGAGCACCAGCCCATCGCCTGGCGCGGGGGCCGGGCGTACCAGCACTGCAACCTATGCACGGCCTTGCCAAAGTGCCCGCCAACCCGTGCAAGACACACTGTCTTACATTTGGCCAGGAACCGATTTCAGGGTAAAATCACGGGTTGCGGTCGGGGGCACCACCAAAAGCAATAACACACCCACTCCCCCGGCTTACCAACGACTACATCCTGAGAGATTGAAGTGATATGGCGATCGTTGTCAACAAACCCCTCCCTGAATTTGAAGCCAACGCAACCGGTGGTATCAAGGTTTCCAACACCTCCCACCTTGGCCAAATTCTGGTTCTCTACTTCTATCCCAAGGACAACACACCGGGCTGCACCACGGAGGCCATGCAGTTTCGCGACAAGTACAAGGATTTTGTGAAGGCTGGCGCCGCCGTGTTCGGCGTGTCGCGCGACAACATGAAGTCGCACGACGACTTCAAGGAAAAGTTGGAACTGCCTTTCGAGCTGATCGCTGATACCGAAGAGAAGATGTGCCACATGTTCGGTGTGGTCAAGAACAAGATCATGTACGGCAAGAAGGTCAAGGGTATTGAACGCAGCACCTTCCTGATCGGCCCCGATGGCCTGCTGGTACAAGAATGGCGTGGCCTCAAGGTGCCGGGCCATGTGGACGAGGTCCTCAAGACCGTCAAGTCCCTGAAGGCCCTGAAAAAGGCTGCCTGAGCTGATGATCTAGCTGACGATCTGGTTGCATAAGGGTCGTCCGGGCCGTCGCGCCGCCACAGGGGCTTGGAGCATCCACGCTACACCCTCTTGGTTTTGCCCTGGCATGACACACGGAGTGGGCATAATGGATCAATGCCCCTGGTTATTGCACCGCCAACCCTTCCCCCAAAAGCCGCCTTGGCCTCCAGGCGGCTTTTTGCTTTTTGACCGCCCGTTTTCCATCTACCGACCGAGGCCCTGCCACCATGCCCCTGCCCCCCGCCCCCAGCCGGCGCGCTGCACTCCTCGCGCCAGAAGCCTTTGAAGTCACAGCCCGCCCCCGCATAGCCACTGCCTCGGCCAACGAGGCCATTGCCACCCCTCAGCGCACCGCTGCAGCCCCGGCCCGCGCAGGACGCAAGGCGGACAGTGCAGCATCTTCGCCGGCTGGACCAGACACGGCTTCGCTGGTCCAGGTCGAGACCCGCGCACGCGCTCCCGAACCCGCAGCAACCCCCGCCGTGGCCCGCAGCACCGGTACACGCAAGGCTCGCAGCACCGGCACCACCGCTGCTGCCGCCGGCGCCGCGCCCGCTACTACGACGACCCCCCGTACACGCAAATCAGCACCCCAAGGCCCGACCAAGCTCTTTGTGCTGGACACCAACGTGCTGCTGCACGACCCGACCAGCCTGTTCCGCTTTGAAGAGCACGACATCTTCCTGCCGATGATCGTGCTGGAAGAGCTCGACGGCCACAAGAAGGGCATGACCGAAGTCGCCCGCAATGGCCGCCAGACCAGCCGCACGCTCGACGCGCTGGCCGGCGTGCAAGGCGCCGATATCGCCCATGGCCTGAAGCTCGACTCCACCGGCCAGCGCGCCGCGGGCGGCCACTTGTTCTTCCAGACGGTACCGCTGGACTACAGCCTGCCCACCAGCCTGCCCCCCGGCAAGGCCGACAACCAGATCCTCGGGGTGGTCGAGGCGCTGCGCAAGCTGCACGCCCCGCGTGAGGTCGTGCTCGTGTCCAAGGACATCAACATGCGTGTCAAGGCACGCGCGCTGGGCCTGAACGCTGAGGACTATCAGAACGACAAGACGCTGGAAGACGGCGACCTGCTCTACGCAGGCGTGCTGGCCCTGCCCCCCGACTTCTGGGCCAAGAGCGGCAAGAACGTGGAAAGCTGGCAGAGCGGCGCACACACCTACTACCGCATTGGCGGGCCCATCGTGCCGCAGCTGATGATCAACCAGTTCGTGTACTTCGAGGCCCCTGGCGAGCCCAGCTTGTTTGCACGGGTGAGCGAGATCCGCGAGAAGACGGCGGTCCTGCAGACGCTCAAGGACTACGGCTCTGCCAAGAACGCGGTGTGGGGCGTGACCACGCGCAACCGCGAGCAGAACTACGCCATGAACCTGCTCATGGACCCCGAGATTGACTTCGTGACGCTGACCGGCACCGCTGGCACCGGCAAGACCCTGCTGGCCCTGGCCGCAGGCCTCACCCAGGTATTGGACGACCGCCGCTACACCGAGATCATCATGACCCGCGCCACCGTGAGCGTGGGCGAAGACATCGGCTTCCTGCCCGGCACCGAAGAAGAAAAGATGGGCCCCTGGATGGGCGCGCTGGACGACAACCTGGAGTTCCTGGCCAAGGGCGACGGCGGCAACGCCGGCGAGTGGGGCCGTGCGGCCACCAACGAGCTAATCCGCAGCCGCATCAAGATCAAGAGCATGAACTTCATGCGCGGGCGCACCTTCCTGAACAAGTACGTGATCATCGACGAGGCCCAGAACCTGACGCCCAAGCAGATGAAGACGCTGATCACCCGCGCCGGCCCTGGCACCAAGATCATTTGCATGGGCAACCTGGCGCAGATCGACACGCCCTACCTGACTGAGGGCTCGTCGGGTCTGACCTACGCGGTCGACCGCTTCAAGGGCTGGCCACACAGCGGCCACATCACGCTGGCGCGCGGCGAACGCTCGCGCCTGGCGGATTTCGCGAGCGAGGTGCTCTGAGTTGGCGGCGGGCTGGGTTGCAGCACTGAAGCTGGTGCCCTGGGGCGACGTCATCGAGGCGACGCCCCAGATCCTGCAGGCAGCCAGGAAGCTGCTGGGCACCACCCAAAAAGGAAATGCCGACGCTGCCGCGGGTGCACTGGAAGGCGGCACGGGTGGCGAACCCGCCATGCCGGTCGCCTTGCAGCTCCAGCATCTGCGCGACCGGGTGGCGCAGTTGGAGCAGGAGCAGCAAGAGTCTGCCGTGTTGATCCAGTCGCTGGCCGAACAGAATGCCCAGGTGGTGCGGGCTGTGGAAGTGCTACGCCAACGCCAGCAACGGCTCACGGTAGCCGCAGGCGTCCTTGCCGTGGCATGCACGGGGTTGCTGGTGTGGGTGTTGCGGCAATAGAGCCAACACGCACGCTGCGCGACCGGGGCCACAAAAGCAGGGTTGCATAGCGCCCGCCTTCGTTTGCTATGCATTCAATAGCTGCTCGCGTATATAAATCATGCGCTAGCAGCTATTTTTATTAGAAATCGTCGCCCGAACCCATCGCCAGGTTCTCGAAGCGCGTCTGGTTCTTCTGGAAGAACAGCTTCACGGTACCGGTGGGGCCGTTACGCTGCTTGCCGATGATGACCTCGGCCACGTTGGGCTCCTTGGAGTCCTTGTTGTAGTAGTCGTCGCGGTAGATGAACATGATGATGTCCGCGTCCTGCTCGATGGCGCCCGACTCGCGCAGGTCGGACATCATGGGGCGCTTGTCGGTGCGCTGCTCCACCGAGCGGTTGAGCTGAGACAGCGCGATCACCGGGCACTGCAGCTCCTTGGCCAGCATCTTGAGGCCCCGGGAGATTTCGCCCAGCTCCGTGGCCCGGTTGTCCGAGCCCGACGAACCTGAGCCGCTCATGAGCTGCAAATAGTCCACCACGATCAGGCCCAGCTTGCCGCACTGGCGCGCCAGTCGCCGGGCGTTGGCGCGCAGCTCGCTGGGCGTGAGGCCCGGGGTTTCGTCGATGTGCAGCGACACCGTGCGCAGCTTCTCGATGGCCTCGGTCAGGCGCGGCCATTCGTCGTCGGTGAGCTTGCCGGTGCGCAGGTTGCCCTGGTTCACGCGGCCAATGGAGCCCACGATACGCACAGCCAACTGGGCAGCGCCCATTTCCATCGAGAAGATGGCAACCGGCAGACCCTCGTTGAGCGCCACATGCTCGGCGATGTTGACCGCAAACGAAGTCTTGCCCATCGAGGGACGCGCTGCCAGCACCACCATGTCACCCGCTTGCAGGCCCGAGGTCATGCGGTCAAGGTCGGCGAAACCGGTGGGCACGCCCGTGACATCCACCGGGTTATCCGCCATTTCCTGCACCCGGTCGAGCAGGTCGATGACCAGCGTGTCAAGCGACTGAAAACCCTGCTTGGTGCGCGAACCTTCTTCGCCAATGGCAAAGATCTTCGCCTCGGCCTCGTCCAGGATGCGTTCGACCGTCTTGCCTTGGGGGTTGAATGCATTGGTCGAGATCTCGTCACTGGCGGTGACCAGCTTGCGCAGGATGGCGCGCTCGCGAACGATCTCGGCGTAGCGCCGGATGTTGCTGGCGCTCGGGACATACTGCGCCAGGTTGTTCAGATAGGCCAGCCCGCCCATCTCCTGGGCCTTGCCCTGGTTCTGCAGGTGCTCGAACACCGTGATCACGTCGGCCGGCTTGCTGGCGTTGATGAGAGCGCCGATGGCCGTGTAGATCATCTGGTGTTCATGGCGGTAGAAATGACTCTCTACCAGCAGGTCGCCCACGCGGTCCCAGGCGTTGTTGTCCAGCAGCAAGCCACCCAGCACACTGGACTCTGCCTCGATGGAGTGCGGCGGCACACGCAACTGGGCAATTTCACGGTCCGGCACGGGTGTGAAGCCATCGTCAAGGGGGGGGAACACGGCAGACATGGAATCCTTGGAGCTAACCCGGCATGCTATCGCCCACACGGCGCGTCGTCATGGCACAAGTCTGTGGATAAGGCGGGGGTAACCCGTGGGCAACCGTGTACAAATCACAGTCACACAAAGACAAAAGCCGCCCGAAGGCGGCTTTTTTGAAAAGTCCTGAGGGACGATCAATCAGGCAGTTTCGCCGTAGACCGACACGGTCACGTCCACCACCACGTCGGTGTGCAGAGCAACGCTCACGGTGCTTTCGCTCACGACCTTGATCGGGCCGTTGGGCAGGCGGATTTGCGACTTGGCGACCTTGTAGCCTTGCTTGTTCAGCTCTTCAGCGATGTCGTGGTTGGTCACGGAACCAAACAGACGACCGTCCACACCAGCCTTTTGCGTCAGCTTGACGGTGGTACCGGCCAGCTTTTCGCCTTGGGCTTGGGCTTCTGCCAGTTTGGCGGCAGCAGCCTTTTCGAGTTCAGCGCGCTTGGCTTCGAACTCTGCCTTGGCAGCTTCGGTGGCGCGACGGGCGCGGCCAGCGGGGATCAGGAAGTTGCGGGCGTAGCCGTCTTTGACCTTGACGATTTCACCGAGGTTGCCGAGGTTCACAACCTTGTCGAGCAGGATGATTTGCATGGGTTGTGCTCCTTAGATCTTGTGCTGGTCGCTGTAAGGCACCAGGGCCAGGAAGCGTGCGCGCTTGATGGCGGTGTTCAGCTGACGCTGGAAGATGGCGCGCGTGCCGGTCAGGCGTGCGGGGATGATCTTGCCGTTTTCGGCGATGAAATCGCGCAGCGTATCAACATCCTTGTAGTCGATTTCTTCAACACCGGTCACCGTGAAGCGGCAGAAGCGCTTGCGCTTGAACAGCAGGGACTGGGTGTTGCGCTTTGGGCGCTTGTCTTTGTTGAACTTCTTGAACGTGGCCATTGCGGACCCCTTGAAAATTAATTTTGTTGAATATCCTGGATGTGCAGCACTGCGGTCTTGCCATTGCGCGGATTGGCCAGAAATCCATGAAAAGTCCAGAGACTTCCGATGTTCTGCCTTGCCAGTCGCTCGGCCATCGCTCCAAACGCAATGGCTTTCATGGCAGCCTTGACTTCGCGGGGGTGGCCTGCCTCTGTTTGCCGGGACTCGTGTTCGAGGCGCAGCGTGAGAGCAGGCAATCCGGCGGGCGTGTAGCGCAGGGGTTCAGCCTCTGCGATACAGGCGGTCAGGGCAACGCGGTTCTCCACTCCAAAGAGAGAAGATCAGCGCTCGCCGGCCGCTGCGTATTCAGCTTGGCTGGCCTTGCGGGCTTCTTCGCGCTCGACCGTCTTCATCATGGAAGATGGGCCGGTTTCAGCCTTCTTCTTTTGCACGGTCAGGTGGCGCAGCACAGCGTCGTTGAACTTGAAGGCGTGCTCCAGTTCAGCCATCACAGCCTGGTCGGCTTCGATGTTCACGCACAGGTAGTGGGCCTTGGCCAGCTTGTTGATCAGGTACGCCAGTTGACGACGGCCCCAGTCTTCCACGCGGTGCACCTTGCCACCGCCAGTGGTGATCATGCCCTTGTAGCGCTCCAGCATGGCTGGAACTTGTTCGCTTTGATCCGGATGGATCAACAAAATGATTTCGTAATGACGCATGCAGACTCCTTTTGGGTGAGACCACCCACCGCGTCTAGAAGTGGTGTGGCAAGGGAAAGCCTGCGATTATAGCCCGGCCGCTTGCGCTTGTACACTCAAGGCTCCCGCAACCGCATCGGCCGCGCCAAATTACCCAGCCACCAGAGGCCCGGCCCTTGCAAAAACGACGGCCGGGCCGACATGCGTTACAACAAGGCGCGCGAGTCGGGGCCATCACAATGGCATATCCCTGGCGCGGACCTTGATATTGCCCGGCAAGCCCCCAACTGCCGCGCGTACCTTTTTTTCACCCCTTCAAATCCTGACATGTCAGACCACAGCCAAACCAACCCCGCCCCAAGCGCCCCCGCCCCCGAAGAAGTCGAAGCCGCCATGGCTGCCCACGCCTCCGATGAGCTGGCACGCCTGCAGGGCGAGCTGGCCGAGCTGAAGGCCAAAAGTGCCGATTTGGCTGACCAGTTCCTGCGTGCTAAGGCCGAGGCTGAGAACGCCCGCCGTCGGGCTGAAGAGGAAGTGTCCAAGGCCCGCAAGTTCGGCATCGAGAGCTTTGCCGAGAGCCTGCTGCCCGTGGCCGACAGCCTGGATGCCGCCCTGGCCATCAAGGAAGCCACGCCCCAGCAGCTGCGCGAAGGCGCCGACGCCACCTTGCGTCAGCTGACGTCTGCGCTGGAGCGCAACAAGGTAGTGGCCATCAACCCCGCCGCAGGTGCCAAGTTCGACCCCCATCAGCACCAGGCCATCAGCGTGGTACCCGCCGAGCAAGAAGCCAACACGGTGGTGGCAGTGCTGCAAAAGGGCTACGTGATCGCCGAGCGCGTGCTGCGCCCAGCTCTGGTCACCGTGACGGCGCCCAAGTAAGCCTCAAAAAAATCGACCTGGAAGACTTGAACCAAACCAAGTTATCCACAAGTTACTAGCCATCCAAACCATTCAAGCATTCGGAGAAAAATCATGGGAAGAATCATCGGCATTGACTTGGGCACGACCAACAGCTGCGTTTCCATCATGGAGGGCAACACGACCCGCGTGATCGAAAACAGCGAAGGTGCTCGCACCACGCCCTCCATCGTGGCTTACCAGGAAGACGGCGAGATCCTCGTCGGCGCATCGGCCAAGCGCCAGGCCGTGACCAACCCCAAGAACACGCTGTACGCCGTCAAGCGCCTGATCGGCCGCAAGTTCACCGAAAAAGAAGTGCAAAAGGACATCGACCTGATGCCCTACAAGATCGTGGCTGCCGACAACGGCGATGCCTGGATCGAAGTGCGCGGCAACAAGCTGTCGGCCCAGCAGGTTTCTGCCGACATCCTGCGCAAGATGAAGAAGACGGCCGAGGACTACCTGGGCGAGCCCGTGACCGAGGCCGTGATCACCGTGCCCGCGTACTTCAACGACGCCCAGCGTCAGGCCACCAAAGACGCTGGCCGCATCGCAGGCCTGGACGTCAAGCGCATCATCAACGAACCCACCGCTGCGGCCTTGGCCTTTGGCTTGGACAAGCAGGAAAAGGGCGACCGCAAGATCGCCGTGTATGACCTGGGCGGCGGCACGTTCGACGTGTCCATCATCGAAATCGCCGACGTGGATGGCGAAAAGCAGTTCGAAGTGCTGTCGACCAACGGCGACACCTTCCTGGGCGGCGAAGACTTTGACCAGCGCATCATCGACTTCATCATCGGCGAGTTCAAGAAGGAACAGGGCGTGGACCTGTCCAAGGACGTGCTGGCTCTGCAACGCCTGAAGGAAGCCGCCGAAAAGGCCAAGATCGAGCTGTCGAACTCGGCCGCCACCGACATCAACCTGCCCTATATCACGGCCGATGCGTCGGGCCCCAAGCACCTGAACATCAAGCTGACCCGCTCCAAGCTGGAACAGCTGGTGGAAGAGCTGATCGAGCGCACCATCGCGCCTTGCCGCATGGCGATCAAGGACGCTGGCGTCAGCGTCGGCGACATCCATGACGTGATCCTGGTCGGCGGCATGACCCGCATGCCCAAGGTGCAAGAGAAGGTCAAGGAATTCTTCGGCAAGGACCCCCGCAAGGACGTGAACCCCGATGAAGCCGTGGCCGTGGGCGCTGCCATCCAGGGCCAGGTGCTGTCGGGCGACCGCAAGGACGTGCTGCTGCTGGACGTGACGCCCCTGTCGCTGGGTATCGAAACCCTCGGCGGCGTGATGACCAAGATGATCACCAAGAACACGACCATCCCGACGAAGTTTGCACAGACCTTCTCGACGGCCGATGACAACCAGCCCGCAGTGACCATCAAGGTCTACCAGGGCGAGCGCGAAATGGCCACGGGCAACAAGCTGCTGGGCGAGTTCAACCTCGAAGGCATTCCGCCTGCAGCGCGCGGCGTGCCACAGATCGAAGTGTCGTTCGACATCGACGCCAACGGCATCCTGCACGTGGGCGCCAAGGACAAGGGCACGGGCAAGGAAAACAAGATCACCATCAAGGCCAACTCCGGCCTGTCGGAAGAAGAAATCCAGCAGATGGTGAAGGACGCCGAGCTGAACGCCGCCGACGACAAGAAGAAGCTGGAGCTGGTGCAGGCCCGCAACCAGGGTGAAGCCGCCGTGCACAGCGTGAACAAGAGCCTGGCCGAACACGGCGACAAGCTTGACGCAGGCGAGAAGGATGCGATCACCGCCGCCGTGAAGGACCTGGAAGAAGCCCTCAAGGGTGAAGACAAGGCTGCCATCGACGAGAAGACGACGGCGCTGATGGCCGCCAGCCAGAAGCTGGGCGAGAAGATGTACGCAGAATCGCAGGCAGCGCAAGCCGCCCAGGCGGCAGGTGGTGCAGACGCCGCAGGTGCATCGGCCGGTGCCGCCAACAAGCCCGCAGATGACGACAACGTCGTTGATGCCGAGGTGAAGGAAGTCAAGAAGGGCTGAACGAGCCCCCGTTGATCCGAGCCGCCGCGCATTGCTCTGAGCGAGCTGCGCGGCGTTCCTGTTCCAACCGGGTTCTGAATCACTATGTCCAAACGAGACTTTTACGAAATCCTGGGCGTTCCAAAAAACGCCTCGGACGAAGAAATCAAGAAGGCCTATCGCAAGCTGGCGATGAAGCACCACCCTGACCGCAACCAGGGTGATGCTGCCAAGCCTGCCGAAGAGAAGTTCAAGGAGGCCAAGGAGGCCTACGAGATGCTCTCCGACCCGCAAAAGCGTGCTGCGTACGATCAGTACGGCCATGCCGGGGTGGACCCCAACATGCGCGGGCCCGGCGGTGCGGGTGCGGAAGGGTTTGGCGGCTTTGCCGAGGCGTTTGGCGACATCTTTGGCGACATGTTCGGCCAGCAAGGCGCGCGCGGTCGCGGAGCGGGTGGCCGCCAGGTGTACCGGGGCTCTGACCTCAGCTACGCCATGGAGATCACGCTGGAAGAAGCCGCACGCGGCAAGGACGCGCAGATCCGCATCCCCTCGTGGGACACCTGCGACACCTGCCACGGCAGCGGCGCCAAGCCCGGCACCAGCGCCAAGACCTGCGGCACCTGCCAGGGTGCGGGCACGGTGCAGATGCGCCAGGGCTTCTTCAGCGTGCAGCAGACCTGCCCCCACTGCCGCGGCACGGGCAAGATCATTCCTGAGCCCTGCACGACCTGCCACGGCCAGGGCAAGCTCAAGAAGCAAAAGACGCTGGAAGTGAAGATCCCCGCCGGCATCGACGATGGCATGCGCATCCGCTCCACCGGCAACGGCGAGCCGGGCACCAACGGCGGCCCACCGGGCGACCTGTACATCGAGATCCGCCTGAAGAAGCACGACATCTTTGAGCGCGATGGCGACGACCTGCACTGCCAGGTGCCCGTGAGCTTCATCACGGCCGCTTTGGGTGGCGAGATCGAGGTGCCCACACTGGCGGGCAAGGCTGCGATCGACATCCCCGAAGGCACGCAGGCCGGCAAGCAGTTCCGCCTGCGCGGCAAGGGCATCAAGGGTGTGCGGGCCAGCTACCCCGGCGACCTGTACTGCCACATTGCGGTCGAGACGCCTGTCAAGCTCACCGAGCACCAGCGCAAGTTGCTGCGCGAACTGGAGGACTCCCTCAAGAAGGGTGGTGCACGCCATTCGCCCAGCGGCGAGAGCTGGACGGACCGGCTGAAGAACTTCTTCAGTTGACCGCACCCCGGTCTCCCACCGAAAACCGCCTGCGGCCTTTGGCCCCAGGCGGTTTTTTCTTGATGCAGGGCAAGAAACTCCCTGGCAACGTCTACCAGCGCGATCGGCAAAGTAGGATGGGTTCTATCGATGATCACCCGGGAGTTTGGATCTATGAACGTCAACATCACTTTCCTGGGAGGCTCCGGCACCGTCACCGGCTCCAAATACCTGGTGCGCTACAACGGCAAAAGCCTGCTGGTCGATTGCGGCCTGTTCCAGGGCTACAAGCAGCTGCGACTGCGCAACTGGCAGCCCCTGCCCGTCACGCCGCACCAGATCGACGCCGTGGTGCTGACCCATGCCCATCTGGACCACAGCGGCTACCTGCCACTGCTGGCACGCGATGGCTACACCCATGCCATCCACTGCACGCCAGGTACGCGCGACCTGTGCACCATCCTGCTGCCTGACAGCGGGCATCTGCAAGAAGAAGATGCGGCCTTCCTCAACCGCCACCAGCTCAGCAGCCACAGCCCCGCCCTGCCCCTCTATACCCGGCTGGATGCGCTGCACTGCCTCAAGCAGTTCCAGATCCATCCCTTTCACAAAGCCTTCGAGCCTTTGCCCGGCTGGCGCGTGACGTTTTCGCCGGCTGGCCACATCCTGGGTGCGGCCAGCGTGCTGCTGGAGGTAGGCGGCAAGCGCATCCTGTTCTCGGGGGACCTGGGCCGGCCCGATGACCTGCTCATGAACCCGCCCGACGCGCCCCCCCAGGCCGACACGGTGCTCATTGAGTCCACCTACGGCGACCGCGAGCACCCGCCCGAGGGCCTGCTCGAAGAGCTGGGCCCCGCGCTGCAGCGCCTGGCAGCGCGCGGCGGTATTGCCGTGGTGCCGGTGTTCGCCGTGGGCCGAGCGCAGGTGGTGCTGCATGCGATTGGCTTGCTGAAGGCGGAGGGCGTGGTGCCCGCATCGCTCAAGGTGTTCCTGGACAGCCCCATGGCTGTCAGCACGACCGGGCTGTTCCAGCACCACATGCAAGAGCACCGCCTGAGCGGCCACGAGGTGCAGGCGCTGGAGCATGGTGCCACCATGGTCCAGACGCCCGAGCAATCCAAGGGCCTGGCCCGGCTGCATGGTCCCATGGTCATCCTGTCGGCCAGCGGCATGGCCACCGGGGGCCGCGTACTGCACCACCTGGCGCTGCACGCAGGCGACCACCGCAACATGATCATCCTGACGGGCCACCAGGCGCCGGGCACCCGCGGCGCGCGCCTGGCAGAGGGCGAAAAGACCATCCGCATCCACGGCCAGGACGTGGCCGTTCGCGCCGAGGTGGTCAAGCTGTCTTCCGCTTCGGCCCATGCCGACGGCAACCAGCTCATTGCCTGGCTGCGCAGCATGGGCCACGCGCCCGACCAGGTGTATGTGGTGCATGGCGAAATGGGCGCCGCCGACATGCTGCGCCAGCGCATTGAGCACGAACTGCGCTGGCGGGCCGCCGTGCCGGAACATGACAGCACGCTGCCCGCATAAGGTGCGCCCCCACCGCAATGCATCAAAAAGATGAGCTGTCAGCGCACGTATCCATTGGGTTTCTGGGCAAAAACACCTGAAATGCATTTCAATGGAGCGTGAGCAGCTCACTTTTTGAGGTTTCATCGCCCTTGCACGATGAATGCCATCGCATTCGGCGATGACAAGGGCAAAATAATGGGTGGAAAATAACTAGTCTTCTCAGAACAAGAAGACTCCGCCCCCCACTATGAAAAGCTCCGAGCGCAGTTTTGCGCGCCGTATCGACCTCACCTCGCTGCAACTGTTTGTGGCGGTGTGCGAGCTCGGCAGCATTGGTCGCGCGGCCGAGCGCGAGTTCATTGCGGCATCGGCCGTCAGCAAGCGCCTGTCGGACCTGGAAACGGCCGTGGACACCGCGCTGCTCTACCGCCACAGCCGGGGCGTGACCCTCACACCCGCTGGCGAGAGCCTGCTGCACCATGCGCGCACCGTGCTGTTCGGCCTGGAGCGCATGCAAGGCGAACTGAGCGAATACGCCGATGGCGTGCGCGGCCATGTGCGCATGCACGCCAACATCTCCGCCATCTTCCAGTTTCTGCCCGAAGACCTGGGCGCCTTTGCGCGCGAGCACAGCCAGATCAAGATCGACCTGCAGGAGCACCTCTCCAGCGACGTGCTGCACGCCGTGCAAGAAGGCGCCGCCGACCTCGGCATCTGCAATATCGGCATGGCGAACAGCGGGGGCGTCATTGCACTGCAAAGCCGCCCCTACCGTGCCGACAATTTGGTGCTGGTTGTGCCCCGGGCGCATGATTTATCTGCGCTGAATGCTATCAATTTTGAAGAAATCCTGGATTGGGACATCGTAGGCCTGCACGCCAACAGCAGCATCAGCCTGGCCATGCGCGCAGCCGCCGCTGCCGCCGGGCGCCCGCTGCGCCAGCGCATCCAGGTCACCGGGCTGGACGCCATGTGCCGCATGATCGACAACGGCCTGGGCGTTGGCCTGCTGCCCGACCGGGCGTTTGCGCTGATGCGCGGCGTGGGCAACCTGCAGGCCATCCCGTTGACCGATGCCTGGGCCCACCGCGAACTACGGGTGGTGGCCCGCGACTTTGACGCCTTGCCCGTCACGGCGCGCTTGCTGGTGGAACACCTCTCACCCCGGGCAGAACCCGCCCCGGCGCACCCAGCCCCCGACACTAAAATCCAATCACCCACCTGAAAGCAGAAAGAAAGCCACGCCATGGGACGCACCCTGTACGACAAGATCTGGGACGAGCATGTCGTCCACACCGAAGAGGACGGCACCTCCATCCTCTACATCGACCGCCATCTGGTGCACGAGGTCACCAGCCCCCAGGCGTTTGAAGGCCTGCGCGAAGCCGGTCGCAAGGTGTGGCGCATGAGCTCCATCGTGGCCACCGCCGACCACAACACACCCACCACGGGCTGGGAAAACGGCTACGACGGCATCACTGACCCGATCAGCAAGGAACAGATCACCACGCTGAACGACAACATCGCCACCATCACGCCCGCAGCGTTCTTCCCCTTCATGCACAAGCGCCAGGGCATCGTGCACGTGATCGGCCCCGAAAACGGTGCCACCCTGCCCGGCATGACCGTGGTCTGCGGCGACAGCCACACCAGCACACACGGTGCATTTGGCGCACTGGCCCACGGCATCGGTACCTCCGAGGTCGAGCACGTGATGGCTACGCAGACCCTGCTGGCCAAGAAGGCCAAGAACATGCTGGTGCAGGTGGACGGCACGTTGGCCAAGGGCGTGACGCCCAAGGACGTGGTGCTGGCCATCATCGGCAAGATCGGCACGGCCGGTGGCACGGGCTACACCATTGAATTTGCTGGCTCCGTGTTCCGCGCCATGAGCATGGAAGGCCGCATGACGGTGTGCAACATGGCCATCGAAGGCGGCGCGCGCGCCGGTCTGGTGGCGGTGGACGACAAGACCATCGAATACGTGAAGGGCCGCCCCCTGTCGCCCACGGGCGTGGAATGGGACCAGGCCGTGGCCTACTGGAAGACGCTGCACTCCGACGCTGATGCGAAGTTCGACACCGTCGTCAAGCTCGACGCCGCCGAGATCGTGCCGCAGGTCACCTGGGGCACCAGCCCCGAAATGGTGCTGGGCGTGGATGCCCGCGTGCCCGACCCCGACAAGGAAAAGGACGCCAACAAGCGTGGCGCCATCGAGCGCGCCTTGACCTACATGGGCCTGCAACCCGGCAAGCCGATCAACGACATCACCATCGACAAGGTGTTCATCGGCAGTTGCACCAACAGCCGCATCGAAGACATGCGCGAAGCCGCTGCCGTGGTGAAGAACCTGGGCCGCAAGGTGGCCAGCAACATCAAGCTGGCGATGGTGGTGCCCGGTTCGGGCCTGGTCAAGGAACAGGCCGAGCGCGAAGGCCTGGACAAGATCTTCGTGGCCGCAGGCTTCGAGTGGCGCGAGCCCGGCTGCAGCATGTGCCTGGCCATGAACGCCGACCGCCTGGAGCCCGGCGAGCGTTGCGCATCCACCAGCAACCGCAACTTCGAAGGCCGCCAGGGCGCCGGTGGCCGCACCCACCTGGTGAGCCCCGCCATGGCAGCCGCCGCGGCCGTGCATGGCCACTTTGTGGATATTCGTCAATTTGCCTGAAGGAGCCTTGTCATGAAAAAGACCGCCACCCTCATCGCCCTGTCACTGGCCTTTGTGCTGGCTGGCTGCAACACCGTCAAGGGTGTGGGCCAGGACATTGGCAAAGCCGGCAGCGCCATCGAGCGCGCCGCCAAGTAACCCGTACCGCCATGCAAAAATTCACCTTGCTCAAGGGCCTTGTGGCCCCCATGGACCGCGAGAACGTAGACACCGACGCGATCATCCCCAAGCAGTTCCTCAAGTCGATCAAGAAGACCGGCTTTGGCGTGAACCTGTTTGACGAATGGCGCTACCTGGACCACGGCGAGCCCGGCCAGGACCCCGCCAGCCGCAAGCCCAACCCCGACTTCGTGCTCAACCAGCCGCGCTATGCGGGCGCCTCCGTCCTGCTGGCGCGCAAGAACTTCGGCTGCGGCTCCAGCCGCGAACACGCGCCCTGGGCGCTGGACCAGTACGGCTTTCGCGCCGTGATTGCCCCCAGCTTTGCCGACATCTTCTTCAACAACTGCTTCAAGAACGGCCTGCTGCCCATCGTGCTGCCCGAGGCCACCGTGGCCCAGCTGTTCGACGAAGTGGCGGCCTTCCCCGGCTACCAGCTCACCATCGACCTGGAGCGCCAGGTGATTGTTCGCCCCCAAGGCGAAGAGATTCCGTTCGACGTGCAGGCTTTCCGCAAGTACTGCCTGCTCAACGGTTTTGACGACATCGGTCTGACCCTGCGCCAATCCGACAAGATCAAGGCCTTTGAAGCCCAACGCCTGGCTACCAAGCCCTGGCTGGCACACACCATGGTGTCGTGATCCACCAAATTTCAGCCAAATTGGCTGCTAGCGCTACATCCATATGCGTTAGCAGCTATCAAAAACAAAGCAAAATTCATGAAAATCGCAGTTCTGCCGGGTGACGGCATCGGCACAGAAATCGTCTCTGAAGCCGTGAAGGTGCTCGAAGCGCTGGAGCTTCCCTTCGAGATGGAATCCGCCCTCGTGGGTGGCGTGGCGTATGACGCCCACGGCCACCCGCTGCCCGAGTCCACCCTCAAGCTCGCCAAGGAGGCCGACGCCATCCTGTTCGGCGCCGTGGGCGACTGGAAGTACGACAAGCTCGACCGCCCCTTGCGTCCCGAGCAGGCCATCCTGGGCCTGCGCAAGAACCTGGGCCTGTTCGCCAACTTCCGCCCCGCCATCTGCTACGAGCAGCTGGTGGGCGCTTCCAGCCTCAAGCCTGAACTGATCGCGGGCCTGGACATCCTCATCATCCGCGAGCTGACCGGCGACATCTATTTTGGCCAGCCCCGCGGCCGCCGCACGGCGGTGGACGGGCACTTCCCGGGCGCCGAGGAAGCCTTCGACACGATGCGCTACAGCCGCCCCGAGATCGAGCGTATCGCCCACGTCGCCTTCCAGGCCGCCCGCAAGCGGAGCAAGAAGGTCACCAGCGTGGACAAGGCCAACGTGCTGGAAACCTTCCAGTTCTGGAAGGACGTGATGACCGAAGTGGGCCAGCAGTACCCCGACGTGGAACTGCAGCACATGTATGTGGACAACGCCGCCATGCAACTGGTCAAGGCCCCCAAGGCGTTTGACGTGGTCGTGACGGGCAACATGTTTGGCGACATCCTGTCGGACGAAGCCTCCATGCTCACCGGTTCCATCGGCATGCTGCCCTCGGCCAGCCTGAACAGCAGCAACCAGGGCCTGTACGAACCCAGCCACGGCAGCGCGCCCGACATCGCTGGCAAGGGCGTGGCCAATCCTCTGGCCACCATCTTGAGTGCCGCAATGATGCTGCGCTTCAGCCTGAACCAAGAGGCTGCTGCCCAGCGCATTGAAGCCGCCGTGCAAAAGGTGCTGGCGCAAGGCCTGCGCACCCCCGACATCTATAGCGAAGGCACTACCAAGGTCGGCACGGCGCAGATGGGCGACGCCGTGGTGAAGGCACTGCAGGCGTAAACCGCCCCAGCCCCACGAACTGTTCATAGCGGCGGCAAGCGGCGTCCATCCAAGGCGACCCTCTGTGGTCGCCTTTTTCATGGGCGGGCACTGGCTCGCAGATCCCCCAGCCCTATGGGGGCCGTTGCACAGGGCTTCATGGCGTTGGCGCAACGCTGCAAGCCCCGTGCAAGCCGCGATCCATTACAATAATGCCCATGTTTGCCGCCCGCCCGTTCACCCTGAACACCGCTACTGCCGCCCTGGCAGGCGTGGCTGTGCGCGCAATCACCACCAAAACCACGACCATTATTAAGGGCTGATCCAGCTCCCGTACCGTCGTGCGCCCTCTCCCGGCCAGACGAGCCGGGGCAAACAGTCTGGTCTGGCACTGTTTCTTAATCTGAAAGGGGCGTTGAAATGAGCAAGTTGGTAGGTTTGGTCGGCTGGCGCGGCATGGTCGGCTCGGTGTTGATGGACCGCATGGTCGAGGAAAAAGACTTCGACCTGATCGAGCCATTGTTCTTCTCCACGTCCAACGCGGGCGGCAAGGCCCCCGCACAGGCCAAGAACGAAACCACCCTGCAAGACGCCTTCAACATCGACGCCCTGAAGCGCTGCGACATCATCATCACCGCACAAGGCGGCGACTACACCACCGAAGTCTTCCCCAAGCTGCGCGCTGCGGGCTGGAACGGCCACTGGATCGACGCCGCCTCCACCCTGCGCATGGAAAAGGATGCGGTCATCATCCTCGACCCCGTGAACATGCCCGTCATCAAGGACGCGCTGGCCAACGGCGGCAAGAACTGGGTGGGCGGCAACTGCACCGTGAGCTGCATGCTGATGGGCGTGGGCGCACTCTACAAGGCCGGCCTGGTCGAGTGGATGAGCACCCAGACCTACCAGGCGGCCTCGGGCGGCGGCGCCCAACACATGCGCGAGCTGCTCACGCAGTACGGCACGCTGAACGCCGAAGTGAAGGCGTTGCTCGACGACCCCAAGAGCGCCATCCTGGAAATCGACCGCAAGGTCATCGCCAAGCAGCGCGCACTGACCGGCGCAGAAACCGCCAACTTTGGTGTGCCCCTGGGCGGTAGCCTGATCCCCTGGATCGACAAGGACCTGGGCAACGGCATGTCCAAGGAAGAATGGAAGGGCATGGCCGAGACCAACAAGATCCTCGGACTGGGCGAGGGCTTCGGCTCTGCGGCCATTCCCGTGGACGGCTTCTGCGTGCGCGTGGGCGCCATGCGCTGCCACAGCCAGGCCCTGACCTTCAAGCTCAAGAAAGACGTGCCTGTGGCCGATCTGGAAGCCATGATCGCTGCGGACAATGAGTGGGTGAAGGTGGTACCTAACACCCGCGAAGCCACCATCAAGGACCTGACCCCTGTGGCCGTCACCGGCACCATGACCATTCCTGTGGGCCGCATCCGCAAACTGGCCATGGGTCCCGAGTATGTGGGCGCCTTCACCATTGGCGACCAGTTGCTGTGGGGTGCTGCAGAGCCCCTGCGCCGCATGCTGCGCATCCTGCTCGACGCCTGATCACCCCGCCTCAAAAAGCGCGCGCAACTCCGTTGCGCGCGCTTTTTTACGTCTGAAGCGAAGGACACACTCGGTTACGTGACGTTGGCAATTGGCAACATCCTCACGCCCCAATTTGGGGCGCCGGGACCCCTCTCAAAGCTTCGGAGCCACCTCAGCTTGTCAGTGCAAAACATTGATGCTATGGTGCTTTTTACATATTTTCACGCGCCGGGGCGGGACCAGACCATGAGAACAAAAGCACCGCTCGTCCGAGCCGCAAAAAATCCTAATCAGTTGTTGGCAAACATGCATCGTTGGAAATTTTCTGTCCTGGCGGCGGCTGCCGTGGCTTGCGCTGGCTTCTACACCAGCGACGCGTCTGCGCTGGCATTGGGCCGCATCACCGTGCAGTCTGCCCTGGGCGAGCCCCTGCGCGCTGAAATCGACCTGCCACAGATCACTCCCGCCGAAGCCGACTCGCTGCGTGCCACGATGGCAACGCCTGAGGTCTTCCGTGCCCAGGGCATGGAATACACACAGACCATGAACAACCTGCAGATCCAGCTGCAGCGCCGTGCCGACGGCACCGCCGTGTTGCGCCTGTCGAGCGACCGGCCTGTGAACGAGCCCTTCCTGGATCTGGTACTGGACGCCAACTGGGGCTCCGGCCGTATCGTTCGCAGTTACACCATGCTGTTTGACCCTCCAAGCATGCGCCGTGCCGCGCCTGCCGTCACAGCTGCCCCCCAGATTTCGGCCCCCACCGCGCCCCAGGTACCTGCAGCGCGCTCCGCAGCAGCGACCCGCGCTACCGAGCCAGCGGCCGCACCAGCCACGCCCCGCGCTGCAGCAGCACCACGCCCGGCACCGGCAGATGGCGTTGCAGTGCAAGCGGGTGATACCGCAGGCCGGATTGCGAACGCATACAAACCTGCAGGCGTCTCGCTCGACCAGATGCTGGTGGCGATGATGCGCACTAACCCGGACGCCTTCATCCAGGGCAACGTCAACCGCCTGAAGGCGGGTGCTGTGCTGCAGATGCCCGATCAGGCCACGGCCCAGTCCACGACGGCCCCGGAGGCGCGTCAGATTCTGACTGCGCAGGCCCGCGACTTCAACGACTTCCGCCGCAAGCTTGCCGGTGCAGCCCCTTCGACCGAGGTGGCTGCGGCCCAGCGATCCGCCTCCGGCACCGTCCAGACACGCGTCGAAGACAAAAAGCCCGCGACGGCGGCACCCGACAAACTCACCCTGTCCAAGGGCTCGGTCAAGGGCCAAAAGGCGGCTGAAGAACAAGTCGCCAAGGACAAACAGGCCAATGAATCCGCCACCCGGATGGCGGAGTTGTCCAAGAACATCACCGATCTGAACAAGCTGAGCGCGGCATCTGCAGCCGCCGGCAGCAGCCCTGCGCCAGCCGCAGCCGGTGCGGCCAGCACTCCTGCAGGGGTGGCCGTGCAGGCCCCAGCCGTTCCCGCAACGCCGACCGCACCACCGGCTCCCGAAACCCCGGCATCTGCCCCCACAGCGGCGGCCAGCACCCCGGCAGATACCGCAGTGGCAGCGGAAGCGGCGGCCTCGGCGCCCGCCGCAGAGGCATCTGCACCAGCACCGGCCCCCAAGCCAGCACCGGCTCCCAAATCTGCTCCCGCTCCCGTGGAAGAGCCAGGCTTCCTGTCCACCCTCATGGACGACCCGCTGCTGCCCATCGGTGGCGGCATTCTGGTAGCTGGTCTGCTCGGTTTTGGCGCATACCGCCTGGTGCAGCGCCGTCGCCAGAACGGCGGGGTGGACAGTTCCTTCCTCGAAAGCCGCATTCAGCCCGACTCCTTCTTTGGTGCCAGCGGCGGCCAGCGCGTGGATACCGCCAACAGCGACATGACCACGGGTTCGTCCATGGCCTATTCGCCCAGCCAGCTGGACGCAGGCGGCGACGTAGATCCTGTGGCTGAAGCAGACGTCTACCTGGCCTATGGCCGCGACCTCCAGGCCGAAGAAATCCTGAAAGAAGCCGTACGCCACAATCCCGGCCGCGTCTCCGTACACGTCAAGCTGGGTGAAATTTACGCCAAGCGCCAAGACCGCAAAGCCCTGGAGGCCGTTGCGGGTGAAGTGTTCAAGTTGACCCAGGGCGAAGGGCCTGACTGGAACCGCATTGCCGAACTTGGGCGCGATCTGGAGCCAGAAAACCGCCTGTACCAGCCAGGCGGCCGCCCTGGCATGGGCGAGGACGAATCCCCCTCCGTGCCACCGGGTGGATTCCCCAGCACCTTCTCCGGCGCAGGAGCCTCTGCAGCCGCCCTGCCGCCAGACCTGGATCTGGACTTGGATCTGGACCTTCCCGATGACGCGCTGACGGACGCTCCCCCCGCACCAGCCGGTGGCTTTGCCGCTGCAGCGGCCGCCGCCGCAGCCAATAGCCACAGCAAGGCCAACGAGCCCCAGACGCTGCACCCCGAATTCGACCTGCCCAGCCTTCCCGACGAGCCCACAGCCGCCTGGAGCAGCCAGGACATCGCTCCCAGCCCTGCGATGGCACCGCCGCCGGTTGCCAACCTGGACTTCCCCAGCAGCGACGATCTGACCATGGCGCCCTCGGGCCCCATGCCGCTGAGCGGTGAGCCCCAAGATTCCGGCCCGATGGAGTTTGACCTGGGCGACCTGTCGCTGGACCTGAACGCTCCCTCCAAGCCCATGGCGGCTCCTGCCGCCAAAACCCCGGCCCCTGCACCAGAATTCACCGACGATGGCTCGGCAGCAGCGCAGGACGACCCACTAGCCACCAAGCTTGCGCTGGCCGAAGAGTTCAACGCCATTGGAGATACCGATGGAGCCCGCACGCTGATTGAAGAGGTTGTGGCGGAGTCCAGCGGAGCCCTCAAGACCCGCGCCCAGCGCATGCTGGCCGAACTGGGCTGATGCCGCCCAGTTCTGGCGCTGATCCAGCCTCCAGCACTTCTCCAGGCCACCCCATGACCCGGGTGGCGCTGGGTGTCAGCTACAACGGCCAAGCGTACAGTGGCTGGCAAAGTCAGCTGTCTGGCAACACCGTACAGGACAAACTCGAAGCGGCCCTGGGCCGCTTTGCTACGCATCCTGTCAGCACGCTGTGCGCAGGCCGTACCGATGCCGGGGTACACGGACTGATGCAGGTGGTCCACTTTGACACCCCGCTCAATCGCCCCGCCGCGTCCTGGGTCCGAGGCACCAATACCTTCTTGCCACCCGACATTGCGGTCCAGTGGGCGCAGGCCGTACCCGACCACTTTCACGCCCGCGCCAGTGCCGTGGCGCGGCGCTACGCCTATGTGCTGTTGCAGTCGCCGGTACGGCCCAGCGTAGATGCCGGGCGGGTGGGCTGGGTGTTTCACCCGCTGGACCACGATGCCATGCGGCAGGCGGCCGATTGCCTGCTGGGCGAGCACGACTTCACCTCGTTTCGCGCGTCTGCCTGCCAGGCCAAGACCCCCGTCAAGACCTTGCACCGCATCGACATCGTGCGACGGGGCGCGACCGCCCCGCATCCGGAGCTGGGCTGGAGCCCCTGTTACTGGCGATTCGAATTCGAAGCCAACGCCTTCTTGCACCACATGATCCGCAACATCATGGGCTGCCTGATCGCCATCGGTCAGGGCACGCAGCCTCCTGAGTGGATGGCCCAGGTGCTCGCCGCCCGGTCGCGCAAGGTGGCGGCACCGACGTTCTCACCGGACGGGCTGTATTTTCAAGGGCCCGTCTACGACGCCGCCTGGGGGCTGCCCCAGCGCACGGCTGCGTATGATTGGCTTCCATGAACCAGGCCACCGCTCCGACCGCCACCACCGCTTCCAGCCAACACCTCCACGCCCCTTTGCAGGCGTCCGCCAACGTTCGCACCCGCATCAAGATCTGCGGGCTGACCCGCGAGGAAGACGTGGATGCAGCCGTGGCCGCAGGCGCCGATGCGGTCGGCTTTGTGCTCTACGCCCCCAGTCCACGCGCGGTCACCCCCCAGCGGGCCGCACAGTTGGCCCGTCGCCTGCCGCCGTTTGTCACGCCCGTGCTGCTGTTCGTGAACGAGCTCACTCCTAATGTGATAGCAGCCAGCACAATGATTGCCGGCGCTACCGTGCAATTTCATGGTGATGAGACCCCCCAGGACTGCCTCGCCGCCACCGGCCAAGGCGCGCGCCCCTACCTGCGCGCCGCCCGAATTCCCCTCGGTGACGGAGCGGCACAGTTTGACCTCGTAAAATACGCACACAATTACTCTCACGCCCAGGCCATCCTGCTCGACGCCCATGTCGAAGGTTTTGGCGGCGGCGGCAAGGCATTCCATTGGTCACTCCTTCCACCAAGCGTCAGCTCTCACCTCGTTTTGTCTGGTGGACTCACGCCTGCAAACGTGACCGATGGCATTTTGCAAGTCCGCCCGCGAGGCTACTCGCTGGCGGTTGATGTCAGCTCCGGCGTCGAAGCCGATGGCCCTGATGGCAAGCCCATCAAAGGCATTAAGGACGCCGTGAAGATTCAACGTTTCGTTGCCGCCGTGCGTGCGGCCGATGCCCAACTTGCAAAGAATCCCCATGAATTCCTATCAGCAACCTGATGCCTCCGGCCATTTCGGTCCGTATGGCGGCAGCTTCGTCAGCGAAACCCTGACCCACGCCATCCAGGAACTGCGCGAGGCTTACGCGCGCTACCAGAATGACCCTGAGTTTTTGGCCGAATTCCATTACGAACTCAAGCACTTCGTCGGCCGCCCCTCCCCCGTCTACCACGCAGCGCGCACCAGCCGCGAAATGGGCGGCGCGCAGATCTACCTCAAGCGCGAAGACCTGAACCACACGGGCGCGCACAAGATCAATAACGTGATCGGCCAGGCCATGCTGGCCAAGCGCATGGGCAAGCCCCGTGTGATTGCCGAGACCGGCGCCGGCCAGCACGGCGTGGCCACCGCCACCATCTGCGCGCGCTACGGCCTGGAATGCGTGGTGTACATGGGTGCCGAAGACGTGAAGCGCCAAAGTCCCAACGTGTACCGCATGAAACTACTGGGCGCCACCGTGGTGCCCGTGGAGTCCGGCAGCAAGACCCTGAAAGACGCCCTGAACGACGCCATGCGCGACTGGGTGGCGAATGTGGACAACACCTTCTACATCATCGGCACGGTGGCGGGCCCGCACCCCTACCCCATGATGGTGCGCGACTTCCAGAGCGTGATCGGTAAGGAATGCATCGAGCAGATGCCTGCCATGCTGGCCGAGCAAAAGGTGCTGGGCAATCAGCCTGACGCCGTGATCGCCTGCGTGGGCGGTGGCAGCAACGCCATGGGCATCTTCCACCCCTACATCCCGTTCGAGAAAACGCGCCTCATCGGCGTCGAAGCCGCAGGCGAAGGCCTGGAGTCGGGCAAGCACTCGGCATCGCTGCAAAAAGGCAGCGCGGGCGTGCTGCATGGCAACCGCACCTTCATCCTGCAGGATGACAACGGCCAGATCACCGAAACCCACAGCATCAGCGCGGGCCTGGACTATCCCGGGGTGGGCCCGGAGCACGCCTGGTTGCAGGAGATCGGCCGCGCGGAATACGTCGGCATCACCGACCAGGAGGCGCTGGAAGCCTTCCACTACCTGTGTCGCACCGAGGGCATCATCCCCGCACTCGAATCCAGCCATGCCATGGCCTACGCCATGAAGCTGGCCAAAACCATGCGCCCAGACCAGTCGATCCTGGTCAACCTCTCGGGCCGGGGCGACAAGGACATCGGCACCGTGGCCGATCTGAGCGGCGCCGACTTTTACTGCCGACCCAGCTGCCAGGGGCAGTCTGTCAAGGGCGGCGAGCAACCCATCAAGGTGGTGAAATAAATGAGCCGTATCGCATCCACCTTCTCTGCCCTGCAGGCGCAGGGCCGTAAGGCGCTGATTCCTTATGTGACCGCCGGTTTCCCGTTCGCTGACATCACCCCCGCGCTCATGCATGGCATGGTCGAGGCCGGTGCCGACGTGATTGAGCTGGGCGTGCCATTTTCCGACCCCATGGCCGATGGCCCGGTGATCCAGAAAGCGGGCGAAAAGGCCCTCAGCCTGGGCATTGGCATGGTTCAAGTGCTGGACCATGTGCGCGAGTTCCGCAAGCGCAACAACACCACGCCCGTGGTGCTGATGGGCTATGCCAACCCCGTGGAACGCTACGACCAGAAGCACGGTGACGCCGCGTTTGTGCGCGACTCCGCGGCAGCGGGCGTGGACGGCGTGCTCATCGTGGACTATCCGCCCGAAGAATGCGAAGCCTTTGCTGCTAGCCTGCGCGCGCATGACATGGACCTGATCTTCCTGCTGGCTCCCACCAGCACGGACGAGCGCATGGCCCAGGTAGCGCGTGTGGCCAGCGGCTATGTGTACTACGTGTCGCTCAAGGGCGTGACCGGCTCAGGCGCGCTGGACACGGCGGCCGTGGAGCAGATGCTGCCCCGCATCCGACAGCATGTGACCATTCCCGTGGGTGTGGGCTTCGGCATCCGCGACGCAGCCACCGCCCAGGCCATCGGCAAGGTGGCCGACGCCGTGGTCATCGGCAGCCGCATCATCCAGTTGATTGAAGACCAGGAGCACGCCAAGGTGGTGCCCCTGACCATCGACTTCCTGCGCGGCATCCGCAAGGCCCTGGACGCCTAGTCGCATAATGCAGCCCGGCGCATCCTGCGGGGTGCGCCGACAGATTCACACCCGGCCTGCCCCGCAAGTGCCCACGGGCTTTGCAACAGGTCGCGCCAATGAAGAGGAGAACACCATGTCCTGGCTCGAGAAACTTCTGCCCGCCAAAATCCAGCAAACCGACCCCACCGAGCGCCGCCAGGTGCCCGAAGGCCTGTGGATCAAGTGCCCGAGCTGCGAAACGGTGCTCTACAAGGCCGATCTGGAACAGAACCAGAACGTCTGCCCCCACTGCAGCCACCACCACCGCATCGGCGCCCGTGCGCGCCTGGATGCGTTTCTGGACGCCGAAGGCCGCTATGAAATCGGCCAGGAAGTGCTGCCCGTGGACGCCCTCAAGTTCAAGGACAGCCGCAAGTACCCCGAGCGCCTGAAGGAAGCCCTGGAGAACACCGGCGAGACCGACGCCCTCATCGTGATGGGCGGTGCCGTCAAGAGCATCAACGTGGTCGCCGCCTGCTTCGAGTTCGACTTCATGGGCGGCTCCATGGGGTCCGTGGTGGGCGAGCGCTTCGTGCGCGGCGTGGAAACCGCCATCGAGCAAAAAGTACCCTTCATCTGCTTCACCGCCACCGGCGGCGCGCGCATGCAAGAAGGCCTGCTGTCGCTCATGCAGATGGCCAAGACCAACGCGGCCCTCACCCGCCTGGCCAAGAAGGGCCTGCCCTACATCAGCGTGCTGACCGACCCGACCATGGGCGGCGTGAGCGCTGGCTTTGCCTTTGTGGGCGACATCGTGATTGCCGAGCCCAAGGCCCTGATTGGCTTTGCCGGCCCCCGAGTGATCGAATCCACCGTGCGTGTGACCCTGCCCGAGGGCTTTCAGCGCGCCGAATTCCTGCAGACCAAGGGCGCCGTGGACTTCATCTGCGACCGCCGTGAACTGCGCAACACCGTGGCCAGCAGCTTGGCCATGCTGCAGCGACTGCCCGCCGATGCGGTGATGTGAACAACACCCAGTCCTCGCGAGGGGACTGGGTCGGGCCTACCATCCGCCCGCCAATGCTATATTTTCAATAGCAAACAAGACATGCACGACTAGCACATCAGGCCTTTTGGTGCTTCAACGCATCACACTGGCCTGCAAATGGCCCAAAACGATCATCGCGACCTGCAGCACCACCAGCGCCACCAAGGGTGACAGATCAAAGCCACCCATCAGCGGAATCACCCGGCGAAATGGTCGCAACACTGGCTCGCACAAGCGCGCAATCACATCGGCCAGGGGCGAACGACCGCCTTGTATCCAGGACAGGACCGCATAGACGATCAACAGGCCGATCAGCCCCGAGACCGCCACGCGCAGCAGCCCGAACAAGGCCAGCCAGGGTAACCATGCCCACGCCGAGCCAGCTCCCAGCAGCAACGTCAACAACGCGTACTGCACCAGCTGGACCAGCATCGCTGCCACCAGGCTGGACACATCCCAACGCCCCACGGGAGGTATCACCCGGCGCAGCGGCATGATCAACCAGTCGGTCAACGCAAACACCAACCCACCGACGGGGTTGGAAAACGGCACCCGTTGCCACTGCATGTACAGCCGCAAGAGGCAGGCCCCGGTCAGCAAGCCGCCAACAACATCAAGCAGGAAAGAGGCGATCTGATAGAGCATGGATGAGACAAAAGCAGTGGGGCGCAGCAAAAGCCGACAGTGTCATGGGATGATAGCGGGCGAAGGCATTCACGCGTCCATGACCCCACCCCTTACCTTGTCGTCTCTGCCGCTTTTCCCCCTGGGCTCCGTTCTGTTCCCTGACGGAGTGCTGGCACTGCGGGTATTTGAGGTGCGTTACCTGGACATGGTGCGCAAGTGCCACCAGGCTGGAGCCCCCTTCGGCGTGGTCGCCCTCACGCACGGCCAGGAAGTGCGCCAGGCCGGCGCTCCGGAGGAACGTTTCAATGACGTCGGCACCCTGGCCGTGATCGAGCAGATCGACACCCCCCAGCCTGGTCTGATCACGCTGTTGTGCCGAGGCAGCCAGCGCTTCCGTATCACCCAGCGCCACTACCTGCCACACGGCCTGTGGATTGCCGATGTAGGCCACATCGAAAAAGATCTGCCGATACCGGTTCCTGACGATCTCAAGAAGGCATCCACCGCTTTGGCGCAGGTTTTGCACACACTGCAATTGCGCGACCCGGACATGCCCCACCTGCTGACCCCCACTGCGGCGCAACTGGATGATTGCGGCTGGGTGGCGAACCGATGGTGCGAACTACTGCCTGTGCCGCTGGAGCTGAAACAACGGCTGATGGAGCTGGACAATCCGCTGGTGCGCTTGGAGTTGGTGGGGGATGTGTTGGAGCGGACAGGGATAGCGCCCCAGTAAATCGATGAACCCAGGCCCGTATCTGCTGAGTCATATTCTTGAGTGGCCACGCCCAGCCAAGCGGCTGTTTGTAGCTGCAATGGACGCGGTCATGGGCGTGTTTGCCATGTGGCTTGCCTTCAGTTTGCGGCTTGACACATTGCATTGGCCCGAGGGACTACAGTGGATTGCGTACGCCCTGGCACCCGCCCTGGCGTTCCCCGTTCTTGTGAATCAAGGACTCTACCGCGCAATCTTTCGGTACACCGGGATCACCGCACTCATTACCACGGGCAGAGCGGTGGCCATCTACGGCGCAATGCTGCTGGCCATCCTCTTGAACGTGCAGTGGGAAGGTGTTCCACGTAGCGTAGGTATCCTACAGCCACTCATCTTCTTGCTATTGGTCGGCGCCAGCCGCGCGCTTGGCTGGCTTTGGCTCAAGGGAAGACCAGGCAAAGCGTCCAGCAGCTTACTGATCTATGGCGCAGGGAGTGCAGGAGCCCAAACTGCAGCGGGGCTTGGTGGCGTACACCAATACCAACTCCAGGGCTTCGTCGACGACGACCCTGCTAAGGCCGGGCGCAGTATCAACGGCACCCGGGTATACGCACCGAAAGAGCTACCGACAATCGTTGATCGATTCGGTATCACCGACGTATTGTTGGCGTTGCCCAGTGCTTCTCGCCAACGCCGCCGCGAAATCATCCAAAGCCTGCGCGATTTGCCTGTGCGGATACGTACGCTGCCAGGCCTGACAGACCTCGCCAGCGGAAAAGTCACCGTCACAGACTTTCAAGACTTGGATATTGAAGACCTGCTGGGCCGTGAACCTGTGGCAGCCAACCCCGAGCTGTTGAGCCGCAACCTAAAAGATAAAGTGATTCTGGTCACTGGAGCCGGGGGAAGCATAGGAAGTGAACTATGCCGCCAGATCATCCACGAAGGTCCATCTCACCTACTGCTGGTGGACCACAGCGAACACGCGCTGTACCTCATCCACCAGGAACTTCAGACGTTGCGCGACCAGGGTCAACTTCGGTGTGAACTACTGCCGCTGCTGGCAAGTGTGGTGGATTCCGTCCGCATGGCCGACATCTGCCGGCTACACCGCCCTTACGCCATCTATCACGCAGCTGCGTACAAGCATGTACCCATGGTCGAGATCAACGCAGGCGCGGGCGTTCTGAACAATATTTTTGGCACGCTCAACATGGTCCAGATGGCTCTGGAGAGCGGCACACTTCACTTCGTACTCGTCTCCACCGACAAAGCTGTTCGCCCCACCAACGTCATGGGAGCAAGCAAGCGTGTTGCTGAGTTGGTTCTGCAGGCTATTGCGGCTAGCCGTCAACCGCCCTTTGAGGAAGAGCACCTGAGCAACGGACAGTGGCAATGTCCCACCTGCTTTTCCATGGTTCGGTTCGGGAACGTGCTGGGTTCGAGCGGCAGCGTGATTCCATTGTTCCGACGCCAAATCGCAGCGGGTGGCCCCGTCACGGTCACGCACCCAGATGTCACACGCTATTTCATGACCATCCCAGAGGCCGCCCAGCTTGTCCTACAGGCCGGCGCCATGGCCGAAAGCGGCGACCTGTTTCTGCTCGATATGGGCGAGCCGATCCGCATCCTGGAGCTGGCTCGGCGTATGGTTGCACTATCAGGCCTGACCGTACGCGACGCGCAACACCCAGACGCAGACATCGCCGTCGAATTCACCGGCCTACGCCCCGGCGAAAAGCTCTACGAAGAATTACTCATCGGCGACAACCCCTTGCCCACCGCACACCCGCGCATCCTGCGGGCGAGGGAAGAGCACCGTACCTGGCCTGATTTACGTGCGCTCCTACAGCCTCTGTACCAGGCAGCGCAAAGTGGCGATGAAGCAACCTTGAAACAATTGTTAAATCAAATCGTGCCCGGCTATCGGTCAGAAACAATAATCAGCCCATGATGCACCAGCCCAACATTCCCCAAAAAATTGCAGTCATTGGCCTGGGCTACGTAGGCCTTCCACTGGCCGTGGAATTTGGGAAAGTGCTCCCTGTCATCGGCTACGACATACTGCCGCAACGCATCCATGAACTTCAGTCCGGGCATGACCGCACGCGTGAAACATCGGTCGAGCAGTTGCAGGCAGCCAGACTGTTGCAATACAGCGCCAACCCGGCGGACCTGCACGATTGCAATGTATTCATTGTCACCGTGCCCACCCCCGTGGATTCGGCCAACCGTCCGGACCTGTCGCTGCTCATCAAAGCAAGCCAGACCGTTGGCGGCGCCATGAGCAAGAATGTCCTGGTGATCTATGAATCCACGGTATATCCAGGCGTCACCGAAGAGGTCTGCGTGCCGGTACTAGAACAGTCGTCCGGACTCCGGTTCAACCAAGACTTCTTTTGCGGTTACAGTCCCGAGCGCGTTAACCCCGGCGACAAGATAAACACCCTCACACGCATTCGGAAGATCACGAGCGGCAGCACGCCGGGAGCTGCAGACGCCATTGATGAACTCTACGGCCGCATCATCACAGCGGGCACCTACAAAGCACCCAGCATCAAGGTAGCAGAGGCGGCCAAAGTCATCGAGAACACACAGCGCGACCTGAACATCGCGCTGATGAACGAGCTTTCTGTGCTTTTCGACCGACTGAATATTGACACGCTGGATGTTCTAGAAGCCGCTGGCAGCAAATGGAACTTTGTTCCCTTCCGCCCTGGTCTAGTCGGCGGCCACTGCATCGGGGTTGACCCGTACTACCTGACCTATAAAGCCGAGCAAGTGGGCTACCACCCGCAAATCATTCTGGCAGGACGCCGCATCAACGACACCATGGCGGGGTACGCTGCGCGCAATACCATCAAGATGATGCTGCGCGCGGGCATGGATGCGCCGCGCTGCAAAGTAGGAGTGCTCGGCATCACCTTCAAAGAGAACTGCCCCGACATCCGCAATAGCAAGGTCGTCGATCTGGTGCACGAGTTGCAGGCCTGGGGCATAGAAGTTGTTGTGGCCGATCCGGTAGCCAGCGCAGACGAAGTGCGTCATGAATACAACCTGAACCTCGGCATTGTGGACGAAACCCACCCCGTGGATGCACTGGTGGTAGCTGTTGGACACAATAGTTATCGCACCTTGAGCGCCGTACAACTGCGCTCCTACTGCCGCCATCCCAGCCCGGTTCTGACGGACATCAAGTCACTGTATGACCGAGACGAGCTGAGTCAAGCGGGATTCACCGTATACCGACTTTGAACCCATGAAAAACTTTGCACTGATCGGTGCCGCTGGCTACATAGCCCCGCGCCACATGCGCGCCATCAAAGACACCGGCAATCGCTTAGCCGCCGCTTACGACGTGAACGACTCCGTGGGCATCATCGACAGCTTGGCGCCGGACGCCGATTTTTTCACCGACTTCGAGTGCTTTTACGAGCATGCACACACGCTGAGGCGCAACCCTGATCGGGCGCTGAACTACGTGGCTGTGTGCTCCCCCAACCATCTGCACCACGCGCACATCGCGGCAGGATTGCGCCTGGGCGGTGACGTGATTTGCGAGAAGCCCTTGGTACCCACGCCCTCAATGGTGGATGAGCTCGCTCGGGTGGAACAAGAAACCGGTCAACGTGTATTCAACATATTGCAACTGCGCCACCACGAAGCGATTGTCCGGCTACGCGACAAGGTGGCTGCAGCCCCACAAGACACCAAGTTTGATGTCGATCTGACCTACATCACCTCGCGCGGCAAGTGGTATGCCGCCAGCTGGAAGGGTGACCCCCGCAAATCGTTTGGCGTTGCCACCAACATCGGCGTCCATTTTTTCGACATGCTGCACTTCATTTTTGGTGCGCTGCAGCACAATGAAGTCCATTACAACGGCGAAACCAAGGCTGGCGGGTATCTCGAATACCAGCGCGCACGGGTTCGGTGGTTTCTTTCCATTGATGCCCACGACCTGCCCGATGCAGTCAAAGGCAAAAAGACAACCTACCGTAACATTGACATCCGCGGAGAGCCTCTCGAGTTCTCTGACGGCTTTACCGACCTGCACACCATAAGTTATGCCGAAATTCTGGCGGGCCGGGGTTATGGACTCGAAGATGCGCGCCATTGTATTGAAACTGTGCACGCCATTCGCACAGCCATGCCGCACATCAGCACGCTGCGCGAAATGCACCCGTTTGTGTCGCGGTTGAAATGAGAACCACCATCCATCACAGCGCCGTCGTGGACGAAGGTGCAGCCATTGGCGAAGGGTCGCGAATCTGGCACTGGGTTCACGTGTGCAGCGGTGCACGCATTGGCAAAAGCGTTACGCTAGGCCAGAACGTCTTTGTGGGCAACCGGGTTGCGATTGGCGACCACTGCAAGATACAAAACAACGTCAGCGTTTACGACAACGTCACGCTCGAAGACGGTGTTTTTTGCGGTCCAAGCATGGTATTTACCAACGTCCACAACCCGCGCGCATTCATCGAACGGAAGAACGAGTTCCGCAACACATTGGTCAAAAAAGGCGCCACCTTGGGTGCCAACTGCACCATTGTGTGCGGCACCACTATTGGCGAATACGCCTTTGTAGGGGCTGGCGCAGTGGTCAACAAGGACGTACGCGCCTATGCCTTGGTGGTGGGAGTGCCCGCACGACACGTAGGCTGGATGAGTGAATATGGCGAGCAACTCGCGCTCCCCCTGCAAGGCCACGGTGAAGCCACCTGCCCCCACACTGGGGCCCGCTATATGCTTAAAGACCAAACGGTTACCAAGCTGCCGACGTCACGCCATGATTGACTTCATCGACCTCAAGGCCCAGCAGGCACGTATCAAAAGTCAGATCGACTCCGCGATTACCCGTGTGTTGGCACACGGGCAGTACATCCTAGGCCCTGAGGTCGCCGAGTTGGAAGAAAGGTTAGCCGCCTACACTGGCGCCAAACACTGCATCACTGTGGCCAATGGCACTGACGCACTGCAGATCGCGCAAATGGCCCTGGGCATAGGCCCGGGCGATGAAGTCATAACACCCGGTTTTACCTACATTGCGACAGCAGAAACAGTGGCATTGCTGCGCGCCAAACCCATATATGTGGACATTGACCCGCGTACCTACAACTTGAATCCAGCCCTGCTGGAGGCCGCAATCACACCACGTACCAAAGCCATCATCCCCGTCAGTCTTTACGGCCAGTGTGCAGACTACGACGCCATTAACGCTGTCGCCCAAAAACACGGCATTACCGTCATCGAAGACGCGGCTCAAAGCTTTGGCGCCACTTACAAAGGCCGCAAAAGTTGTAACTTGACTTCAATCGCCTGTACCAGCTTCTTCCCCAGCAAACCCCTGGGCTGCTACGGGGACGGCGGAGCTATTTTCACTAATGACGATGAACTGGCCAAGGTGATGCGCCAGATCGCCCGCCATGGCCAGGACCGCCGTTACCACCACATCCGCGTGGGCGTCAATAGCCGACTGGACACGCTGCAGGCCGCCATTCTGCTGCCCAAGCTAGGTATCCTGGACGAAGAAATTGCAGCCCGCCAACAAGCGGCCAAACATTACACCGCGCTATTACGCCCTCGCCTACTTCAAGGAGAGGGCGGAAGTGATGGCCCTCTCGCTATCACCGCGCCTCATATCGAACCCCACAATACCAGTGCCTGGGCACAATACACCGTGCAAGTGCCCCACCGCGAACAAGTGAAAGACCAACTGAAGCTAGTTGGCATCCCCACCGCGGTGCATTATCCACTCCCTTTGAATCAACAACCTGCCGTAGCTGATACCCGCGCCATTTTACCCGTGGGCGATGCGGTAGCACAAAGTGTGCTGGGTTTGCCTATGCACCCGTATTTGGATGTAAATATTATTCATCGCGTCGCACAAGCCACTATCGAGGCTGCTTTTGGAAAATATTATTTTTAGCCCCTTTGGGGGAAAGACGATAATTAAAAATCGATCTAAAAACAGTACCTCATCGCAGAGACGAGAGTTCAGTTTAATCTTCTCATTTGCCCCGCGCTCTGATAAAGGCTAATATCGCAGGCATCTGGCAAGGACACTTGCAAAGTTGAACCCCAAGGGCTATTTACTGGGTCCACAGAAAAAAATGATTAGCAATAAAACAATTTTCATCACCGGCGGTGCCGGCTTCATCGCCAGCACTCTAATTGCACGCTTGGCAGACCACAATCACATCGTTGTTTTTGATAACTATACGCGCAATACTTTGAAAGACACCACCTACGCCAATCATTCAAACGTACGGCAAATTCGAGGGGATGTGCTGGATTTTGACCATCTAAAGAAATCTATGGCTGGTTCCCAGTTGGTGGTACACGCTGCCGCAATTGCAGGTATCGAGAGCACGGTTCGTAACCCGGTGACCACAATGCGGGTCAATATGATCGGCACAGCTAATACACTCGAAGCGGCCCACCAGATCGGTGGCGTAGAGCGTTTTTTGGAATTCTCAACTTCCGAAGTATTCGGCTCCCACGCCTTTCGGGTGCAGGAAACAGCCAGTACAGTAACCGGCGCAGTCGGTGAAGCGCGCTGGACATATGCAGTCAGCAAACTAGCTGGGGAACACCTTGCTCACGCATACTTCAAGCAGTACGGCTTACCGACAGTAACGGTACGGCCCTTCAACGTCTACGGGCCAGGGCAAACCGGAGAGGGCGCACTTTCCATCTTCATCCGCAAAGCACTAAAAAACGAGGATCTACTCATCTTTGGAGATGGCACTCAAATTCGCGCTTGGTGTTTTGTCGATGATATGGTAGAGGGCGTTATGCAGTGTCTGCAGCATCCCAAATCCATCGGCGAATCCTTCAACATCGGTAATGCTCGTGCCGTGGTGACCATCTATGGTCTAGCCGAGGCAGTATTACGCGTGACCGGAAGCCGTTCGCGGGTACAATTTCGCCCAGCCTTATCCGCAGACATTGAGTTAAGAATTCCCAATGTCGAGAAGGCGCGGGAACTAATCGGTTTCTCAGCGGCCATCGAGCTTGAAGATGGTTTACGACAAACAGCCAAATGGATCGCAGCTAACGAAACAAGTCTGCCTAGCTTAGCGCCGATCTTCCTTAACTGAATCGGAATGCTTCGATGCTTCGCCTGTCCACTCCCTCAATTGACGAGTCTGTAATCGAGGCTGTCAACGCTGTTTTGCGATCGGGTCAACTCATTTATGGCGCGCAAGGTCAGCACTTCGAAGCCATATTGCAAGACTTTCTTGGCGTGCGCCATGCAATAGTCGTCTCCTCCGGCACGGCGGCTTTACACCTTGCGCTCGTAGCACTAGGCATCGGACCAGGTGATGCAGTGCTCATTCCAAATTTCACGTTTCCAGCCACTGGTAATGTCGTTCGCTTGGTAGGCGCCCACCCCGTTCTGGTAGACGTTGACCCTTCGACCTATTGCGTCACACCTGACTCAGTCGCGGCCGCAATCGACGCATGGCGAGGCCCTGAACTATTACGAGCCTTCATCCCTGTACACGAATTTGGCCATCCCGCCGACATGCGAGCGCTCCTCCCGCTCGCACGATATCACGGCTTGAAGGTGGTCGAAGACGCGGCCTGCGCCATAGGCGCAACTGAGAACGGGAAGGCTTGCGGCACGCAGGGAGACATCGGCTGCTGGTCATTGCATCCGCGCAAGACTCTGACCACTGGTGAAGGCGGCATTCTTTCGACGGACGACGACGTCTTGGCGGCCAAGCTTCGCCTCTTACGTAATCATGGCATCGTTCGTCAACCCCAGGGAGTCCGATTCGAGGAGCCTGGCTACAACCTGAGATTGACAGACATTCAATCCGCAATGGGAGTAGTCCAGTTACCGCATCTGCCACGTTGGATTGATCAACGGCGCGTACTTGCAGCTAATTACTGCCAAGCCTTAGCACCTATGGTGTCTGCGGGGATCATGACCCTCCCAGCCAAACATCCAGGACACAGTTGGCAAACCTTCATGGTCGTGCTGAGAGCCGACATCGACCGGGACAGGCTGATACGCGACTTGGCCGGAGAAGGTATCGAGACCAACATTGGCGCCCAATGCCTTTCTATGCAACCGGCGTTTGAAAATATTCAACCCCTACCAACTGGAGTCAATGCCTCGAATCTTTACAAGCACGGGTTGGCACTCCCGTTCTGCGAAAGCTATGGATCACCAGAGGTGGAGCGAGTCACCAATTTGCTGAGTCGACTGCTGTTGCACCCAAACAACCATTAGACCACCTGATTACTCGCGATGGATGCCCTTGATCAACTACTAAGAGCCTTTGTACCAAATCTTGATGGCCTGATTGATGAAGTCTTAGCGGCCAAAATAGAAAGTCCAAGAAACGCCGCGCTGCGTCGGCAAATATCGCTTCGATGGCTCTCTGAATTACTGGCTGACGACGAACGAGCCAAGCTCTATGGATTACCTGAAAGTTGCCGAGTCCGCGAGCAAACCAAAATTCTTATGCCAGAGAAGTTGATCTGCGGCGAGCATGTCTGGATTGGTGAAAATACTTATATAGATGCATCAGGAGGACTTGAGATCGGCGACCACACGACGATAGGTGTTGGCGTGTACGTTTGGACTCATACCAGTATCTTAGCCAACCTACTAGGAACAAATATACCCGGTGGAGCACACGTGATTCAACGCCAGACACGCATCGGCAGCCGATGCTACATCGTTGGTCATACCGTACTCAATCCAGGGATAACGATCGGAGACGGTGCGGTTGTACTTCCCAATTCGTGCGTCACATCCAATGTGGAAGCCGGAGTGATAGTCGCTGGCGCACCTGCGCGGCCGGTTGGCCAAGTGAATGACAGCTTTCTTACCGCACTCCAAGCTGAGTTGCAGGCTCAACGCGGTGAGTAAGTCTGAATAGAGAAAATACGTGAGAATCTTTATCGGTCCAACTGAGGTTGCTGGCATTGGACATGGCCTGACACACGGTTTGCGCCGTCTGGGTTACCACGCCGACGGAGTCTTCGAGTCACCGCACCCTTTCGCATACGAGGCAGTTCAACACACTAATATCGTCACTCGATGGTGGCATGCCACTGGAGGTATTTCGCGCAACCTGCGGTCCAGAGGTTCTGTGTGGACTTGGCCGGTCGCGGCGATCCACCTGCTGTTGGCATGGCCGGTCCTTGTGCTTTCTTTGATCCGGTACGAAGCGTTTGTATTTCTATCTGGCAAGTCCATCACGAATACTCGCTTTGAACTCCTCTTGATGCGTCATCTTGGTAAACGCACCATAGTGCTATTTGTAGGCTCAGATGCTCGTCCGCCATACGTTAATGGTGCCTGGCCTTGGTCTGGAGCAAAGGCGATGAAACGACTCACTCAAAAGATTCGCCGACGCGTTCATCGTTTCGAAAGTGCTGGAGTGACTTGCATCAATGCCCCGGGCACCGCGCAGTTCAATCGCAGACCTGTCATCAACTGGTTTGCCTTTGGTTTTCCCTGCACGCTCACTGAACGTCAAGCACAACCAGCCTCAATGCAAGACGAGCACTTGGATATACAGACCACACCCACCAATAAAAAAATTAAGTTACTCCACAGCCCTTCCAATCCTCAAGTGAAGGGAACGGAGAGGATCGAGCGGATAGTCAACTCTTTGTTGTCGCGTGGACTTCAAATCGAGTGGATAAAGATCAGCGGCCTCAGTAACGCCCACGTGCTCGACGAAATCCGACGTTGCGATCTGGTTGTGGATCAATTGTTTTCTGATACACCGATGGCTGGGCTAGCAACCGAGGCAGCCCAGCTCGGCAAGCCTGCAATCGTAGGCAGCTACCTCGCACGCGCACCGAGCTTGATAGAAGGCGATTGGCCAATGCCCCCCAGCCGCTTCGTAGATCCTGATCAATTCGAGTCGGCGCTGGAGGCGTTGGTGAGAGACGCAGACGCACGTCGATCTTTGGGCAAAGCTGCCATCAATTTTGTCCAATCTACGTGGTCCTGCGAGGCAGTGGCAGGTCGTTTGGTGGCATGTCTAAGGGGTGAGGTGCCAGATGCTTGGTGGTTTGACCCGCGGACGGCAACCTACCTACACGGTTGCGGGCTTGACGAAATTGAAGGACGCCGTCGCGTTCGCGAGTTGGTTGACGCGTATGGAGAAAGTGCGCTGGGCTTGGACGACAAGCCATCGCTTAGCAAAGCCTACCTCTTTTGGGCCCGGCACGACGAATCCAAGGCAAGCAATGTTGAAGCAACTCGCGCGTGACGGCAGTATTTATGCCGCCAGCGCGATCGCGTCACGTGGACTCGCTTTGCTCACTGTGCCTGTTTACACTCGCTTCCTTGACCCTGAAGCATTTGGCGCACTAGATCTGATCCTCACTTCGGGCGTCCTAGTAACACTAGTAGTTGCCCTGGAAGTTGGTCAAGGCCTAGCTCGTGAGTGGGCCGCCTTGCAGAACCCGGAGGCACGGCGCAAGATGGCAGGCACCGCACTAAGCTTCACTACTTTGATGCACAGTGCTTTTCTAGCGCTAGCTCTGTCGTTTTCTGAGTCGTTGTCCGAAATTCTGTACCGCACCACAAACCGCTCAAGCTTGGTACAGGCAGGTCTAGCTTACATCGCTTGCAACGCATTGTATCTTCAGCTACAAGCCCAATTCCGCTGGTCGATGCGACCGTTAAGCTACGCTGCAACTAGCGTTTTGTATAGCCTGTTGACACTACTACTCGGGTATAGCCTCGGTCGCGAGTGGGGCGTTACCGGTGTGCTGGCAGGCCAGACGCTAGCGGCTGCCAGCGCGGTCGGGGTGAGCATCTGGGCCTTGCGAACCCAGTTCGATTGGACGCTCGATCTGAAACCTTTGCGCAGCATGCTTGCCTACTCACTGCCGTTGGCTCCAGCAGGCCTGGCAACCTTCACCAGCTTTCACGTAAATCGTTTCATTCTGAACGCCTATGCTAATTTGGAGCAGGTGGGATACTACGCTGTCGCGTCAAGAGCGGCGGCAGTTACTGCGCTACTGACCGTCGGCGTTCAGACTGCCCTGACCCCACTCGTGTACCGCTACCATGCGGCACCCGCAACCCCGGGGCAATTAGTTCGCTTGCTCGAAGGCTTCACCACAGTGGCATTGGTACTTAGCTTGGGTTTGAGCTTGTATGCGCAAGATCTCATTTTGTGGATTTCGGGACCCGCATACCTGTCAAGTGCCGTACTAGTAGCTTGGTTAGTTCCAGCGACACTACTGTCGCAAATGTATGTATTCTTCCCGGGCTTAGCCCTTGCGCGTCGCTCACTGACCCAGCTATCAATCACCGTGCTAACCGGTCTAGTAGCATTGATTCTCAACCTCATCTTTGTCCCAATAGCTCAAGGCTTAGGCGCTGCAATCTCCACTCTGATCACTGCAGTGCTATATCTTTGGATTTGGGCCCGAGCAAGCCAGCAAAGCTACCGACTGCCGATTCAGCTCGGACGAATCGTTCTCGCAGTATTGGCCTATATAGTTTTTCTCGGTATAGGTTTCATCATGAAGTCAATCGAACTGGACCAGCCGTTGATCCATTTTATCAATTTTAGCTTGCTGATAAGCATGTGTATCGTTTGTAGTTTGATAGGACTATTCAGATATCAATCCAACGTCGAGTCCCCCGGTTGATGTCTCGTAGTTCACAATGAAAAACCCCCTCGCCATCCTGGACGTCAATCTGCAATTTATCAAGACAGGCATAACATTACACGTAATTGCTCACATGGAATCGGGTTGGAATTGTTTGCCCCCCTCACTTTCGCCCGGGGCTGTCGGCGTGACAGTGCTTCAGACGGTGTGTACTCAGGGCTCAGACATCCGCCCCAATGGCGAGGGGTACGTTGCACCGCGCGTTGTGCAGTACTTTTACGCGGACCTGTGTACGTGAACGTCCTCTACCTCAATCACTATGCCGGCACCCCATCGCTGGGCATGGAATACCGCCCCTACTACCTGGCCCGCGAATGGGTGCGGACTGGCCACGAGGTCACCATCGTTGCGGCCGACTTCTCGCACGTACGCGCCCGGCAGCCGCGAAAGGCACGAGAAGAAGTGGACGGGATTGCTTACCGTTGGCTACCCACCCCAGCCTATCAAGGTAACGGGTTAGGCCGGGTAAAGAACATCTGGAGTTTTCTGCACCAGGTGTGGCGAATGGCGCCTTCACTGGTGGTCGAGTGCAAACCCAACGTGGTGATTGCATCCAGCACTTACCCCATGGATATCTGGGTTGCAAGGCGCATCGCCCGGCTGGCGAACGCAAAGCTAGTCTATGAGGTGCATGACCTCTGGCCGGCCTCGCCAATGGAACTTTCAGGCATGCCCTGGTGGCACCCCTTCATTCTGCTGTGTCAAAAGGCAGAGAACGACGCCTACCGCGATGCGAATTGTGTGGTGTCCATGCTGCCCAAGGTGGCAGAGCATATGGCCAATCACGGGTTGAGCCTTCACAAGCTGCACATCGTGCCCAACGGCATATCGCCAGAAGATTGGCCCGACCTACCAGCGCCGCTGACGGGCCCACTGGCGGATTACCTGAAGGTACTGAAGAGCGTAGACAGAACCATCGTCGGCTACGCTGGCTCGCACGGGCTGCCTAACGCGATGGATGTGCTTCTGGATGCTGCTGTGCTGCTACGCAATGCACCGTTCTCTTTCGTATTGGTGGGCAGCGGTCATGAAAAGGCGCGGCTTGCACAACGGGTGCAGAGCGAGGGTCTGAACAACGTCGCGCTGTTTGATCCCATTCCTAAAACGCAGATACCGGCTTTGTTAGCACAGTTCGATATTGCCTATATTGGCTGGCAGCGCACACCTTTGTATCGGTTCGGCATTGCCCCCAACAAACTCATGGACTACATGATGGCGGGCTGCGCTGTTTTGCACTCGGTAGAGGCGGGCAATGACCCCGTGGCAGAGGCAAACTGCGGGCTGACCGTGACGCCTGAGTCACCCCAGGCCGTGGCTCAGGGCTTGCGCCAACTCGCAGCAGCCACACCCCAACAACGACGCGACATGGGCCAACGAGGGCGCGCTTTTGTGTTGGCTCACCACACCTACCCTGTGCTTGCGCAGCAGTTTCTGGAGGCCATGGCATGAGCCCCGCGGACGAGCCCAGCGCGGTCAGCATTAGGTATGCCCGCCGCTCGCCGGGCGATGGGCGCTACAACTTCTTGCGCCCCGAGGTTTATTTGGGCGTGCAAGAACGGCAGCGCGCGATGCTGCAGCTATTCAGACAGCACAGCATGACCGACCTGGCAGCGCTGCGCTTGCTGGAGGTCGGCTGCGGTACCGGCGGCAATTTGCTGGAACTTCTGCGCGTGGGTTTCGCCCCCCAACACCTCAGCGGCATTGAATTGCTGCCCGAACGCTACCGCCAAGCGCGCCAGACGCTTCCGCTGACGCTGGAGCTAGTGGAGGGCGATGCGCTGCAAGTCCCCATTGCTCCCGGGTCTCAAGACGTCGTGATGGTTTCTACGGTTTTTTCTTCGCTGCTGGATGAATTATTTCAACAGCAACTGGCCGCCGCCCTGTGGCAATGGGTCAAGCCAGGCGGCGCAGTGCTTTGGTACGACTTCACCTTCGATAACCCACATAATCCTGACGTGCGCGGTGTACCGCTACAGCGCGTGAAAGCACTGTTCCCCCAAGCTACCATCAGTGCACAGCGCGTCACACTCGCCCCGCCACTCGCGCGCCGCGTGGCCCCCATTCACCCCATGCTTTACACCCTGTTTAACAGCCTGCCCTGGCTGCGCACACACATCATTTGCTGGATTGCCAAGTCATGATCCAGCCTTTCCTCCCCTTCGCTCGCCCTGATATCGGCGAGGCCGAGATCGCGGCCGTCTCCGAGGCCCTGCGCTCGGGCTGGGTGACCACTGGCCCAAAGGCACGCGTTTTCGAGCAAGCCTTTACAGATTATCTGGGAAGCAATGAGCTACAGAGCATCGCCGTCAACTCCGCCACAGCCGGGCTGCACCTGGCGCTGGAAGCTCTAGGCATCGGCCCGGGCGACGAAGTGATCGCACCCACCCTCACATTTACCGCCACGGTAGAGGTGGTGCGCTATCTGGGCGCCGAACCGGTACTGGTGGACGTAGACCCGGTGACTCTAAATATCGATCCGGCCAAAGCACGTGCGGCCATCACACCCCGTACAAAAGCCATCATGCCGGTGCACTACGGGGGGCTGGCATGCGACATGGACGCCATACTGACCATCGCTAAAGAGCATCACCTCAAGGTGGTGGAAGATGCGGCTCATGCTTTGCCCACCACATGGCGTGGCACCCTGGTGGGGCAGTTGGCATCCGATGTCACGGTGTTTAGCTTCTACGCCAACAAGACCATCACCACCGGTGAAGGGGGCATGGCCGTCACGCGCGACCCGGCACTTGCGCAGCGCATGCGCACCATGCGGCTGCACGGCATGAGCCGCGATACGTTTGACCGATTCACCTCCAAAACCCCCGCTTGGTACTACGAGGTCGTCGCGCCCGGCTTCAAGTACAACATGACGGACGTAGCCGCCGCCATGGGCGTGGAGCAACTAGCGCGGCTGCCGCAATTTGTGCAGCGGCGCGAGGTGCTGGCAAGCCGCTACCATGAGCAGTTGGCGCCCCTGCCCCTGACCTTGCCCGCCCGGGCTCCTCAAGGCGACACCCACGCCTGGCACCTCTATGTCATCCGGCTGCGAGCGGATGCGCCAATGGGTCGTGACGAGGCGATCCAGGCGCTGTCAGACCGGGGCATCGGCACCAGCGTGCACTATGTGCCGCTGCACCGGCACCCGTACTGGCGGGACCGCTATCAGCTTACGCCGGCAATGTTCCCCCAGGCCGATGCAGCTTACCAAGCCATGATCAGCATTCCCTTGTTCACCGCCATGGGTGACAGCGACCAGGACCGCGTGATTGCAGCACTGCACGAGGTGCTGGGCTGAACATGCCCAAGCGGCTGTTCGACCTGTGCATTGCCGCCTTCGGGCTGCTGCTGCTCGCCCCCGTGCTGCTGGCCGTGGCATTGTGGGTGGTGTGGGACTCGCCCGGTCCGGCACTTTTTCGCCAACAGCGTGTGGGCCGCGCGGGCAGGTTGTTCCGCATCTACAAGTTCCGTACCATGCACTCGCGCGCAGAAGCTGCGGGCCCGGCCATCACCATCGGGGCAGACGCTCGCATTACCCGGGCTGGCCATTGGCTGCGACGCACCAAGGCCGACGAGCTGCCGCAGCTTTTCAACGTGCTTCGGGGTGACATGAGTCTCGTCGGCCCCCGGCCCGAGGTGCCGCACTATGTCGCGCTCTACCCGGACACCGTGCGGGATCTGGTGCTCAGCGTGCGGCCAGGCATCACCGACCGCGCCTCCATCGAATTCCGCGACGAAAGCACCCTGCTGAGCCATAGCAAAGACCCGGAGCGCACGTATGTGGAGCAAATACTGCCCATCAAGTTGCGCTATGCCGCCGAGTATGCCCGCTCGCACCCGCTCTGGACCGACGTGAAAATCATCGCCATGACCGCCAGGGCACTATGGAGCGACCGCCCTGCCAAGGGCATGGCGCCGGAAGACAGCCCGTAGCCGATAAAATCAGTGGTTCGGCTGAACCCAGCCCTCCATTTCACGCCCCGCATCGACGGCACCTATGTCAGACCAAATCCACGCCCCCGCACCCCAGGACGACAACCAGCTCATCGCAGAGCGCCGCGAAAAGCTCCGCGCTCTGCGCGAAGCCCAGGCCAATGGCGGTAGCGTTGCTTTTCCCAACAACTTCAAACCTGGCCACAAGGCGGCACAGTTGCACCTGGAGCACAACGCTGCGACCAACGAGTCCTTGGAAGCTGCGCCGGTGAGCGTCTCCGTGGCAGGCCGGATGATGCTCAAGCGTGTGATGGGCAAGGCCAGCTTCGCGACCATCCAAGATGGTTCTCTCGGCGAAGTAGGCGGACGCATCCAGCTCTACGTGACGCGCGACGCTGTGGGCGAAGAACTGTATGCGGCCTTCAAACACTGGGACCTGGGAGACATCGTGGGCGCCGAAGGCACGCTGATGAAGACCAAGACCGGCGAACTGTCGGTCAAGGTGACCAGCCTGCGACTCTTGACCAAGAGCCTGCGCCCCCTGCCCGACAAGTTCCATGGCATGGCCGATCAGGAGCAGAAATATCGCCAGCGTTATGTGGACCTGATCACCGACGAGCAAGCCCGCAAACGCTTCATGGCGCGCAGCAAGGCCGTGAGTGGCCTGCGCGAGTTCATGGTGAGCCATGGTTTCCTCGAAGTCGAGACACCCATGCTGCACCCCATCCCGGGCGGCGCCAATGCCAAGCCGTTCGTCACACACCACAACGCGCTGGAGCAGGAGATGTACCTGCGCATCGCGCCCGAGTTGTACTTGAAGCGCCTGATCGTGGGCGGCTTTGAGCGCGTGTTCGAGATCAACCGCAGCTACCGCAACGAAGGTATCTCGGTGCGCCACAACCCCGAGTTCACCATGATGGAGTTCTACGCGGCGTACTGGAACTACCTGGACCTGATGGACTTCACCGAAACGCTGATCCGTGAAGTGGCGCTCAAGGCCACCGGTTCGCTGCAGATGACCTACCAGGGCCGCGCGGTAGACCTGTCGCAACCCTTTGCACGCCTGACCATCCGCGAAGCCATCTTCCAGTACACCGAGGCCGGTGCCCATGTGGACGACGCCGCCTGGCTCATCAGTGCGCTCAAGAAGCTGGGCATGACCGAAGAGAAGGACAAGCTCTCGGCCCGAACCCTGGCCAGCCTGCAGGTGCTGTACTTTGAAGAAACGGTGGAGGACAAGCTCTGGCAGCCCACCTTCATCATGGAACACCCCACCGAGATCTCGCCCCTGGCCCGCGCCAACGACAACCGCCCCGAGGTGACCGAGCGCTTTGAGCTGTATATCACCGGCCGCGAGTTCGGCAACGGCTTCAGCGAGCTCAACGATGCCGAAGACCAGGCAGCACGCTTTCACGCCCAGGTGGCCGCCAAGGACAGCGGCGACGACGAAGCCATGTTCTATGACCACGACTTCGTGCGCGCGCTGGAATACGGCATGCCTCCCACCGGGGGCTGCGGCATTGGCATTGACCGTCTCATGATGCTGTTGACCGACAGCCCCAGCATTCGTGACGTGATCCTGTTCCCCGCGCTGCGCCGCGAGTCCTGAGGCCTGGATTTGCCCTGAGGGCGGTCTTGACCGTCCTCGCCCCCGGCCCCAAGGAGACACACCGTGCCCTTCAGTTCCAGCAGCGCTCCCTACCCTTCGACCGGGTCTCCCCTGCCTTCTGGCAATGCTTTCTCGGTGCTGGTGGTCGAAGACCAGGGCTCCGTGCGGGCGGCGCTCGTGGCCGAACTGCGGCGGGCGGGCGTATCAGACATCTTTGAGGCCCCTGAAGGCAGCGCAGCGCTGCACCTGTTCAAAACCCATCGCCCCGACCTGGTGCTGCTGGACATCCGGCTCCCCGGCCAGGATGGCTACTGGGTGGCGCAGCAGATGCGCGCTAGTGAAGGCGGGGACTGGACGCCGATCATCTTCCTGTCGGGCCTGGACAATGAACTGGACGTGTGGCGCGGCATTGAGGTGGGGGGCGACGACTACCTGGTCAAACCCGTCACACCCATCGTGCTCATGGCCAAGCTGCGCGCCATGCGGCGCCTGCTGGACATGCGCCGACGGCTGGTGTCGATGTCGGCCGAGTTGCACGCGGCCAACCAGCGGCTCAATGAAATGGTGGAAATCGATGCCCTCACAGGCCTCGTGAACCGCCGCGGGTTTGATCGCATCCTGCACAACGAGATCCTGGCCGCGCGACGGGATGGCACGCCGCTGACGCTGATGCTGTGCGACCTGGACCACTTCAAGCTGTTCAACGATGCCAGCGGCCATGTGCAAGGCGATGCCTGCCTGAAAGAGGTGGGCCGGCTGCTGCGTGAGGTCTGCGTGCGGCCCCGGGATGTGGCCTCGCGCTACGGGGGTGAAGAGTTCGCCCTCATTCTGCCCAACACGCCGCGCTCGGGCGCCATGACCTTTGCGCGGGCACTGGGGCAAGTGCTCAAGGTGCGCGCCATTGCGCACGCTGGCTCCCCTCTGGGCGACACGCTGACCCTGTCAGGCGGCATCACCACCTGCGTGCCCGACGACAGCACCAACGCCGAGAGCATGATCATGCGTGCCGACCAGGCGCTCTATGCCGCCAAGGCCCAGGGCCGCAACCGCTTCTTCAGCTTTGAAATGCAGATGGACACCGTGGAGCAGTTGCGCAATTGAGTTTCTTTCATTTCCTCTCGTTTGACGCGACCGAACGCAACGCCCGTACCGCCGTCTCCCGCATGCAAGTTCTGAAAACCCGACTGCCCGAGTGGATGCAGGACTGGCTCGAAGTCATTATTCCGGGCTCGCAGATCCTGCTGATCCTGTTCGCTGCTTGGCTGCTGCAGCGCACCCTGCGCCGCCTGGTGCGCCGTGCGAGCGCACACTACCAGTTGCCCAATGAACTGCTGGTGCCCATCAACGGCCTGATCCGATGGACCATCATTGCGAGCGCCTTGCTGCTGGTGCTGGAGCGCATGGGGGTGTCGGCCACGGTGCTCTGGACCGCGTTCACCGGCTTTGCCACCGTGGGGGCCGTGGCGTTCTTCGCGGCCTGGAGCGTGCTGTCCAATCTGTTTTGCGCGCTGCTGATCTTTACCGTGCGGCCTTTCAAGATTGGCGACTACATCGAGGTGCTAGACACCGCCGAGAAGCCAGGCGCCAAGGGGCGCGTGGTGGACATCAACCTGCTCTACACCACGCTGGAAGACCACGGCGCAGCAACCGGCCAGGTGGCTTGGCTGCAGATTCCGAATGCGCTGGTGTTCCAGCGCGTAGTGCGCCGATTTCAGGGAGTGCCACCGCCCCCCACCCCACCCACACCACCGGCTACCGCCACGGATGGGGTAGCCAACGCCTCCCCGGCCGCACCGACGCCGGTGATGCCGGGGCCTTTCAACACGCCCTAGCGGGTGCGGGTGCACCGCCGCGCGGGGTAGCGCCGCAGCGCACGTCCCGCCACCGGCGAGGTCAGAGCAACAGATCCAGCGCCTGCAGGTAGGCGGGCTGGTACATGAGTTCGTCCCAGGCCTGCGGCAGGGTTTCGGGCAGCAACGCCAGGCGGCGGGATTCGCTGTCCACACTGGGCTGCCAGCGGCCCTGGTTGCGAGCCTTTTCCAGGCCATTAATGAGTTCGTCCACTGCCTTGCCATCGCCCACGCTCTGGTTGCACAGCAGCACCAGGTCGCAACCTGCTTCCAGCGCCGCCACGGCGGCATCGGTGTAGCTGACCACCTGGCCGTCCAGGCGCCGAGCCCCTTCCATGCTGAGGTCGTCGCTGAAGATAGCGCCGTCAAAGCGCATCTGGCGGCGCAGGATGTCTTGCAGCCAGCGCTGCGAAAAACCGGCGGGGCGGCTGTCGACCTTGGGGTAGATCACGTGGGCCGGCATTACGCTGGTAAGCGTGCTGCTGAGCCAGGGGTACGGCGCTGCATCGTCGGCCAGGATGGCCTTGAGGCTGCGCTTGTCCACGGGTACTTCAGTGTGCGAATCGGCCTTGACGAAGCCGTGTCCAGGGAAATGTTTGCCGCAGTTGGCCATGCCCGCCTGCAGCAGGCCGTGCATGAGGCTCTTGGCGAGCAGCGCCACCACACGGGGGTCGCGGTGGAGCGAGCGGTCGCCGATCACACCACTTTCGCCCCAGTCCAAGTCCAGCACCGGTGTAAAGCTGAAGTCCACGCCGCAGGCACGCAGCTCCGCCCCCAGCACATAGCCCGCCGCCGTGGCTGCGTTGGTGGCACGCAGGGCGCCGCTACCGGGCACGGCCTTGGCGCCTCTGCCATCGTCCATCCACATCTCGCCCAGCGCGCGCATGGGCGGCAAGTGGGTGAAACCATCGGTGCGAAAGCGCTGCACGCGGCCGCCTTCGTGGTCCACACAGATCAGCAGGTCGTCGCGCACGGCCTTGATGCTGCTGGTGAGCTGCAGCAGCTGCGCGCGGTTTTCCCAGTTGCGGGCAAATAGGATCACGCCGCCCGTGAGCGGGTGCGCCAGGCGACGGCGGTCATCCGCGCTGAGGGTGGTGCCAGCGACGTCAAGGATCAGGGGAGCGTGTTCAGTCATGGGACATTTCAAAGGGCAATTGCTACTCAATGGATAGCTATCAGCGCATATCAATCCAGCGCTTCAAGGTGATTTGGTTTGAATTTTCTCCACCACACAGAAGCTGGCGGCATAGTCGGTCTCGTCGGTCACACTGAGGTGCGCCTGCAGGCCCTGGGCCTCAAACCATTCCTTGAGCGCGCCGTGCAGCACGATGACGGGCTGGCCGCTGCGCAGCTTGGCGACCTCGCAGTGGCGCCACGTCATCGGCATGCGCATGCCCAGGCCGACCGCCTTGCTGAAAGCCTCTTTGGCGGAGAACCGGGTGGCCAGGTAGCGCAAGCCCCGGTCGGGCCAGCGCGCGCTGCGTTCACGCCAGGTGGCCAGTTCGCCCTCGGCCAGCACCTTTTCTGCAAAACGGTCGCCGTGGCGGGCCAAGCTGGCCGCAATGCGCCGCACGTCGCAGATGTCGGTACCGATACCGTAGATCATGAAATTTCAATCAAAATGGCTGGAAGCGCTAGTGTGATATGCCTCTAAAGCTATCAAATCAGGAGTTTCCCACATCCGCAAATCCCTGGGCAATGCAATCCAGGTAGGCCTGTACGGTCGCGGTGTAGCCCAGCTCCAGCGCATCGGCGATCAGCGCATGGCCGATCGAGACCTCGAGCACGCCCGGCACTTCGCGCACAAAGGCCGCCAGATTGTCCCGGTTGAGGTCATGGCCTGCGTTCACGTCCAAACCTGCATCCAGCGCCGCCTGGGCGGCTGCGGCATAGCGTTTCAGCTCCAACGCCTGCTGCGGCGAGCCCCAAGCGGCTGCATAGGGCTCGGTGTACAGCTCCACCCGGTCAGCGCCCACCGCCTTGGCGGCGGCCATCTGCTCGGGCACCGGGTCCATGAAGAGGCTCACACGCACGCCCAACGCCTTGCATTCGGCCACCAGGGGCGCCAGACGCTCGGCATCTTGCGGAAAGCTCCAGCCGTGGTCGCTGGTGAACTGGTCCTCGCTGTCGGGGACAAAGGTCGCTTGGTGGGGGCGCACCTGACGGATGAAGTCCATCAGGTTCTGCGAAGGGTTGCCCTCGATGTTGTATTCGCGATCGGGCCAGGCCTTCATCAGCGTTGCCAGCTCAAACACGTCCTGGCTGCGGATATGGCGTTCGTCGGGCCGTGGGTGCACCGTGATGCCCTGGGCCCCCGCTTTCAGGCACAGCTCGGCCGCGCGGGTGACGCTGGGAATGCCCAGATGGCGCGTGTTGCGCAGCAGGGCCACCTTGTTGACGTTGACGGACAAGGCGGTGCGCTGAAGGGAACGGGAGGATGGGTTCATAGGGCCTGCAAGTCGATCATGAGCTGGCGGGTGCGCAGCGTCGGGCTACCGCAATGGTATTGCAGCAAGGCACGCAGCTGCGGCTTGAGTTCGGCCGCCACGGGGGCGCACGCGCGCAAGGTGGCGGTGTAGCTGGCCACATCATCCAGGCCACGCTGCAGGGCCTGCCATTGGCTGCCCGTCAGGCCTGCACGGTCTGCGGCGGACGCGGCGCGCAAGCCGCCTTCGGGCACCAGCGTGTAGCGGGTGTCGGGCTTCAGGGGGTCGAAGGTCATGGTCTGCACGTCCAGACCGGGCAAGAGTCCGATCTCGCGCAGAAGCAGCAGCTCAAAACTGCGCAGCACCGCCTCCAGCGCATCGCCATGTTCGCTGGCCAGCACGCGCACCACGCCCGCATAGGCATCAAATAAGGCTGGGTGCGGGTCTGCACGCGCCAGCAGGCGCAGCAGCAGTTCGTTGAGGTACATGCCCGACAGCAGAGCATCCCCCGTGGGCATCACATGCCCGCCCACCCACTCCGCGCCCTTGAGCGTATGGATGTCCGCATGGCCATCGCCTGTGAGCGTGTAGGTCACCAGCAAGGGCTGTAGCGGCAGCAGCACCGGGCGGAAGTTGGAGCTGGGCTTCTTGGCCCCTTTGGCCACCAGAGCAGTTCGCCCTTGCTGGCGGCAGAAGACCTCCAGGATCAGACTGGACTCGCTCCAGTCGTAGCTGTGCAGCACGAACGCAGGCTCATCGGAAACGCGCTTGGCTACGGCCACGGTGCTGCAGGGATGGAGGGTGGGAAAGGATCGCCTGTGACGCCTGCTGCGGTGTGCGCGAGCAGGAGGAAGGGAAAGTCAGCGTTCGGGATTCACTCGTAGCCGAAGGAGCGCACCCGGGCTTCGTCATCGGCCCAGCCGGAGCGGACCTTGACCCACAGCTCCAGGAACACCTTGGCGTCCATGAGCTTTTCCAGCTCCTGGCGGGCCTCGGTGCCAATGCGCTTGAGGCGCTCTCCCTTGTCGCCAATCACCATCATCTTGTGGTTGTCACGCTCCACCACGATGGTGGCGGCGATCTTGACCAGGCGTTTGTGTTGCTTGCTCTTTTCCTCGTCGAACTTGTCGATCACCACAGTCGAGGTGTAGGGCAGCTCATCACCGGTAAAGCGGAACAGTTTCTCACGCACCGTTTCGGAGGCCAGAAACTTCTCGCTACGGTCTGTCAACTCGTCTTCGGCATACCACCAAGCCTGCTCGGGCAGATATTTGGCGCAGATGCCAAACAAGCGCTCGATATCGCCCTTGTTTTTGGCCGACATGGGCACGAATTCGGCGAACGGGTGGCGCTCCTGCATGCTCTTGAGCCAGGGGGCCAGCTCGGCACGGCGGTGCACCATGTCCAGTTTATTGGCCACCAGCAGCGTGGGAATGCCGGGTTTGAACAGCGACAGCACCTTGGCGTCGGCCAGGGTGAAGTTGCCGGCCTCGACCACAAACAGGATCAGGTCCACGTCGCCAATCGCGCCCATCACGGTCTTGTTGAGCGACTTATTGAGGGCTGTGGCATGCCGGGTTTGAAAGCCCGGCGTGTCCACAAAGATGAACTGCGTCTGCTCCAGGGTGCGAATGCCCGTGATGCGGTGCCGCGTGGTCTGTGCCTTGCGCGAGGTGATGCTGATCTTCTGGCCCACCAGAGCATTGAGAAGGGTGGACTTGCCCACGTTGGGCTTGCCAACAATGGCGATCACGCCGCAGCGTTGGCCAGGCACCGCCGCCGGAGCCCCCGCAGCAGCCAGCATGGCTTCCAGATCGTTTTGCACCGGGGCGCCTTCGGCACCGTCGTCGGCAGCTACATCTTGGGTAGCGTCATTCATAAATTCTTTGCTTTCAATGTGGCCAGCATGGCCGCAGCGGCGGCCTGCTCGCCCGCCCTGCGTGACCCACCGATGCCACGCTCGGTCAGGCCCAGTTCGGGAATATCGCACTCGACGTCAAAGGTCTGGCGGTGGGCCGCCCCCACCGTCGCCACCACCTTGTATTGCGGGAGTTTCATTTTGCGGCCCTGGAGCCACTCCTGCAATGCGGTTTTGGCGTCCTTGGACGCCGCCTGCATCTGCGGGTTAATCTCCACGCCCTCGAAGAGACGATGCACCAGGGCTTCCGCGCTGGCGTAACCCGCATCCAGATACACAGCCCCAATCAGCGCTTCCAATGCATCCGCCAGGATGGAGGGACGCTGCTGCCCCCCGGATTTGGCCTCACCCTCGCCCAAACGCAGCACATCAGCCACTTTGAGTCGCAGGGCCAGCTGGTGCAGGGTGTCCTGCTTGACCAGATTGGCACGCACCCGAGAGAGGTCGCCTTCAGGCAAGGCCGACAGCCGGCGGTAGAGCAAGCTGGCCACCGCCAGGTTCAAAACGGAGTCACCCAGAAATTCAAGCCGCTCGTTGTGGTCCGCAGAAAAGCTGCGGTGCGTGGTGGCACGCTGGAGCAGAGAGGGATCAGCAAACACATGCTGCAGGCGCCCCTGAAGCGCGAGGAGACCGGCCTGCACCTAGTTGGTCTGCGCTTCAAGGCGGTAGACCAGATAGGCCGGACCCGCCAGGGGAATTTCGCGCGCATATTTGAACGACACCACCACCTTCTCGCCACGCTTTGTCACCTCCAGGTCTGACCCCTTGATGGACCGGATGTCATCAATGGACGCGGCGCGGTCAAAAGCAGCACGAATTCCAGGCACTGTGGTTTCGACCTTGGCTTTTTCAATGGCCTTTTTGGCTGATGCGTACTCCAGAAAGATCGGGATTGACTGTCCACCAATCGCAAATGCAGCCACTGCGATCAGTCCCACAAAAATCAGTCCAAAAAACGACAGCCCGCGCTGGCGCGAGCGGCTTGCAGTGCGATGTGTCTTCATCAATGACCCCCTCAATGTTGTGTGCAACCGCTCGCGTTCAATGGAACGCGCCGATCCGCTTGAGATTACCGAAATTCATCCAGACAAAAAAGGCCTTGCCCACGATATTGCCCTCAGGCACGAACCCCCAATAACGGGAATCGAGCGAGTTATCACGGTTGTCGCCCATCATGAAGTAGTGCCCCTCTGGCACCTTGCAGGTGACACCTTCCACACTGTAGCGGCAGTTTTCACGATAGGCAAAGTTGCTGGCGCCCTGCACAAAGGCAGGCACGTCGGGGTTGTTCAACAGCCGGTGTGGCGGGTCGCCCAGCTGCTCTTCAAATTGCTTGAAGTAGCGCATCGAGTCTTCTTCAAGGAAGTCAGGCAGCGCCTTGGTGTCAACAGCTTTGCCATTGATGGTGAGGCGCTTGTTGAGATAGGCCACCTCATCGCCCGGCACACCCACCACCCGCTTGATGTAGTCCATGCTGGGCTGGGGCGGATAACGGAACACCAGCACGTCGCCACGCACCGGCCTGGTGCCCTCGGTCAACCGCGTGTTGATGACGGGCAGTCGGATGCCGTAGGTGAATTTGTTCACCAGGATCAAGTCCCCCACCAGCAGGGTTGGAATCATCGAGCCGGAAGGAATCTTGAAGGGCTCAAAAAGGAAAGAGCGCAAGAAGAACACGGCAGCAATCACCGGGAAGAGACCGGCCGTCCAGTCCAGCCACCAGGGTTGCATGAGGATGCGGCCCTTGGTCTCCTGCACATCGACGTCCACCTTCTGGATGCCCATGCGATCAAGTTCTGCACGGCGCTCGGTAGCAGCGTCCTCGATGGCCTGCGCCGCCCTGCGGCGCCGGGGCAGAAAATAAATACGCTCCGCCAGCCAGTAGACACCGGTCACGAGCGTCGCCAGAAACAGGAGCAGCGCAAAGTTGCCCTCGATCGCGCCGGTGTACCAGGCACCGATATAGCCAACGAAGGCTGCCAGGACCAGCGACGTCAAAATTTGCATGAACTGCATCAGTCTTCCACCTGCAAAATGGCCAGAAACGCCTCTTGGGGCACTTCGACCGATCCGATCTGTTTCATGCGCTTCTTGCCGGCTTTCTGCTTCTCAAGAAGCTTGCGTTTACGGGTGATGTCGCCCCCATAACATTTGGCCAGCACGTTCTTGCGCAGCGCCTTGATGGTTTCGCGCGCAATGATGTTGGCCCCGATGGCGGCCTGGATGGCCACGTCGTACATCTGGCGGCTGATGATTTCCCGCATCTTGGCGACCACCGCGCGGCCACGGTACTGCGACTGCGAGCGGTGCACGATGATGGACAAGGCGTCCACCTTGTCGCCGTTGAGCAGGATATCGACCTTCACCACATCGGAGGCCCGGTACTCCTTGAACTCATAGTCCATGGACGCATAGCCACGCGAGACCGATTTGAGCTTGTCGAAGAAGTCCAGCACGATTTCGCCCAGCGGCATTTCGTAAGTGAGCATCACCTGGCGACCGTGGTACGCCATGTTCATTTGCACACCACGCTTTTGGTTGGCCAGTGTCATCACCGGGCCCACGTAGTCCTGCGGCATGTACAGGTGCACCGTCACGATGGGCTCGCGGATTTCCTCCAGACGACCCTGGTCAGGCATCTTGGAAGGGTTCTCGACCATGATCACTTCGCCGTCGGCCTTGACGACCTCATAGACCACACTGGGGGCGGTCGTGATGAGGTCCTGGTCAAACTCACGCTCCAGCCGCTCCTGCACGATCTCCATGTGCAAAAGCCCCAGGAATCCGCAGCGGAATCCGAACCCCAGCGCCTGACTTACCTCGGGCTCGTAGTGGAGCGAGGCATCGTTGAGCTTGAGCTTCTCAAGGGCGTCGCGCAGGGAGTCGTATTCGCTCGCCTCGGTCGGGTAGAGGCCGGCAAACACCTGCGGCTGGATTTCCTTGAAACCTGGCAGCGCCTCGGCCGCTGGGCCGGCGTTGTTGGGGAGTTTTTTCTCCAGCGTGATGGTGTCGCCCACCTTGGCGGCCTGCAACTCTTTGATACCCGCAATGATGTAGCCCACCTGCCCAGCGTCGAGTGAGTTGCGCGGCTCGTTGGCAGGCGTGAACACTCCCAGGTTATCGGCGTTGTACACCGCGCCCGTGGCCATCATCTTGATGCGCTCACCCTTGAGCAAACGGCCATCGACCACACGCACCAGCATGACCACGCCCACATAGCTGTCGAACCAGCTGTCGATGATCATCGCGCGCAGCGGACCGTCGGCACGGCCTCGCGGTGCGGGAACCTTGGCAACGATGGCTTCCAGAATCTCATCGATGCCCATGCCGGTCTTGGCGGAGCAGGGAATCGCGTCGGTCGCATCGATGCCGATCACATCTTCGATTTCAGCCTTCGCGTTCTCCGGGTCGGCATTGGGCAGATCCATCTTGTTGAGCACCGGGACCACTTCCACGCCCAAGTCCAGCGCGGTATAGCAGTTGGCCACGGTCTGCGCTTCCACCCCTTGCGATGCGTCCACCACCAACAGTGCACCTTCGCACGCAGACAGCGAGCGGCTCACTTCGTAAGAGAAGTCCACGTGCCCCGGCGTGTCGATCAGATTGAGGTTGTAAACCTGTCCGTCCTGGGCCTTGTACTGCAGCGCAGCGGTCTGCGCCTTGATGGTTATCCCACGCTCTTTTTCGATATCCATCGAGTCCAGAACCTGGGCCTCCATCTCACGGTCTGCAAGACCTCCGCACCGCTGAATCAAGCGGTCGGCAAGCGTCGACTTGCCATGGTCGATGTGCGCAATGATGGAAAAATTTCTGATGTGATTCATCAACGGAAAGCGTCAAGTGATTGAATTAAAACAGCGCGCACAAGAAAAAAGGGCGCGTCGAGTGGCGACGCGCCCTGAACCAACAATCATTGGCAACTGCGATAGTTGGAGCTTCATTGTAGGCAAAAAGGCCATCTGAAAAAGCCCGTCCCTCGGTATCCCAGGGAAGTTGCCAGGGTGCAACAGGAATTTTATACACAGTTTATACACAGTCTGCACAAGAACAACGCTGGACAACTTGTGGGTGAGCTGTGGATCAACTGTGCATTGCACAAAAACATCCCACATCGTGAACAGTGAGCCGGTCGATATGCAGATAAGCGTTGAACGCAAGTCTCTATTCTATCGAAACTGGTTGATGGGCCTCCAAAAAGTTAGCAAAAGCTAACATCCAGGCAGATCAAGACACCCGGAATCGGTTCGATAAAAAATCCACCAACTGCTGCAATGGCCCCCTCACCAGGTAGGGAATCGCCCGCTGTTGGACCATCCCCTGTGGGTTTACAACGCTCACTTGCCAGGGCGAATCAGCGCGTACTGCGCCCACTCTCCACGGCGATAGAGCACGTTGATGGACTTGCTCTTGTCGGCCTTGGACAGCACGGACTCAAACTCCTTCACGCCCGACACTTCGGTGTTGGCGACCGACAAGATGATGTCCCCTTCCCTCAGGCCAGCGCGTGCCGCCGCGTCGGTAGCGGCAGCTACCACCACCCCGCCCTTGAGCTTGAGCTCCTTCTTCTGCGCATCCGTCAGGTCCGTCACCGACAACCCGATCTGTTGTGCCGCCGCAGAAGCCTTGGGCTTCTCCTCGCGCTCGGTCGCTTTGGCAGCTGGCTTGTCGGGCTCGATCTCCGCGATGGTGATGGCTAGGTCGCGGGATGCTCCGCGACGAAATACCGTCACAGTACTGCGGCTGCCTGGTTTGGTGTTGCCCACCAGGCGCGGCAGGTCGGCCACCTTCTCGATGGGCTTGCCATCGAAGCGCGTGATGATGTCCCCCGCCTCCACGCCTGCCTTGTCAGCGGGCGATCCTGTCTCCACGCCGGTCACCAGCGCACCTTGTGCCTTGCCCAAGCCAATCGATTCAGCAACGTCCTTGGTGACCTGCCCGATCTGCACACCAATGCGACCACGCGTGACACGGCCCGATGCGCGCAACTGCTCGCTCACACGCATGGCTTCATCCATGGGAATGGCGAACGAGATCCCCATGAACCCGCCCGAGCGGGAATAGATCTGGCTATTGATGCCCACCACTTCGCCACGCATATTGATGAGGGGGCCGCCGGAATTTCCGGGGTTAATGGCCACGTCGGTCTGGATAAAGGGCAAATAGTCTCCCGTATCACGCTGCTTGGCGCTGACGATGCCCGCAGTGACCGTGTTTTCCAGCCCGAAGGGTGAGCCAATCGCCATCACCCATTCACCCACGCGGAGACGGCTCACATCCCCCACCTTCACCGCAGGCAGGCCAGACGCTTCGATCTTCACCACGGCGACATCGGTGCGCTTGTCTGCTCCCACGATGCGCGCCTTAAACTCGCGCTTGTCGGTCAAGGTCACGATGACCTCATCGGCGCCTTCAACCACGTGCGCATTGGTCATCACGAAGCCGTCGGCAGTCAAGATAAAACCCGACCCTACGCCGCGTGGTTGCGGCTCTTCTTCTTGCTGAGGGCGTTGAGGCCGCTGCTGGCGCGGAACATTGGGAATAGGCACCCCGAACCGGCGAAAAAATTCCAGCATCTCTTCGTCCATGCCATTGGCGTTGGCTCGGCTGGACGCTTTTTCCACGGTGCGAATATTGACCACGGAAGGCCCCACCTGATCAACCAAATCGGTGAAATCTGGCAAACCCCGAACCGACGAGGCGGGTTGTGCCAACGCAGCATGGGGTGCTAACGAGACCGTGGCCAGAACACCCATCAGGGATGCCAGTGCCATCGAACGCAACATACTTCCATCAAACTTCGGCATCTTTGACCTTTCTTGATTTTTGGCGAATGCTGTTCACGAATTGTGTGTGACTGTGAAGAGTGTGACGCCAAATGGTTCCCCGGACGTGTGGCTCTCTCCATGTCCCCACGGCCGGGCACAGACACGGAGATGAGAACTCAGACCGCTGCACCCCGCCCCTCAGCGCAGGCGTTCCAACTGGCCCACAAAAAGGCGCAATGTCTGCAATGGCACTTCACCTACGGCGGTGACCCACACGTCCGATGGCCCGCGCTGGGCCAGCAACTGTGTAGCACCCATGCTCGATACCTGGGGCTGAGCAGGGTGCCGCTGAGGGTCGAAGGGCTCCATGAACAACGACACAGAGGCCAGTCCATCGGAGTAGAGACACTGCAGCACGCTGGGGGCGTCCTGCGCGTCAGACACCGCCCTCCGATGGCAACTGACGGGCACGAAGCCCGCCACGGGCTGCCGCAAGGCCCAGCCTTCAGCCTTGGCCGTGGTCTTGACCACCGAGGGCGCCACAACCTTGTAGCCCGAGGTGGTGTCCATCAGGCGTGCAAGCTGATCGACCTTCACCGAGGCATTCAGGTCCAACTCCGAAAAGGCCGCCTGCTCCAGCACCCGGCCGTCTGGGGCCAGCGTCTGCAGCTTCATCACTAATCCGGTTTCACGCTCACTCCATAGGCGGTAGCCAAAGCGCAGGGTGTCTGTGGGTTGAAGCCACACCACATCCGACACGAAGCCCGCCACCCGCTCCTGCCCCAGCATGCGGGGTGTATAGAACTGGGCGATGGATGTGCCGCTGACCACAGGCACGCGCGGAAAGAGCCCCGACGCATCGCGGCGGTCTGATCGCACGATGCGCGCCTGAGGCAGGAAGGTACGAACCTCGTCATTGCGCCGATAGACGGTGCGCGGTGTGCCGCTGAGTGACTCGACCCGCTCCAATTGTTGCTGCCCATCGCAGGCATGCCAAATGCGCGAACTGGACATCGCACCGTTGGCCGCCAACACCACAAAGGTCCCGGCATAGGCGCGGCTGCAGGGTGCGCTGTGCATGCGCTCGATCCACTGTGCCGTATCGCGTTCTGCCGCGGCGCTGGCTGTGGATTCAGGGGATGCGGCAGAAGCTGCCATCGCCGGTGCCGCGCACAATCCGCACAGAACGGCAGCTATCAGCGTGCCAAACCATCGAACCCAGGGAATTTCAAAGACCTTCGCTACTCCAGAGGGGTTCATCACACAATCTCAGCGCCAGAAATTGCCATTCAAGGTTCAGCGGCCAGGAGTCTCAAAAGTAGCGTTGCGCAAAAAGCCTGCCGGCATCTGCAGCGCAGACGTGCTGCCGAACTGCTTGTGGGCGGCCAGCAGCTCGTCCAAGCGTGGGTCCCGAATCATCACTTGCTGGCCGTCTGCGTCAGCAACAGCCACGACAGGTGCACCCTGGGCCCGCGCACCTTCTGGGGCAGCAGCCAACTGAGAACCTGCCCCGCCCGCCCCCTGCAGTTGGGAGAAAGAAGTCCAGCCGATGGCTGCCACGGCAGCGAGTGAAGCAAAACCCGCAACCATCTTCCAACGGAAGACCGAAGCGTTGGCAGCCACAGGCAGGTGGACCGCTACGTTATCCAACTGGGCCGGAACTTGGGGGCGCTGCGGCGGGGCTTCCTTGGCAAGCTCTTCGCGCAAGCGGGACAGAAATGCCGGACTCACAGGTCGCGCCAGCTCCGAAGAGCGCAGCACGTCACCCACGAGGTGATAGACCTCCCAGGTGTCACGCCCTTCATCCTCTGCAGCCCAGGCCAGCGCAGCAGCGAACTCATCGCCTTGAAGTTGGCCGTCCGCCAGGGCCGATAACTGCTCGCCGCGCCCCAGCCCCTCGCGCAGGCTGACACCTGCCGAGACATTGATACCTGTTTCCGCCTTGTTCATTCCATCACCTCACCACCGTTTGCCCGACTGGTTTTCAAGCAAGGGACGCACTTTGGCCGAAATGGCTTCACGCGCCCGAAAAATTCGAGATCGCACCGTACCAATGGGGCACCCCATCGCGGTGGCAATTTCTTCGTAACTGAGCCCCTCGATCTCTCGCAGCGTGACCGCTTGACGCAGATCGTCGGGCAAGGCCTCCATGGCTGCGTTCACGACCTGGGCGATTTCCTGGGCCGCAAGGACAGTTTCGGGGGTTTCGTCGCTGGTTAGTTCGTGTCCAAGGCGGGAAGTTTCATCCTCATCCTCAGAACCACGGAACGCATTCTCGGAAATGACCGGGTTGCGCTTCATGTCCATCAACGCCTTCTTGGCCGTATTGACGGCAATCCGGTACAGCCACGTGTAGAACTGGGCGTCCCCTCGGAACTGATGCAGCGCCCGGTAGGCACGAATGAAAGTCTCCTGGGCGATGTCCTGGACCGAGTCCGTATCACGCACCATGCGACCGATCAGTCGCTCAATGCGGCGCTGGTACTTGATGACCAGCAATTCATACGCGCGCTGGTCGCCCGCAACCGTGCGCTCCACCAGTTGGAGGTCGCTGTCTTCGGAGGGGGAAGGCGGAATTACAGTCATGGATACTCAAGATTCACGCCCTGCGGCAGCTTGCCGGGCGGTTTCGTCAGCGTTGTCAATGCCCGGTCTGGCGCGCGAATATACCGCACGGCGCAAGTCCATCCAGCGCTCTGGCTGGCTCGAGCGCTCCAGCCATAACCACAAGGGCGAGTGTCCGACCGGCAAGATGCGCACCCACAGGTACCCCTGCAGATCCAGAAGCACCTCAGGAGACGCTGACAGTGCTAGCGCCCTGCCGGCGGGCAATGCGCGGTACAAGCTCCAGGCCTCGCCATCGAACTGCAGCGATCCACAAGGTTGGTGCCACCAAAAATGCACCGCACCCAACAGGGCCGCCGCCCAAAGGCAAAAGGCTACCCCGATGGACAGAACGGCAGCCCTGCTTCCCAGAGCCACCCAGGCAAGCAGCACCAAGGCACCCGCCAATACCAAAGCAGCCAGCAACGCGCCCAAAACCCTACTGCGCCGCAGCGGATACTGGACGGAAGGGGGTCGCCGCGTGAGCCGTATCACAGGACGAATCGCCGCGGAAGGCTGATCACACTCCAGAGCGACGCTGAACTGCCGTCACGGCGGCGGACGCCCTGTAAGCACGCCAGCGCGCGACACATGCTACGACCGAAGCCGTGATTTCGGTGGGAAATCAGATGCGCTTGAACACCAGCGTTCCATTGGTGCCACCAAAACCGAAGTTGTTTTTGACGGCCACATCGATCTTCATATCCCGTGCCGTATTGGCACAGTAATCAAGATCACACTCCGGATCCTGGTTAAGCAGGTTGATGGTGGGCGGCACTTTTTGTTCGTGCAGTGCCAGTACAGTGAACACGCTCTCGATACCCCCGGCGCCGCCAAGCAAATGGCCCGTCATGGATTTGGTAGAGCTCACGACGGTCTTGTAGGCGTGGTCGCCCAAGGCCGCCTTGATAGCGTTGGTCTCGTTGATGTCACCCAGGGGGGTAGAGGTGCCGTGGGCGTTGAGGTAGTCCACCTGATCGGCATTGATCCCGGCGTTGCGCAGCGCACTGAGCATGGCGCGCCGAGGCCCATCCATATTGGGTGCCGTCATGTGGCCTGCATCGGCGCTCATGCCAAAACCGCTGAGTTCGGCATAAATCTTGGCACCGCGGGCTTTGGCGTGTTCGTACTCTTCAAGCACCAGCACACCAGCCCCTTCGCCCAGCACAAACCCGTCGCGGTCCTTGTCCCAGGGCCGGGATGCTGTCTTGGGGTCGTCGTTGCGCGTGGACAGGGCACGCATGGCGGCAAAGCCGCCAATGCCCAGCGGGGATACCGTGGATTCGGTACCGCCTGCCACGACTACGTCTGCATCGCCATATTCGATCATGCGCCCCGCCTCGCCGATGCAGTGCAAGCCCGTTGTGCAGGCAGTCACCACAGCAAGGTTGGGGCCCTTGAAGCCAAAGCGCATGGACACATGCCCTGCCACCATGTTGATGATGGACGCGGGGACAAAAAATGGCGTGATACGCCGCGGTCCACGGCTGGCCAGTTCGGCGTGGGTATTTTCGATCAGCGGGAGGCCGCCAATGCCGGAGCCGATCACGCAGGCAATGCGCGTGGCGAACTCCTCACTGAGCGCTTCGCCCGTAGGAAGCCCCGCATCCTGCACGGCCTGCGCCGCAGCAGCAATGCCGTAGTGGATGAAGGTGTCCATCGCGCGCGCATCCTTGGCGCTGATGTACGACTCCAGGTCAAGACCTTTGACCTCGCCCGCAATCTTGCAGGCAAAGTTCGACGCGTCGAACTTGGTGATGAGGTCAATGCCGGATTGGCCGGCAAGGAGGTTGGCCCAGGACTCGGCCACCGTGTTACCCACGGGGCTGATGCAACCCAGGCCGGTCACGACAACGCGACGACGGCTCATGCGTATAAAACCTTCTGCTGATCGCTTGAGTCAGGCGCAGTGCGCTGCTCAGGCCTTCTGGTGGTTGTTGGCGTAGTCGATGGCGTTTTGCACCGTGGTGATCTTTTCGGCGTCTTCGTCCGGGATCTCGATGCCGAATTCGTCTTCCAGAGCCATCACCAGTTCCACCGTGTCGAGCGAGTCGGCACCGAGGTCTGCCACGAAGGCCTTTTCATTGGTGACTTGGGACTCTTCCACACCGAGTTGTTCGGCAATGATTTTTTTGACGCGTGCTTCGATATCGCTCATGGTTTCCCTCTGGGGGTTGTGAATGAATCCGCGATTCTAGCCGGTTAAGGAGAAGCCCCTAAGCGACCCGCCGTCCGGATGAACCGGCGTTAATTTGCCTTAATTACATGTACATGCCGCCATTGACATGCAACTCCTGCCCTGTCACATAGCCAGCCTCACGCGACGCCAGATACGCCACCGCGTGTGCGATGTCTGCTGGCTTGCCCATGTGGCCCAGCGGGATCTGCGCATTGAGCGCTTTTTGCTGATCTTCGGGCAACACAGAGGTCATGTCGGTCTCGATGAAACCGGGCGCCACGCAGTTCACGGTGATGTTGCGGCTGCCCAGCTCACGGGCCAGTGCGCGCGTCATGCCCGCCACGCCCGCCTTGGCTGCTGCGTAGTTGGCCTGACCCGGATTGCCCGACGCACCCACCACACTGGTGATGCTGATGATGCGACCAAAGCGTTGCTTCATCATCGGGCGGATGGCAGCGCGGCTCGTGCGGAACACGGCCTTGAGATTGGTGTCCAGCACCGCATTCCAGTCGTCGTCCTTCATGCGCATGGCCAGGGTGTCGCGCGTGATGCCCGCGTTGTTCACCAGCACATGCAGACCACCTTGCTGCTTGACAATGGCGTCCATCAGGGCCTCGACCGCCGTCACATCGTTCACGTTCAGGTTGGCACCCCGGCAGCCGGGGTAAGCAGACAACGCCTGGCTGATGCGCTCGGCGCCCTCATCGGTGGTGGCTGTGCCAACGACGCGGTAACCACGCACGGCGAGTTCGAGGGCAATGGCCGCACCAATGCCACGCGATGCGCCGGTCACCAGCGCGACTTGCGCTGCCTGCGCTACCGTTTGGGTCAATTCCGTCATGCCAACAACTCCCGGGTTTCGGCCAGCGTGGCCGAGTCAAACAATGCGGCACCGACCAGCTCGGGATCGATGCGTTTGGTGAGGCCTGCCAGCACCTTGCCGGGGCCACATTCGATGAGGTGGGTCACGCCACGCGCCTTGAGTGCATGCACGCATTCGACCCAGCGCACGGGACCGAAGGCCTGGCGGTAGAGCGCGTCGCGAATGGCGTCAGCGTCCTGCTGCACCGCCACGTCCACGTTGTTGATCACCGGAATCTGGGGGGCAGCCAAGGCAACATCCACCAGAGCCACACGCAGCTTTTCGGCCGCAGGCTTCATCAGGCTGGAGTGGAAAGGCGCCGACACCGGCAAAAGCAATGCACGCTTGGCGCCCGCTGCCTTGAGCACTTCACAGGCCTTGTCCACACCGGCCTTGGTACCCGCGATCACCGTCTGGATCGGGTCGTTGAAATTAACCGCTTCGACCACCTCTGGGGTGCCCGCCCCGAACGATGCCAAGGCCTCGGCACAGCCTGCGATGACCTTAGAAGCCTCCATACCCAAAATGGCCGCCATGGCACCCGTGCCGACTGGCACCGCTTCCTGCATGGCAGCGGCACGCAGTCGCACCAGCGGCGCGGCCTGCGCCAGCGTCAGCACACCCGCAGCCACCAAGGCCGAGTATTCGCCCAGCGAGTGCCCGGCCACAGCCACCGGCGCCGCACCACCTTCTGCGCGCCACACCCGCCATGCAGCCACACCCGCCACCAGCATCACGGGCTGGGTGTTGGTGGTCAGGGCCAAAGCCTCCTTGGGACCTTCCTTGATCAACAGGCCAACATCCTCGCCCAGGGCATCCGAGGCCTCTTGAAGGGTCTGCGCCACCACAGGGTGGTCAGCCCAGCCGTCGAGCATGCCCACCGATTGCGAGCCTTGCCCCGGAAAGACAAATGCAAAAGACTTCATGAAATATCCAGAAATATGATGAAATTGGCCGATAGCGCCGGTCTTTATTGCGCTAGCAGCTACAACTTCAGGAGCACGGCACCCCAGGTGAAACCGCCGCCCACGCCTTCGAGCAGCAAGGTTTCGCCTTTCTTGACCTGACCGGAGCGCACCGCATGGTCCAACGCCAGCGGAATGGATGCCGCCGAGGTGTTGCCGTGCTGGTCCACCGTGACCACAACCTTGTCCATCGACATCTTCAGTTTGCGGGCGGTGCCCTGCATGATGCGGATATTGGCCTGGTGCGGGATCAGCCAGTCGATGTCAGCCTCCGTCAGGCCCGCCTTCGCCAAAGCGGCGTGGGCCGCCTTCTCCAGCACCCCTACTGCCAGCTTGAAGACCGCCTGCCCATCCATTTTGAGGACGGGATCTCCCAGCACCTGACCACCGGACACGTTGCCTGGCACACACAGAATATTGACATGCTTGCCGTCAGCATGCAGGTCGCTAGACAAGATGCCGGGCGTCTCAGAGGCTTCCAGCACGACGGCACCAGCCCCGTCACCAAACAACACGCAGGTGGTGCGGTCATTGAAGTCCAGAATGCGACTGAAAACTTCGGCGCCAATCACCAGGGCGCGGTTGGCAGCACCCGTCTGGATCATGGCGTCCGCCACCGACAGGGCATAGACAAAACCGCTGCACACCGCTTGCACATCAAAAGCGGGACAGCCATTGGCACCCAGCTTGTTTTGCAAGATGCAAGCCACGGACGGGAACACCATGTCCGGCGTGGACGTGGCCACTATGATCAGATCGATATCGGTCGGCTGCAAATTGGCGGCCTGCAAGGCATTGCGCGCAGCTTCCAGACCCAGGTCGCTCGCAGTCACGTCGGGCGCAGCAAAATGGCGCGCCCGGATACCCGTGCGCTCCACAATCCATTCGTCAGAGGTCTCGATGCCACGCTGGCCCAGTTCGGCGACCAGATCGGCGTTGGTCAACCGGCGGGGGGGCAAATAGCTGCCGGTGCCGGTAATGCGGGAATAACGTCTCATTATTGTGCGGTCGCCGCAACGCCAGGCAGGGGCTGGGCATCTGCAGGCGCCAACAGGGGCGCCGCATGCGCAATCCGGGTCCGGACACGGTCGAGCAGGTTGTTGCGGGCTGCATCATACGCCCGGTTCAACGCCTGCTCGAATGCCATGGCGTCCGCCGATCCGTGGCTCTTGAACACCAGGCCGCGCAGACCCAACAGCGCTGCGCCGTTGTATCGACGGTAGTCCATGCGCTTCATCAGCGCTTTTAAGATCGGATAGGCAACGATGGCAGCAATTTTGGTAAAAATATGGCGCGAAAACTCCGTTTTAAGCGCGCCAATGATCATCGAGGCAACACCCTCGCTGGCCTTGAGGGCCACGTTGCCCACAAAACCGTCGCAGACCACGATGTCCACCGTTCCCTTGAAGATGTCATTGCCTTCGACGTTCCCATAGAAGTTAAGATCACCCGAGTTGGCTGCAGATCGGAGCAGTTCGCCTGCTTTTTTGATGACTTCGCTGCCCTTAATGACTTCTTCACCAATGTTCAGCAGCCCCACGGTGGGCTCGCCGCCCTCCTGCAGGACCGACACCAGGGCGGAACCCATCACGGCAAACTGCAGCAGATGCTCGGCCGAGCAATCCACATTGGCCCCCAGGTCCAGCACCGTGGTTGCTCCGCCGGTGGCATTGGGCAATTGGGTGGCGATGGCAGGGCGATCAATGCCGTCCAGCGTCTTGAGCAGATAGCGGGCAATCGCCATCAAGGCGCCTGTGTTGCCTGCAGAGACAGCAGCCGAAGCCGTGCCATCCTTGACCTGCTGGATGGCCACGCGCATTGAAGAATCCTTCTTCTTGCGCAGAGCCACCTCCACCGGGTCGTCCATCGCCACCACTTCGGTAGCAGGAACGATGGTGGCGCGGTCGTGGGAAAACGACTGCAAGCTGTCCGCCAGGCCAACAAGCAGCAGACGGGCATCGGGATGGTGTTCGAGAAACTGGCGGCACGCCGCGAGCGTGACGCGGGGGCCATGGTCGCCCCCCATGCAGTCAACAGCCAGTGTGATCATGGGCGACTTGTCCGGCCGGCCCGAGGGGCCGAGAGATGAATACGACGGTCAAAACAAAGGCCCGCGCTACAGAGTTTGTAGCAACGGGCCTTTGGATGGGGTGAAGGTCAGGCTTCAGACTTGTTCTTCAGCACCTGACGGCCACGGTAGAAACCGTTGGGGCTGATGTGGTGACGCAGGTGCGTTTCACCGGTGGTGGGTTCCACAGCAATGCCCGGCACGTTCAGGGCATTGTGCGAGCGGTGCATACCGCGCTTGGAAGGGGACTTTTTGTTTTGCTGAACGGCCATGATGGCTCCTGATCTGGAATAGGTTGGTAAAAACGCGATCAGCCCAAAAAGACACGATGGGGTTCGCGTGAAGCCCACGATTATAACCCAAATGCTTTTTGGGGTCGATTCATCAATCCTTGCCATCCTTTCGAAGGGCGGCCAAGGCTGCAAACGGGTTGGGTTTTTCGGCGTTGGCTTCTTCAAAATCGTCATCGGAAGACGCCAGGGGCACCGAGGTAGGGCACTCGTCGTGCTTGGGCACGACGGGCAGCGCCATCAGCAGCTCGTCTTCGATCAGCTCATGCAGATCAAACTCCCGGCTCAGGGCCAGCAGGTCTTCTTCACTCTCGTCGTCCAGCGCTTCGGCGGTGGCCTCGTCGGCCACAAAGCGAAACTCGCGCTCCACCTCCAGGGGTACATCCACCGGGGTCAGGCAGCGCTGGCACTCCATGGGAAAGCTCGCTCGCACCTTGATGCGCAACCACACCTGCCCCATACCACCCAGCGCAGTGCGTACCTCGCCCACCGCCTCCCAGTCCACCAGCAGGTCGGGGTGCAAGCCCTTGGCCTCTTGCGCCAGGCGTTCGTACTTGAGCAGCGAGTCGTGGCCCGCCAGCCGACCACCTGCCTGTGCAAAGGCTTTCACGTCGAGGCGCTGTGCGGAGTATTCCTTGGTCATGGCGGCAGTGTAAGAGAATCGGCGCATGCATCAATCCCCCTCCCCGCAACGCCCTCTGGTATTGGGCTCGACCTCGCGCTATCGGCGCGAACTGCTTGAGCGGCTGAATCTGCCTTTTGAAGTGGCTGCCCCCGACGTGGATGAGACCCCCCTGCCCGGCGAGGCCCCGCGCACTCTGGCTTTGCGCCTGGCGCTGGCCAAGGCACGCGCCGTGGCGCGACAGCACCCCGAGGCCGTGGTGATTGGCTCCGACCAGGTGGCCGACCTGGCCGGTGAGCCGCTGGGGAAACCGGGCCAGCACGAACGCGCAGTGCAGCAGTTGCGCCAGATGCGCGGCCAGACGGTGGTGTTCCAGACCGCCTTGGCCGTGGTATGCGCCGCCACCGGCTTTGAGCAGGTGGACCTCGCCCCGGTGGAGGTGAAGTTCCGCGACCTGTCCGACGAAGAAATCGAGCGCTACCTGCGCGCTGAGCAACCGTATGACTGCGCGGGCAGTGCCAAGAGCGAAGGCCTGGGCATTGCACTGCTGGACGCCATCCACAGCGACGACCCCACAGCACTCATCGGATTGCCGCTGATTCGCACATGCCGCATGCTGCGCGCAGCGGGGCTGGTGCTGCCATGAGCGTCAAAACCGGCACCCTGTTTCTGGTGCCCGCCCCCCTGGACTTTGGCTGCGACACACAGGCCCCGCTGCAGGACGCCCTGCCCTCCGCCACCCTGCAGACTGCAGCCCGCCTGACGCAATGGGTGTGCGAGAACGCCAAGAGCACACGGGCCTACCTCAAGCGCATCGACGCGCTCCACCCTCTGGCCCTGCCCCTGCAGCAGCAGCAGATCACCGAGCTGCCGCGCGAGGTGCACAAGAAGGGCGACCATGGCGACAAAGGCTCAGCCCCGTTCGACGCACGCCCACTGCTGACTGCAGCACTCAACGGTCACGACATCGGACTGGTCAGCGAAGCGGGCATGCCCGCTGTGGCCGACCCTGGCTCGTCGGTGGTGCGGGCCGCGCACGACCTGGGCCTGCGCGTGGTGCCGCTGGTGGGGCCTGTGTCGCTGCTGCTGGCCTTGGCAGCCAGCGGCCTCAACGGGCAAAACTTTGCCTTCGTCGGTTACTTGCCACAAGACGGGCAAGAGCGCACTCAGCGCATCAAAGAGCTGGAAAGCATCGCACTGCGCACGGGCCAGACCCAGCTGTTCATCGAGACCCCGTACCGCAACCCTGCCCTGTGGCAGGCCTTGGTGCAAACGCTGCAGCCCCATACCCGCCTGGCGCTGGCCAGCGGCCTGACCCTGCCAGACGCGCGGGTGCAGAGCCAGTTGGTGCGCCAGTGGAAGCAGCAGCCCGCACCCCCGGACAACCGCACGCCCGTGGTGTTTGCGCTGGGGCGCTGAAACGGCGGCGGGGCGGCACAGTGCGGGGACAGGGTCTGCTTGCTACATATTAAGGAGCACTTCAGGCATATTTCACCGGCGCATTCACCCCAAAACGCCCCGAACCACTGCATAACGGCCTTGCACCGACAACCGAGGCGCAACACCAAACTGGGCCCACAAAAAAGCCCCGGCAGAGACCTCTGCCGGGGCTTTAAATACACATCTCCAGTCAATTCAAGGGCTTGCAGAGGATCAAGCCCCCGGCCGACTCCCTGGCGAATGTCAGCGCAGCTGCGGCCCCGACACGGCCAGCGACTTGACTGCGCCCATGCCCACGGCCGCACCAAAGCGCTTGGCCAGACGCTCTGCCACGTTGTCGCGGCGGGTGTAGTCGATGATGTCTTCCGCCTTGACCACTTCGCGCGCCACATAGTCCAGGTTGCCCAGCTTGTCGGCCAGACCCATTTCCACGGCCTGCTGGCCCGTCCAGAACAAGCCGCTGAAGGTGTCGGGCGTGGTCTTGAGGCGGTCACCCCGCCCTGCCTTCACCACAGCGATGAACTGCTGGTGAATCTGGTCGAGCATGGTCTGCGCATAGGCGCGCTGTTTCTCGGTCTGCGGGCTGAAGGGGTCGAGAAAGCCCTTGTTTTCGCCCGCGGTGAGCAGGCGGCGCTCTACACCCACCTTTTCCATCACGCCGGTGAAACCAAAACCGTCCATCAGCACGCCGATGCTGCCCACGATGCTGGCCTTGTCCACGTAGATATCGTCCGCTGCAGCAGCGATGTAGTACGCGGCCGAGGCGCAGGTTTCCTCCACCACGGCGTAGATCGGTTTGTTGTGCTTGGCCTTCAGGCGCACGATCTCGTCGTTGATGATGCCGGCCTGCACGGGGCTACCGCCGGGCGAATTGATGAGCAGCACCAGCGCTTGCGAGCCCTCGTCCTCCAGCGCACTGCGCATGGCAGCCACCACGAACTCGGCGCTGGCCTCGGCGCCACTGGCGATCTCGCCCTTGATGTCCACCACCGCCGTGTGCGGCGTGCTTTTGCTGGCACTGGGCGATGCCTGGCGCAGCGCCGCGAACGCCACGACCGCAATCAAGACCAGCCAGGTCAGGCGGAAAAAGATCTTCCAGCGGCGGGAGCTGCGTTGCTCATTGAGGGCGGCAAAGGCCAGCTTTTCCAGCGTGGCACGTTCCCAGCCGGGTTCACGCGATGAATCGCTCACAGATGCTCCTGAATTAGTAGCTGCTTGTGCCCACAGATCGGGGGCGGAATTGCTTTTGGGGTCAAAGCCCGAGGAACCGGGCTGCTGAGGGTCTGTCATGTCTTGTGTCCTGGGCGCTGCACCGCCGCGGCCTGTGCGCTGCGCTGGCTCACACCACGCGACAGCACATGAGGGGGCTTCATCTGATCTGGGTTTTCTAGAACTCTACGGGTTGCAGGTTATAGGCAGTATGCCAGTGCACCACGCCATCGCTCTCTGACAAGGCAATTTTCACCAGCCCGCCGCGGCAGGGCCCGCCTGCACACTGGCCGGTGCTGGGCAGGTAGGCTGCCCCGTGGGTGGCGCACAACAGCCAGTGGCCTGTATCGTCAAAAAAACGGTTCGGCTGGTAGTCCATTTCCATTGCGACATGGGTGCAGCGGTTGAGGTAGGCGTGCGGCAGGCCTTGGTAGCGGATCGCAAAGGCCCGGCAGGTCTGGCCGGCGTACTGCACATCAAACGGCACGGCCAGGCCTCCATCGACGAGGTCGGCACTGTTGCACAGCGCAACAGCCTGCTCAGGCGAGGTGGTCATGGGCTCGGTCCGCTCCTCTACTACCCGGCGTCAGGCGTTTTGCAGCAGCCAATCGTGCAGCTCGCGCACCGAATGGGCAACCGCCAGGGGCTTCAGCGCGTGAAAGGCGTCGGGCTCGTGGGCACCGTAACTCACCCCCACGCTGGCGCAGCCCGCGTTGACGGCCATCTGCAGGTCATGGGTGGTGTCGCCAATCATCAAGAGGCGCTCGGGCGACACGTCAAATTCGGCCATCAGCTCCTGCAGCATCAGAGGGTGCGGTTTGCCCGCGGTCTGGTCGGCCGTGCGTGAGCCATCAAACACACCCTTGAGCTGCACCGTATGCAACGCCTCATCCAGCCCACGCCGACTTTTGCCCGTGGCCACCGCCAGCAAGTGGCCGCGCTCCCGCAAGTCGGTCAACAAAGGCAGCACGCCTTCAAACAGGCTCAGGTCGTCCTGGTGCTGGATGTAGTGAAAGCGGTAGCGATTGCCCAGTTCAGGGTATTTTTCGGGGGGCACATCCGGGGCTGCATAGGCCAGGGCCTGGGTCAGCGCCATGCCGATCACGTACGACGCCTCCTTGTCGGTAGGCACGGTGCCACCCACGTCGCGCACCGCCGCCTGGATGCAGCGCACGATGATGGCTGTGGAATCAAACAGCGTGCCGTCCCAGTCAAAGGCAATCAGGTCGAAGCGGCGCGGACGGAAGGTTTTGGCGGGCATGGGGTTCGTTCATGCCTTCTCAGGCGGGGGACACAAAATCGGCCAGCTCGGGGGGCAGTTCGGCATTCAACTGCACACGTTCGCCCGAGGCGGGGTGGTTGAACTGTAACCGCCACGCGTGAAGGAACATGCGCTTCATCCCCAGCTTCTGCAGACGCTTGTTGAGGTCGAAATCACCATATTTATCGTCACCCACGATGGCGTGCCCCTGGCTGGCGAGGTGCACGCGGATCTGGTGGGTGCGGCCGGTCTTGATGGTCACCTCCAGCAGCGACATGGCCGGCAGGCCCTGCGCGGAACGCGCGGGCACGGTGCTGCGCACCTTGACCAGCGTGATGGAGCGCATGCCGTCCGGGTCGTCGGGCGTGGTCACGCGCACGCGGCGCTCGCCATCAGCCTGCAGGTATTTGTGCAGCGGCAGGTCGATGACCTTCTTGTTGGCAGGCCAGGTGCCTGTGACCAGCGCCAGGTAGGTCTTGCCCGTCTCGCGCTCGCGGAACTGGTCCTGCAGGTGAGTAAGCGCTGACCGCTTTTTGGCCACCAGCAGGATGCCCGAGGTTTCGCGGTCCAGCCGGTGCACCAGCTCCAGGAACTTGGCAGCCGGCCGCGCCTGGCGCAGCTGCTCGATCACGCCAAAACTCACGCCGCTGCCGCCATGCACCGCCACACCGGCGGGTTTGTCGATGGCGATCAGGTGCTCGTCTTCCAATAGAACAGGAAATTCGCGCGCGGGCGCCGGACGCTCGGCCTTCTCGGCCACCTTGTCGGAGATGCGCACGGGCGGCAGGCGCACGACATCCCCGGCTTCTACGCGGGTGTCGGCGCTCACGCGGCCTTTGTTGATGCGTACCTCGCCGCTGCGGATGATGCGATAGACATGCGTTTTCGGCACACCCTTCAAGTGGCGTATCAAAAAGTTATCGAGCCGCTGGCCGGCGGAGTCAGCATCCACTTCCACCAGGCGGGCTGCGGGTAGCCCCGCAGGGGCGGTGGGCAGTTTGGCCCCTATAATGTGTTTCACCTGCGCGTTGTTATGTAAGTGGTTGATTTGTCTGGAGTTTAGTCCACACAGCCCTTGCCCCTCACGCAGGCAGGTCGATGCCAGCGGGCGTCGTGCGCGCAGATTGCAGGCCAGATGCCTGTGATGGCCAGCACGCCGTGCGGCGGGCTGACAGATTGAAACACTGATACGGAATCCCCCAAGCTGGCAGATGTTCCCTACCCGGGCGCAGCCTGTCAGCGGATCAAAGCGAGCATGTGGTTGTTGATGAGCTGGATGGTGACCTTGTGGCGGTGGCTGATGCCCCCGGCTGCACGCTCCTATTCGGCTCCAGCGCCCAGCCAGCAAGCGCAATCAGCTACTTTTTTGCTAGCAAAACTGCGCTCCTACCACTCGCCCCCATCCACGCGCCCCTGCCTCACGATGCTGCGCTAGAGCGCGGCAGATCATTGGCATTCCCGGCAATTCCCTTCGTTTCGATGCGTCAGTCCAGGCATTCACAGCTCCTGTAGAGCTTGTTGTTAATGGTTTGGAACTGTGGGCGGCAGCCCGCGCAGCTTTCCCTGCTGAGAGGGTTGGTTGCACCGCTGCTGTCCGCAACACACTGAAGGAATCGCATCATGAAGCGGATGCTCATCAACGCCACGCAGCCCGAAGAACGGCGCTTGGCCATCGTCGACGGACAAAAGCTCCTCGACTACGAAATCGAGATCGAGGGGCGCGAGCAGCGCAAGGGCAACATCTACAAGGCCGTCGTCACGCGCGTTGAGCCCTCGCTGGAAGCCTGCTTCGTCGATTACGGTGAAGACCGCCACGGTTTCCTGCCGTTCAAGGAAATCTCGCGCAGCTACTTCACCCCTGGCGTTTCGCCCAGCCAGGCGCGCATCAACGAAGTGATCAAGGAGGGCCAGGAGCTGCTGGTCCAGGTCGAAAAAGAAGAGCGTGGCAACAAGGGCGCCGCCCTGACCACCTTTGTCTCGCTGGCTGGCCGCTATGTGGTGCTGATGCCCAACAACCCCCGTGGTGGTGGCGTGTCGCGCCGCATCGAGGGCGAGGACCGCGCCGAGCTCAAGGAGGCGATGGACCAGCTGGAGTACCCCAACGGCATGTCCATCATCGCGCGCACCGCCGGCATCGGCCGCACCGCGCCCGAGCTGCAGTGGGATCTGAACTACCTGCTCAAGCTGTGGAACGCCATCGACGGCGCCGCCAAGGGCGGCAAGGGCGCCTTCCTGATCTACCAGGAATCAAGCCTCGTCATCCGCGCGATCCGCGACTATTTCAACAACGACATCGGTGACATCCTCATCGATACCGACGACATCTACGAACAGGCGCAGCAGTTCATGGCGCACGTCATGCCCGAGCATGCCGCCCGGGTGAAGCGCTACCGCGACGACGCCGCCCTGTTCAGCCGCTTCCAGATCGAGCACCAGATCGAATCGGCCTACGCGCGCACCGTGCAGCTGCCCTCGGGCGGCGCCATCGTGATCGACCACACCGAAGCGCTGGTCAGCGTGGACGTGAACTCGGCCCGCGCCATCAAGGGCGGCGACATCGAGGAAACCGCCACCCGCACCAACCTGGAAGCCGCCGACGAAGTGGCCCGCCAGATGCGCCTGCGCGACCTGGGCGGCCTGATCGTGATCGACTTCATCGACATGGAAGAGTCGAAGAACCGCCGCGAAGTGGAAAACCGCCTGCGCGATGCGCTGCGCCAGGATCGTGCCCGCGTGCAGTTCGGCACCATCAGCAAGTTCGGCCTCATGGAAATGAGCCGCCAGCGCCTGAAGCCCGCGCTGTCCGAAGGCTCGTCCATCCCCTGCCCCCGCTGCGGCGGCTCGGGGCACATTCGCGATACGGAATCGTCGGCGCTGCAGATCCTGCGCATCATTCAAGAAGAATCGATGAAGGACAACACGGCCGCCGTGCACTGTCAGGTGCCGGTGGAAGTGGCCTCGTTCCTGCTGAACGAAAAGCGCACCGAGATCGCCAAGATCGAGCTCAAGCAGCGCGTGGCCGTGCTGATGGTTCCCAACAAGACGCTGGAAACCCCCAACTACCGTCTGGAGCGCCTGAAGCACGACGACCCACGCCTGGACCACATCGAGGCCAGCTACAAGCTCGCGGAAGAAGTGGAAGACCCCACCGCCGTGACGCGCCGCTCGCAAGAGCCCACCAACAAGCAGACCCCGGTGATCAAGGGCGTGCTGCCCGACGCACCCGCCCCCGTGGCCGAGCCCCGCCCCGAAGGCGCTGCACGCCCACCGCGTGGTGGCCAACGCCCCGCAGCCAATGCAGCCCCTGCGCCAGCCCCCGTGGCCGCTCCAGCCCCCGCCGCTGCTGCACCCCAGGAACAAGGCTTCTTCGCCTGGCTCAAGGGCCTGTTTGGCTTTGGCAGCACACCTGCAGCGCCCGCCCCTGTGACGACGGCATCGCCCGCAGCCGCACCGGCCGCCGCTGACACCGCCGGCCGTGGCGAGCCCCGCCGCGAAGGCCGCAACGGTGAAAGCCGTGGCCGCCGTGGTGGCCGCGACGGCAACCGGGACGGCCAGCGCGAAGGCGCACCGCGTGACGGCAACCGTGAAGGCGGCTCCGGCGAAGGCCGTGGCCGCCGTGGCGAGCGCTCTGCCGAAGGCCGCGCCCCCCGCGATGCAGACAGCCGTCCACCACGCGACGCAGAGCGCCGCCCCGAAGGCGAAGGCCGTGAAGGCGGTCGCAACGGGCGCGGCGAAGGCCGTGAAGGGGGCCGTGGCCGCCGCGACAGCGAGCCGCGCAACCTGAACGCTGGCGTGAATGGTGACAACACCAACGCAGCAACCACTCCGGTGGAAGGCCCCAACGCGGGCAACACCGGTGGCGCAGAAGGCCAACCGACCCAGCAACCCCGTGGCGAACGCGGCCCACGCCGCGAACGTGGTGATCGCGGTGGCAACCGTGGCGAGCGCGGTGAACGCGCTCCCCGTGCGGTCGAGGCCCAGGAGGCAGGCGCCACAGCCGCCGCTGGTGACTTTGCGGACACCGCTCCACTGGCATCCCTGCCGGACCTGGACCTGAGCGGCAATGATGCACCCGCCAACGGCAATGGCGCCACCGAAGAGCAGCGCCGCGAGCGCCGTTCCCGTGACCGCTACGGCCGCGACCGCCGCGAACGCGGTGAGCGCGGTCCGCGTGACAACAACGGCAATGCCGAAGCAGCCGCACCGGCCATGCTCGATTTCGACCCCACCCAGGCAGAACCCGTGCCTGCACAGGACGAAGCACCGCGCCGCAGCTACTTCAGCAGCACGGCCGCCGCAGAGCCAGCCGCTCCGGCTACCGCCCCCGCGGTGGCGCCAGCCGCTGTAGCCTCTGAGCCCGCTGCAGCAGCCCCTGCTGCCGCACCCGTCGCAACGCCTGCAGCCCCACCGGTGGCCGCACCGGCCCCTGTCGCTGCACCCGCACCCGCACCGGCGGCTGCCGCACCGGCCCCCGTGGCCCCTGCAGCAGCGCAAGCCAAGGGCCTGCCTCGCGTCCAGGCGTTCACGCTGCCCATCGATGAACTGCAGCAAGTGGCTGCCGCATCGGGCCTGCAGTGGGTGAACTCTGACGCAGACAAGATCGCGGCCGTGCAGGCCGCCATCGCTGCCGAGCCCAAGCCCATCCGCGTGCCCCGCGAGCGCCCCCCGGCCGTGGTGCTGGACGAAGGCCCGCTGGTGCTGGTGGAAACCCGCCGCGATCTGTCGACCATGGCACTGCCGTTTGAGCAGCCCCCAGCCGCCTGATGCGCTGCAATGGTTGCTGCCCCCGGGGCCGCAGCCTACGTAAAGAAGGCGGCTCAGGCCGCCTTCTTTTTTTGGGCCCCTGGGCACGCACTGCCATTGGCACCAATACCCGCAAGCGCTTTAAGACAGCCTGTCAGCAGGTACCATTTCAGGTCGCTGGCGCCGCCAGCCGTCCTCTGCTTGCCAGGCCCCGCCCGCTTACCCTCCGCGATCCACGGACCCTTCGCCCCATGCTGTTCCTGCTGTCTCCCGCCAAATCGCTCGACTACGACACACCCGTGCCTGAGGGGCTGGCGCACACCACGCCCCAGTTCGTGCCGCAGTCCACAGCCCTCATCGAGGTACTGCGCGAGCAGTCGCCGCAGCAGATCGCGTCGCTGATGGAACTGAGCGACACGCTCGCGGCCCTGAACGTGGCGCGCTACCAGGCCTGGCGCCCCCGCTTCACGGCCCACAACTCGCGCCAGGCGGTGCTGGCCTTCAATGGCGACGTGTACGAGGGGCTGCAGGCCCGCAGCCTGAGCGCCGACGACCTGGACTGGGCCCAGAGCCATGTCGCCATCCTCAGTGGCCTGTATGGCGTGCTACGGCCGCTGGACCGCATGCAGCCCTACCGCCTGGAGATGGGCACACGCCTGGCCACCGAGGCAGGCAGCAACCTGTACCAGTTCTGGGGCCGCCAGATTGCCGAGCACCTGAACACCCGGCTGCGCGCCGACACCACGCCAGTGGTGATCAACCTCGCCTCGCAGGAATACTTCAAGGCCGTGGACCGCAAGGTGCTCAAGGCCCGCGTGATCGAATGCGTGTTCGAGGACTGGAAGGGTGGCAACTACAAGATCATCAGCTTCTTTGCCAAACGCGCACGCGGCCTGATGGCCCGCTATGCCATCACCCACCGCCTTGCCACGCCCCACCAGCTCGAAGGTTTTGATCTGGACGGCTATGCCTTTGCCCCGGCCTCGTCCACGCCTGAGCGCCTGGTCTTCCGGCGCAAGGCCCCGCCAGCCTTATAAACACCCCTCCCTGCTCTTTCTTGTTGAAGGACCGCCATGGCATCGCGTTCTGACCAGCACCCCGACAGCTCCACCACCAACGCCCGGCACGCCAGTGCCGCGCGGCAGGCCGTCACACCCGAGCTGCGCCGCTGGATCATTGAGCAGGCCCAGGCCGGCTACGCCGCGCCCGTGGTGCTGCAGTCCATGCGCGATGCGGGCTGGGACGAAGACGTGGCCGCCGACGCGCTGGAGGTTACGCTGCAAGAGCACCTGAACGACTTGGCCGTGCAGCAGGGCCTGCCCTCGGCCGTGCGGGTGCCCGAGCCCCGGCTGGATGAATCGCCTGCCCAGGTGGACTGCGGCGACCGCATCGTGAATGTGCTGCTGGCCATGGCCCAGCCGCGCATTGTGGTGTTTGGCAACCTGCTGTCGCCCGAAGAATGTGATGCCCTGATCGCCGCCGCAGAGCCCCGCATGGCGCGCTCACTCACCGTGGAGACCCGCACGGGGGGCGAAGAGATCAACGCCGACCGCACCAGCGACGGCATGTTCTTTCAGCGTGGCCAAAGCCCGTTGATCCAGCGCATCGAGGAACGCATTGCGCGCCTGCTCCACTGGCCCATCGAAAACGGTGAGGGCCTGCAGGTGCTGCACTACCGCCCCGGCGCCGAGTACAAGCCCCACTACGACTACTTTGACCCCGCCGAGCCCGGCACGCCCAGCATCATCAAGCGCGGCGGCCAGCGCGTGGGCACGCTGGTGATGTACCTCAACACGCCCGACAAAGGCGGCGGCACCACCTTCCCGGACGTGCACCTGGAGGTCGCACCACAGCGCGGCAATGCCGTGTTCTTCAGCTATGAGCGGCCGCACTCATCCACCCGCACGCTGCACGGCGGCGCCCCGGTGATCGCCGGGGACAAGTGGATTGCCACCAAATGGCTGCGTGAGCGGGAATTTCAGTAAAAACGCCGGTATGCGTTAGTCGAATATGCGCCAGTAGCTACAAAAATAGTAGCAAGCACACCTCCCCTTGGAACCCATACACCTGAAAGACCAGGCCATGAACACGCCAGAACAATCCCAGCTTGGCAAGGCCTCGGCCTATATCGACCAGTACGACGCCTCGCTGCTGTTCCCCATCCCGCGCGCGGGCAAGCGGGCCGAGATCGGCATCACCGGCGCAGCCCCCTTCTTCGGCGCCGACCTGTGGACGGCGTTCGAGCTGTCATGGCTGAACCAGCGTGGCAAACCGCAGGTGGCGCTTGCGCACATCACGGTGCCCTGCGAGACGCCCAACATCATCGAGAGCAAGTCGTTCAAGCTGTACCTCAACAGCTTCAACAACACGCGCTTTGCCGATGCGGCCGAGGTGCAGGCCCGCATCCGCACCGACATCAGCGAAGCCGTGTGGCGTGGCGCCGAGCACCCTGCCACCGTGGGCGTGAAGCTCATTGCACCCGAGCTGTTTGACCAGGAGCCCGTGCACGAGCTGGACGGCCTGAGCCTGGACCGGCTGGACGTGGAATGCACCCAGTACCAGCCGGCCCCCGAACTGCTGACGGCCACATTCAACGAAGCGCCCGTGACCGAGACCCTCACCAGCAACCTGCTCAAGAGCAACTGCCTGGTGACCGGCCAGCCCGACTGGGGCAGCGTGCAGATCAGCTACAGCGGCCCGCAGATCAACCAGGAAGGGCTGCTGCAGTACCTGGTGAGCTTTCGCAATCACAACGAATTCCACGAGCAGTGCGTGGAGCGCATCTTCATGGACGTGTGGACACGCTGCAAACCCATCAAGCTCACGGTGTACGCGCGCTACACGCGCCGGGGCGGGCTGGACATCAACCCCCTGCGCACCAGCCACCCGCAGGCCCTGCCGCGCAACGTGCGAACGGCGCGGCAGTAGGCCCCGACCATCCCCGTCAACCGACCGCGTCCGTCAGTTGCGCGCATCAATCCAGTCACACCGCAGGGTGTGGCGCAGGTGCGCACGGGTGCGCCAGGCAACATACAGGCTGGGGACAAAAATGCCGATCAGGCAGACCGGCGCGGCGCAGGGCTCGCCAAAAGCGCAGATGGGAAACCAGCCCACCCAGCCCAGCATCCAGACGGTCAGCATCAGGTCCCACAGGTGGTATTCGAGCGGGTGGTCGGCCTTGTGCGCCACATGCCACTGCTTGATGCGCTGCAGCTCGTCGAGGGTCATGGTGATCTCCCGGAAAACGGGAAAATCACTGTAAGTTACGAGTAAGAATTCGTCAAGGACTGTATCGCCGCCAGTGGCTGACCGCCTCTGGTCGCCGCCCCCTACCCCAGGCGGAACACATCCACCGAGCGGCCGAGCGATACCGCGCTCTCCTTGAGGCCCTGGGCCGCCTCCGCCGACTCCTCCACCAGCGTCGCGTTCTGTTGCGTCACCGTGTCGAGCTGGGTCACCGCCTCGTTGACCTGGGCGATGCCCTGCGACTGCTCCTTGGTCGCACTGCTGATTTGCTGCACCAGCATGCTCACCCGCTCCACGGCATGCACCACGCCCCCGATGGTGGTGCCCGCATGGTCCATCTGCTGTGCGCCGCTGGCGATCTGGTCCACCGTCACACCAATCAAGCCGCTGATCTCCTTGGCCGAACTGGCGCTGCGCTGGGCCAGCGCGCGCACCTCCCCCGCCACCACCGCAAAGCCCCGGCCCTGCTCGCCCGCGCGGGCGGCCTCGACGGCGGCGTTGAGCGCCAGCAGGTTGGTCTGGAAGGCAATGCCCTCGATCACGCCCACGATCTCGCTGATCTTGGTAGACGACAGCTTCATCTGCTGCATGGCCGCGCCCACCTCCTGCACAGCCTGACCACCGCGCTTGGCAATGTCGCTGCTTTGCGCACTCTCGTGCGAGACCTTGGCCGCCGTCTCGGAGGTCTGCAACACCGTGCTGGCCAGTTGCTCCATGGCCGCAGCGGTCTCCTCCAGGCTGCTGGCCTGCGATTCGGTGCGGGCCGACAGGTTCACGCCGCCGCGTGCGATCTCGTCGGCCGATTCGATGAAGTTGCGCACCTCGGTGCGTACATCGCCCACCACCGCACGCAGGTTGACCTGGGTCTGCTGCAGGCGCTGCATCAGTGCGCCCAGGGGCTGGGGGTAGTCGGTGCCCACCGACGTGGCCAGGTTGCACGCCGAGATGTCGGACGCAAAGCGGGTGGCATCGTGCATGCCCTGCAACACGGTGGCCTGAAAGCGCCACAGCGTCCACCCGGCCCCCAACAACAGCAACACCAGGCGCGCCACCCAGGCCGTGGTGCCTTGCAGTCCGATCACATCGGGCAGCAAGGCCAGCAGCACGGTCACCAGCAGCAGCACCGCCATGCGGGGCAACAGTGCCATGTGCGCGATGCGCTGCCGCCAGCCACGCACGCCGCGGTAGCGCACGTTGCCCGAGTCGAGGTAGAAGCTGCTGGCGCCCGAAGCGGCCTCGCTGCGCATCTGGGCATACAAGGCCTCGGCAGCTGCCATTTCTGCAGCGCTGGGCTTGGTGCGCACCGACATGTAGGCGCGCGGCTTGCCGCCCTCCATGATGGGGGTGACGTTGGCGCGCACCCAGTAGTGGTCGCCGTTCTTGCGGCGGTTCTTGACCAGGCCCGTCCACGGCTCGCCCCGGCCAACGGTGCGCCACATGTCCTTGTAGGCCTCGGGCGGCATGTCGGGGTGGCGAATGATGTTGTGGGGCTGGCCGATGAGTTCGTCATGGCTGTAGCCACTGACGCGCACAAACGCCGGGTTGCAGTGCGTGATCTCGCCCTTGGTGTTGGTGCTGGACACCAGCAGCTCATCACCGGGGTAGTCGAAGTTCTGCTGGGTCACAGGCAGGTTGATGCGCATTCAAAGCTCCTGAAGGGCCTGCGGCAGGGGCAGGCAGCGCGGCTTTTGGTGGGGTGTTGTAAGTAACCGCTTGATACGAATCAAGTCTAACTGCTCACCCTGCCGTTTTGCCCCTCCAAAGCGCCGCCTGCGGCCGGCGCGTGCTGCGTCAGAAGAGCTGCCCGGTGCCCTTGTCCGCATCTGCGTGCGGCCTGCGCCGGCTGCCCGCAGCGGGCGCAGCAGTGTCTGGCTGCGGCGCGGGCTCCTCGCCACGTCGTACCAGCGTGCTGGCCCGCACACCCAGCAGCCTCAGGCGTTTGTCCAGCGGCACGCGCTTGAGGCATTGCCCTGCCAGCTGGCGGATGGTGGCCCCGTCTGCCGTATAGCTGTCCGCCGTGTGGTCGCGCGTCGCGATCTTGAAATCGTCGTAGCGCAGCTTGATGCCGATGGTGCGCGCCACATAGCCCTTGCGCTGCAGGTCCTCGGCCACGCGCATGCACAGGTCGGTAAAGATCGCGCCCAGCTCGGCCCGGTCGCGCACCGCATGCAGGTCGCGGTCAAAGGTGGTCTCGCGGCTCATGCTCACGGGCTCGCTCTCGGTCACCACCGGGCTGTCGTCGCGGCCCCAGGCCACGCGGTGCATCCACGCGCCGGAGGACTTGCCAAAGTGGCCCATCAGCCATTGCTCATCCTGCGCGGCCAGCTGTCCGATGGACTCAATGCCCAGCCGCGCCAGCTTCTCGCCCGCCTTGGGGCCGATGCCGTTGATCTTGCGCACGTTCAAGGGCCAGATCTTGCTCTGCAGGTCTTCCTCGTAAACGATGGAGATGCCGTTGGGCTTGTTGAACTCACTGGCCATCTTGGCCAGCAGCCGGTTGGGTGCCACGCCGATGGAACAAGTCAGCCCGGTCCTTTCAAAGATGCTTTTCTGAATGAGCCGCGCCAGCACCCGCCCGCCTTCGCGCTGGCCACCGGGCACCTCGGTGAAGTCGATATAGACCTCGTCCACGCCCCGGTCCTGCATCACCGGCGCGATCTCGGTGATGGTGCTCTTGAACAGGCGCGAGAAACGTCGCACCTCCTCAAAATCCACCGGCAGCACGATGGCCTGCGGGCACAGCTTGGCCGCCTTCATCATGCCCATGGCCGAGCCCACGCCGAACTGACGCGCAGCGTAGGTGGCTGTGGTGATCACGCCCCGGCCCACATAGTCCTTGAGCAGCGGAAAGTCCTCCACCGGGATGAAGCGCCGCTCGCGCTCTGCGGTGCCGTCCGGGCCGCGCAGCAGCAACTCGTCCACCTTGCGCCGCCCGCCGCCAATCACAACGGGCAGGCCCTTGAGCTGGGGGTAGCGCAGCAGCTCGACGGATGCGAAGAACGCGTCCATGTCCAGGTGCGCGATGCGGCGCCGCTTGCAGGAAGGGGCAGCCTGCGCAGGAGTGGGGGTTTCAGAGGAATCGGGCTCGGTGGCGGTCACACCCGATATTGTGCGGGGCGGAGCCATCCCAGCGCAGGCGGTGCATTAGCGATTGCGCCTCGCACCACGCTCCCCTGCCGCGATGGCGCCCAGCATCAGCACCACACCTGCCATCTGCCAACCGCCCAAGGTGTGCTGAAAGTACACCCAGTCCACCACAATGGCGACCGTCGGGTAGGCAAACTGCAACACCGCCACCCGGGCCGTTGCCAGCCGGGCCATGCCTGCATACATCAGGGTGTACGCCAGGCCAGTGTGAATCAGCCCCAGCCCTGCCAGCCATGCCCATGAGGCACCCCAGGCAGGCCAACCTTGGCCCACTGGGGCCACCCACAGCACGGCGGCACCCAGCGCGCATTGCCACCACGCCAGGGTCCCCACCGGCAGCACCCCCAAGCGCTTGGCAACCACGGTGACGGTGGCTGTGCACAGCGCACCGACCAGGCACAGGCCTACGCCCACCCAGTAGCCAGGCGCATGCCCGGCGCCAGACGAAGTCAGCCCCCCGGCCACGCCCGTGGCCAGCACCAACCCCACCATCGCAATCAGCACTGACACCACGCGCTGCCGGGGCACAGCTTCTTTGAGCCACCAGGCCCCCAGCAGCAATACCCACAGGGGCTGCACATGGAACAGCACCACTGCCACCCCGGTGGGCACTTGCTGGATCGCGGTGAAAAACAGCCACCAGCTCGCCAGCATCAGCCCGCTGAGCAGCAACACCCACGGCAAAGCCGCCCAGCCCACCCAGAGCCCCCGCCACAGTCCCGACCATGACCGGTGGCGCCAGGCCATCCATAACGTGAGCCCCACGAGACCAAAAGCGCAGCGGAACCAGGTCACCGTCAACGGCGCCGCCTGCGCCTCGTGCACGAACACGCCGATGGTGCCCAGCAGCACGTTGCCCAGCAAAAAAGCGATCCAGCCGTCCAGCCGGTGGACAGACGACAGCCCACGCGCGCTGCCCGCAGGGAAAGCGGACGCGGGAACCACGGGGACGGATGTGCCTGAAACGGTAGAGGACGACTGCTGCATGCTCGCAGTGTGGCTGCCAGCCTCTGTAACCGAAAGCGCATAATTTACGCATCAACCATTCGATCATCGAATACATCATCACTGAGGCAATCCATGAGCTACCGCGATTTGCAATTCGACTGGCTACAGTGCCTGGTGGCGGTGGTGGATGCAGGCTCGCTCTCTGGCGCGGCGGCCGAGGTGCACCGGTCCCAGTCGGCGGTCAGCATGCAGCTCAAGAAGCTGGAAGACGCCGTTGGCCACCGACTGCTGGAGCGAGACGCCCGCAAGCAACACCTCACGCCCGAGGGCGAAACCCTGCTGGGCTATGCGCGCCGCATTCTGGAACTGCATGCAGAAGCGCACGATGCCCTGAACGGCGACGCCCTCACAGGCCGGGTGCGGCTGGGGGTGCCGGATGACTATGCGGCGCGATATCTCACGCCCGTACTCAAACGCTTTGCGCCCCGGCACAGCGCGGTGGAGATTGAACTGGACTGCGAGCAGTCCACCGCCCTCATCCCGCGCGTGGCCAGTGGCGACCTGGACCTGGCGCTGATCTCGCGCGACCACGCCCGCCGGGGCACACTGCTGTTCCATGAGCCCATGGTGTGGGTGGGATCAGCGCAGTTCGAGTTGTGGAGGCGCGACCCGCTGCCCATTGCGGTGTACGAATCGGCCAGCCTGGCGCGGCGCGGCGCCATCCACGCACTGGCGCAGCAGGGGCGCCGCTACAAGGTGGTCTATCACAGCTCCAGCCTGGCGGGGCAAATTGCGGCGGTGGAAAGTGGCCTGGCCGTGGCCGCCCTCACCCACTGCAGCGTGCCACCACAGCTGCAGGTGCTCGGCACCGAACACGGCCTGGGGCCGCTGGCCCCCATGGAGGTGGCCGTCTACCGCAGCCGCGCATCGCGCGGCTCCAAGGCGGTGGACAGCCTGCAGAACCTGCTGGTGCAGACCCTGCGGCAATCCGGCGGTGCCCGCGTGAACGACTGAACGTCTGAGCGCCTAAGGGACTGCTTACGAAACGGGAGCCTACTTCTTGGAGAGTGCCGCGCTGCGAATGCCCTGCAGCGTGCCCGTGGGCGTGATCGCCTCGGGGTCGATCAGGCAGTGCAGCACGCTGGGCAGGCCGCTGGCGCGGGCGCGGGCCAGCGCGGGTGCGAAGTCTTCGGTGCGCTCCACGCGTTCGCCATGGCCACCAAAGGCCTGGGCATAGGCCTTGAAGTCGGGGTTCTTGAGCTGCGTGGCGCTGATGCGGCCGGGGTACTCGCGTTCCTGGTGCATGCGGATGGTGCCGTACATGGCGTTGTCCAGCAGCACCACGATGATGGGCAGGCCGTACTGCACGGCGGTCGCAAACTCCTGGCCGTGCATCACAAAGTCGCCATCGCCCGCAAAGATCACCACCTCGCGCTGCGGCCATAGGCGCTTGCCGCCCACGCCTGCGGGCAGGCCGTAGCCCATGGAGCCGCTGGTGGGCGCGAGCTGGCTCGCATAGGTGGTAAAGGGCCAGAAACGGTGAATCCAGGTGGCAAAGTTGCCCGCGCCGTTGCAGAAGATGGTGTCGGCGGGCAGCACTTCCTTGAGGTGCTGCATCACCTGGCCCATTTGCAGGTTGCCGGGTATGCGGATGGGTGCCGTATCGCTCCAGGCCAGATATTCGGCATGGGCAGCCTCGGCATGAGCCTTCCAGGGCACAGCCGCTGTGGGCCGCACCGTATTGAGCGCTGCAGCAAACGCCTGGGGCGTTGCGTGAATGGCCTGTGTGGGGCGGTAGAGCTTGCCTAGCTCATCCGCATCGGCATGCACGTGCACCAGCGGCTGTGCAGGCGTGGGGATGTGGAACAGCTCGTAGCCCTGCGATGGCACCTCCGACAAGCGGCCGCCCACCACCAGCACCAGGTCGGACGCCTTGATACGTGCCAGCAGCTTGGGGTTGACGCCCAGGCCCAGGTCACCGCCGTAGCAAGCGTGCGTAGCCGGGAACAGCATCTGGCGGCGGAACGAGCAGTACACGGGAAGGGACCACGCTTCGGCAAACGCGGTGAACTCGCGCACCGCCTGCTCGGACCAGCGGCTGCCGCCCAGGATGGCGACGGGGCTTTGGGCGGCTTGCAGGCGCTGCGCCAGCTCGGCCATTTGCGCGGCGCCGGGGTGCGTTTCCGTCACCTGGTAGGGCAGCGCATCGGCCACGGTGGCGGCCTCGGTCAGCATGTCTTCGGGCAGCGCCACCACCACGGGGCCGGGGCGGCCCGAGGTGGCAACGTGGAAGGCGCGCGAGATCAGTTCGGGCACACGGGCCGGGTCGTCAATCTGCACCACCCACTTGGCCATGGTGCCAAACACGGCGCTGTAGTCCAGCTCCTGAAACGCCTCGCGCCCCATGGCACCGCGCGCTACCTGGCCCACGAACAGGATCATCGGCGTCGAATCCTGGTGCGCAATGTGCACACCGGCCGAAGCATTGGTAGCGCCTGGCCCGCGCGTCACAAAGCAGATGCCGGGCTGGCCGGTGAGCTTGCCCTGCGCCTCGGCCATCATGGCCGCGCCGCCTTCCTGGCGGCACACGGTCACGCCAATATCAGCGTCATGCAGCGCATCAAGCACAGCCAGATAACTTTCGCCGGGCACACAAAAGAGCTGCTTCACACCATGGGTGATGAGCTGCTGCACCAGGATCTGGCCGCCGGTGCGGGGGGTGAGGGACGAGGTATTCATGTCTTCAGTGACTGGATCAGAAAAAATTCAGAACAGAGCCTGGCAGGCGCGCTGGATGCGCGCGCAGGCCTCTTGCAAATCGGCGGTAGAGGCGGCGTACGAGATGCGGAAGTATGGCGCCAGCCCCAGCACCCCGCCGGGCACCACGGCGACATGGTGCTCGCGCAGCAGGTAGGCGCAGAAGTCGGCATCGGTGCCCAGCTGCATGCCGCCGGGCGTGGTGCGGCCCAGCACGCCTTCGCAGCAGGCAAAGGTGTAGAACGCGCCCTCGGGCACACGGCAGCGCAGGCCGGGTGAGGCGTTGAGCGCGGCCACCACCAGATCGCGCCGGTCCTGGAACGCTTGGCAACGTTCGCGCACCACGTCTTGCGGCCCCGTGAGCGCCGCCACGGCAGCCGCCTGGCTGATGGACGAGGGGCACGATGTGGCCTGGCTCTGCACCACAGCCATGGCCGCAATCAGCGCCTTCGGGCCTGCACCGTAGCCCAGGCGCCAGCCCGTCATGGCATACGACTTGGAGACGCCGTTCACCGTCAACGTGCGATCGCGCAGTGACGGCAGCACGGCAGCAGGCGTGGCAAACGCACGGCCGTCGTACAGGATGTGTTCATAGATATCGTCCGCCAGCAGCCACACCTGCGGGTGACGCTCCACCACCTCCAGCACGGGCCGCAGTTGCTCGGCGCTGTAGGCCGCACCGCTGGGGTTGGAGGGCGAGTTGATGAACACCCAGCGCGTGCGCGGCGTGATGGCCGCCTCCAGCTGCTCGGGCGTGATGCGAAAGCCGTTGGCCTCGGTGCACGGCACCACCACGGGCACACCGCCCGCAATCAGCACCATGTCGGCGTATGACGTCCAGTACGGCGCGGGCAGGATCACCTCGTCACCCGGGTTCACTGAGGCCATCAGCGCGTTGTAGAGGATCTGTTTGGCGCCTGCACCGGCGGTGATTTCGTTCAGCGCAAAGTCCAGCCCGTTGTCGTGCTTGAACTTGTGCTGGATGGCGGCCTTGAGTTCGGCCGTGCCATCCAGCACCGTGTAATGCGTCTCCCCCCGCGCCATGGCCTGCTGGGCGGCTTCCAGAATGTGGGCGGGCGTGTCGAAGTCGGGCTCGCCCAGGCCCAGCACGATCACGGGCTGGCCCTGGCGCTTGAGCTGGTTGGCCTCTTGCGTCAGGCGCACGATTTCCGAAACGCCAATGGCGCCCAGACGGTCGGCCGCGCGGAAGGCCGTGGCGGGGATGGGAGCGTTCATTGCTGGTAGGTCTCCAGGGGCTTGTCGTTGGGGGTGGCGAACAGCTGGCGCAGCGTGGTGCCCAGCGGCAGGTTCAGGCTCATGTTCTTGGGCGGAATGGGGTTCACAAACCACTTGGTGTAGATCTTTTCCATTTCGCCGGACTGCATCAGTTTGGTGAGCACGCCGTCCACTGCGGCCTTGAACGTGGGGTCGTCCTTGCGGAACAGCAGTGCAATCGGCTCGGCGCCCAGCGGCTCGCCCACGATGCGGTAGGCCGAGGGGTCCTTGGAGTTGGCAATCATCCCGGCCAGCAGGTTGTCGTCGAGCACAAAGGCATCGGCGCGGCCGGTCTCCAGCAGCAGGAAGCTCTCGTGGTGGTCCTTACCCAGAACGGTCTTGATGGGGGCACCACCCAGCGCGCGCTCTTGCTTGCGCAGTAGCTGTACGGCGGTGGTGCCGGTGGATGCGGCAATGGTGCGGCCTGCAAGCTGGCTGATGGATTTGAGATCGGAATCCTTGCGCACCGCCATGCGCACTTCGCTCACATAGGTGGTCACCGCAAAGGCCACTTGCTGCTGGCGCGCGGTGTTGTTGGTGGTGGGGCCGCAGCCAATGTCCAGCGTCCCGTTCTGCACCAGGGGCAGCGTGTTTTGCGCCGTCACGGCCATGTATTCGAGCTTGGCGTCGGGCGCGACCTCCTTGAGCACGCGCTCGCACAGCTCGACGTGGTAGCCCACATATTTTTCATTCGCGCCCAGCGCATAGGCCATGGGCGGCGAGGTCTCGCGCACGCCCAGCACGGCTTTGCCGCTGGACTTGATCTTCTCCAGCGTGGGCTGGGTGACCGTCTGCGCCAGCGCGGGGGCTGTGGCCATGCAGGCCAGGGCCAGGCCTGCGGCGAGCGCAGTGAAGGTCTTGCGGGAAATTGCCATGTCGTTGTCTCCTTGTGTGTTGTGGTTGGCAGGTGGATGAATCGGTGAGAGAGAAATCGGGCGGCTTTGGTGACGCTCAAATCACGTTTTTTTCGAGCAGCGGCGCGTTACGCGCAATGCGTTCGATGGACAGCGGCGACAGGTCCAGGCTTTGGTAGCTGCCCGTGAGCAACAACTCGGCCACGCCCCGGCCCACGGCAGGGCACTGCTGCAGGCCGTGGCCCGAAAAGCCGTTGGCAAACACCAGGTTGTCGCACGCCGGGTGCAGGCCCACGATGGCGTTGTGGTCAAAGGTGTTCATCTCGTAGTAGCCCGCCCAGGCGCCCTGCATGCGCAGTGCCTCAAAACCGGGGATGCGCTCGGCCAGCGTGGGCCAGATGTGGTTGTCAAACGCGTCGTACTCGGGCTCCAGCGGGGCAAAGTCGGCGTCGTTGTCCGCGTCGGGCGCAAAGCCGCAGATAAAGCCTTTGCCCTCGGGCCGCAGCCAGATGCCACTGGTGTCGATGAGCAGCGGGCAGCCCGGCAATGCGGCGGGGCTCGCGAGGTTGAACACCGTGCGGCGCTTGCCCACCACGGGCAGATCCATGCCCGCCCAGCCCGCAATGGCAGCGGCCCACGGGCCACCGGCATTCACCGCATAACGGCATGGCAGCACCGCACCGCTGTGCAAGCGCACCGCGTTCACATGCAGCACGCCATCGCTACTCACCGTATCCAGCCCCACGGCTTCATCGGCCACGTAGCGCACGCCCTGGCTCTGCGCCTTCTTGCGCAAGGCCGTGAGCAGCAGGTAGCCATCAAACCAACCTTCGCCCGAGAGGCCCAGTGAGCCCAGCACCACGTCCTGCAGCGCCAGCCACGGAAAGCGCTCGGCCAGCTGCTGCGGGCTGAGCAGCGCCACATCGGCGCCATGCTGCTTTTGCAGCGCGTGGTTCTCGCGCAGCGTGGCCTCACCCGGCTGGGTGGCCAGGTACAGGTAGCCGCCTTCGTGCAGACCGATATCGGGCACATCGCCATGGCACGCCAACAGCGTACCCACGTTGCGCAAAAAGCCGATGCCAAACGCCGAGATCTGGATGTTGATGTCGGTAGAAAACTGCTGGCGGATGGAGCTGGCCGACAGCGCCGACGACGCCCGCGCATAGGTCGGGTCGCGCTCGACCACCACCACCTCGCAGCCCGGTTGCTGCAGCGTGAGGAAGTACGCAATCGCGCTACCAATGACACCACCGCCAATGATGACGATGGGGTGTGGGGCTGTAGCGGTCAACATGAACGGTGCCAGCAGCGCGTGGCTTACACGTCAAACGTCACGCCCTGCGCCAGCGGCAAAGCGGTGGAGTAGTTGATGGTGTTGGTGGCGCGGCGCATGTAGGCCTTCCAGCTGTCCGAGCCCGCTTCGCGGCCACCGCCGGTTTCCTTCTCGCCGCCAAACGCACCGCCAATCTCGGCGCCGCTGGGGCCGATGTTCACGTTGGCAATGCCGCAGTCCGAACCGGCGGCCGACATGAACTGCTCGGCCTCGCGCACGTTGAGCGTGAAGATGGACGACGACAGGCCCGCGCCCACGGCGTTGTTCATGGCAATGGCTTCGTCGATGGTGCTGTAGCGCACCACATACAGAATGGGCGCAAAGGTTTCGTGCAGCGCGGGCCCTTCGTGCTTTTGCAGCTCCACCAGCGCGGGGCGCACGTAGTACGCGTCCGCACCGCCCACGCCTTCCACGCGGCCGCCGCCGTGTACGGTGGCGCCCAGCGCACGGCTTTGCTCCAGCGCCTTTTGCATGCCGTCATAGGCCATGCGGTCGATCAGCGGGCCCACCAGCGTGCCAGCGGTGCGCGGGTCGCCCACCTGCACGTTGGCGTAGACCTTGGCGAGTTGGGGCACCAGCTGGTCGTAAATGCTCTCGTGCACAAACAGGCGGCGCAGCGTGGTGCAGCGCTGGCCCGCCGTGCCCATGGCGGCAAACGCGATGCCGCGCAGGGCCAGGTTCAGATCGGCCGTGGGCGCCACGATGGCCGCGTTGTTGCCGCCCAGCTCCAGGATGCCGCGCGCAAAACGCGCTGCCAGGCGCGGGCCCACGGCGCGGCCCATGGCGGTGGAGCCGGTGGCCGACAGCACGGGTACGCGGGCGTCATCCACCAGCACCTCGCCAATGTCGCGCTGGCCCACGATCAGCTCCAGCAGGCCTTCGGGTGCGTCGCTGCCAAAACGTGCAATGGCGCGCTGTGCAATCGCATGCGTGGCCAGGGCGGTGAGCGGGGTCTTTTCCGACGGCTTCCACACCACCGAATCACCACACACCAGCGCCAGTGCTGCGTTCCACGACCACACGGCCACGGGGAAGTTGAAGGCCGAGATCACGCCACACACGCCCAGCGGATGCCAAGTTTCCATCATGCGGTGGCCGGGGCGCTCGGTGGCAATCGTCAGGCCGTACAGCTGGCGCGACAGGCCCACGGCAAAGTCGCAGATGTCGATCATCTCCTGCACTTCACCCAGGCCTTCGGACGGGATCTTGCCCGCCTCGATGGTCACCAGCAGGCCCAGGTCGGCCTTGGCGGCGCGCAGCTCTTCGCCCAGCAGGCGCACCAGCTCGCCCCGGCGTGGTGCGGGCACATTGCGCCATGCCAAAAAGGCCGCATGCGCGCGGCCGATGGCGGCCGTGGCATCGGCCGCGCTTTGCTGCGGCACCTGGGCCAGCACCTCGCCCGTGATGGGCGAACGGGCCGCCAGCGTGCCGCCGGTGTAGGCGGCGCGGGGCACGCCCAGGCGTTGCAGCAGTTGATCGACTTCGGACACAAGGGGGGTGGCGACAGGGGTGGCAGACATGGCGGCTCGCAAAGGTGGATGGAGGCAGAGAGATGGCAACAGCATGGGAGAACACACGCAATGAATGCGCCAATATCCGCCAATCTCAGGGCAGTGGATAGCAAAAAAATGGAACTACTTGATCACAAATCAGAATGAAGTGCCTGAAAATATCAGGACTGCCACCCCATACCCAATGCGCGGCAGGGACTCAAAAGGCTTAATTTTTGGTATCTACCATCATTCCCCCAGTGCATAACCCGGTATGACCCTGCTGCGCCGCGCCTTCCTCCCCTCCACCGCCGACCTGCTGGCCTTTGAAGCGGCGGCGCGCCACCAGAGCGTGTCGCGCGCTGCCGAGGAACTGCACCTCACCCAAAGCGCGGTGTCGCGCCAGATCCGCCAGCTGGAGGAGCAGATCGGCACCGCCCTCTTCCACCGCGTGCGCCAGCGTGTGGTGCTGACCGACGCAGGGCGCGTCTATGCGGCCGATGTACAAAACGTGCTGCAGCAACTGTCGGCCAGCACACAAAAAGCCATGGCGTTCTCCAGCACCGACGGCCTGCTCAACCTGGCCGTGCTGCCCACACTGGGCACCCGCTGGCTCATCCCGCGCCTGGGTGGCTTCATGGCCTTGCACCCCGAGGCCATGGTCAACTTCTCGGCCCGCACCGAGCCGTTTGACTTTGCGGGCACGCCGTTTGACGCCGCCATCCACTTCGGCACCCCGCACTGGGCGGGTGCCGTGTGCGAATACCTGATGCACGAAGAAACCGTGCCCGTGTGCAGCCCCACCTACCGCGACCGCCACAACATCCACACCCCGCAGGACCTGACGCGCGTGGTGCTGCTGCAGCAAAGCACCCGCCCCACGCAATGGGCCGAATGGTTTGAGCTGGTGGGCGCCCCCACCGCCCTGGCCCTGCGCGGCCCGCAGTCGGAACACTTCGCCATGATTGCCCAGGCGGCCGTGTCGCACCTGGGCGCGGCGCTGCTGCCGCGCTTCCTGATTGAGCAGGAACTGGCGGCCGGGAGCCTGGTGGAGCTGTCAGACCAGGTGCTGACGAGCACCGATGCGTACTACCTGGTGTATCCCGAGGCGCGAGCGCAGACGCCGCTGGTGAAGGCGTTCAGGGACTGGGTGGTGGGGGAGTGTGCGGGGCAGCGGCAGGGGTAAGGACATGGTTGCCGATCGCTTTCGCATCGTGAGAAATACAAGCGAAAGATGCCTAGGGCGCTTATTGAATAAGCGCTACCAGCTATCAAAAGTGAATTAAATGCGTCTGATGCGCAGCAGGATGAGCGTGCGCCGGTAGGCCAGCTGTCAGTCAAAGGCAGTCAGTCAAGGAATCGATCTAGCTGTTCGATTAAGGGGCAGATGACCAACTGGGTCACGCTAGAGATTCAGCGCCGCGATAGCGTAATGCCAAGCCCTGCAAGGACCAGCACGGAGCCCACCACAAACGCAGGACCCAGGCGATCTCCCAGCAGCGCAGCCGCTGCGGCAATGCCGAAGATAGGCTGCAGGTACTGGACAGCCGCAGCCACCCGCGCAGGCACCACCCGCAGCAAGCCCAGCCACATGTAAAGGCCTGCCACGGTCACGAATACGCCGAGGTAAGCCGCTGCACCGATGCCCATGGCGGTGAACTGGGCGGGTGCCTGCGTCCATTCCCAGCCTGCCCAGGGCAGCAATGCCAGGAAACCGAAGGTCGTACTCCACGCGGCCACCGTAGCGGTGCCGTGCTCGTTGGTCAGCTCCACGCTCCAGACGTAATAGAACGCAATGGCCACCGATGACAGGAGCATCCAGCCCACGCCCCACACGGTGGTGACCGATGTGGCAGCTGCGTCCATATCCCCCAAAGCCACCAGCGCGATCCCCGCGAAGGCAGTCAGCAGGCCCAGTGTCTGAATGCGCGAAACATGCTGACCCAGCCGTATCGCTGCAAACACCACGATGAACAGCGGGATCGTGGCCGATACGATGGTGCCCACCGAGGCGGAGGTGCCCGCCACGCCAAAAGTCTGCGCCACCTGGCCTATGCCGATGCCCAACAGCCCGAGCGCAGCCACCTTGGGCAAGGCCCGCCAAGGAAGGGTTTGGCGCCCCAGGGTGAACAACAGCATTAACGGCACGGCAAAGGCAAAGCGCAGTGCCGTGAGGGTGAGCGGTGGCAAGTCCTGCAAGCCCAGTTTGGTGATCGGAATCGACAAGCCCCAGATCAATGCCAGGAGCAGCATGGCCCCCAGGTGGCGCGGGCTGTAGTCATGCGCTTGGGCCCCTGAGGTCTTGGAGGGATTCGCTGTGATAGTGCTGGAAGTGGTGCTATTGCTCATGGATGGGGCCTGCTGGGGGAGGGCGCCCCAGGACGTCAGAAGGGGTAAGACCGATAGTGGCGTTGAGGCAATCGGCTGACAAACGATTTGTTCTCACATAATGCGTGAGCCTCACTCACGCATCAAAGCGCAACCCATGTTCGACCGGCTTCCACCCCTGCAAACCCTGCGTGCCTTCGAGGCAGCGGCGCGCCTGCTCAGCATGACGCGCGCGGCGGAGGAATTGCATCTCACGCACGGCGCTGTCAGCCGCCATATTCGGACGCTGGAAGACGATCTGGGCTGCCAGCTGTTTCTGCGGCTGACCCGGCGCATCGTGCTCACCGAAGCAGGGGCAGAGTTTCATGCGGTGGTTGCCCGCTTGTTGGGCGAGTTAGCCGGAGAAGCGCAGCGCCTGCGCGGTGATGACACTGGTAAGCGACTGACGGTGAGCACCAGCGTGTCATTTGCCAGCAAGTGGCTGGCACCTCGCCTGGGAAGGCTGCGGGCGTCGTGCCACCCCTTCGATGTGCACATGGATGTGACCGACGTGAACGTGGATTTGCGCCTGGGGCATGTGGACGCCGCCATTCGGTACGGCTTCGGCCGTTACCCGAACGCCATGGCAGAGCGCATTCTGGAAGAGACAGTCACGCCAGTGTGCAGCCCAGACTACATCTCAAGATGCGGCGGACTGGAGCAGCCGGCCCAGCTGCTTCGCGCCCACCTGCTGCACGAAGTGGGAATGATGGCGAATTGGGCGCAGTGGTTAGCGCTGGCGGGGCTGGACAAGAAACGTCCGCCCAACGGTCCGAGCTATAGCCACGGTTCAATGGCGGTGGAAGCTGCGATACGGGGTGAGGGAGTCGCACTGGCCCGTAGCACTTTGGTGGCCGACGACATTGCAGCCGGCAGGCTGATAGCACCATACTCAGCATTGCGCCTGAAAGCCGAGCGCGGCTATGACTTGGTCTACCGTGTCGGTGAACGAGACCATCCCAAGGTTGTAGCGTTGCGGAATTGGTTGACCACCGAAATACAGGCGTTCACATCAGAGGCGGATGCATAGAAGCGGACACACAAAACCCTTGTGATGGTCTGCAATGGGTCAAAAACTCCCGTCCCTACTCACCCGACACCCCAATCGCTAACCCCTGCGCCCCGCCTCCCAAACTCTGCGCCGGCCGTCTCAACGTCGCATCAAACGGATTGATCTTCGGTCCCACGGCAGCCGCCTCGCGCTTGAGCAGCTCCACCACCGTGGGCAGTCGGTCATCGTTCAACCGCGCAGAAATGGTGCCCACACTCAGCGCTGCCACGGCGCGCCCTTCGCGGTCGAGGATGGGCACGGCCACACCGGCCATGCCTTCCAGCAACCCGGTATTGCGCCCCGCATAACCCAGCTGGCGCACCCGCTCAATCTCGGTGCGCAGGTAAACCTCGTCAAACACGCCGTACTCGCGCACGCGCGACAGGTTGAAACGGATGACCTCTTCGCGCTCGGCCTCGGGCAAAAACGCCAGGATGGCCAGCGCGCCCTGCCCCACGCCCAGGGCCACGCGGCCGCCGATATCGCCGGTGAACGAGCGGATGGGGAACGGGCCCTCGCTGCGGTCCAGGCACACGGCGTCAAACCCACTGCGCACCAACAGAAAGATGCTGTCACCCAGGCTGGCGCACAGGCGCAGCAGCGCGGGGCGGCACAGGCTGCGCAGGTCGCCAGGGTTGCCAGCCTTCGCCGCCAAGGCGAAGAAATCCATGCTCAGGCGGTAGAGCTTGCTGCGCTCGTCCTGCTCGACCATGCCTTCTGCCACCAGCGATTGCAGCAAACGGTGCGTGGTGGCCTGTGTGAGGCCCACGGCACGCGCCAATTGGGTGACTCGCCCGCCCTCGGCCTGCACGGCCGACAGGGCCCGGATGACGGCAAACACCCGGGGTACGCCGCCGGTGGCGGTGGATGCGGCTTCCATACCTCGCTCCTGTGGAATTCGTTGATCAAACTGAAGGCATTATATTTCATTGAATGGAATAAATTCAATAAAACTTCCGTTTAATGGAATACCCGAAGCATTCTGGTTTGTTTATTGCAATAGATTCAATTGAATCGAGCGGCTGCTTCAACCTTTGAAAACTACTTGCACCACACCGGTGCAGACACCCAAAGGCCCGCAGCCCATCCCTGCAACTCCACAGCAGGTGGCATGCACCGCCCCCAGGCAACCCGTGCAACGCCACCACCGGAAAGGCTTTCGCCATGTCGTTTCTCAAGCTCACGGATGTGACCAAGTTCTATGGCAGCACCTGCGCGGTGCAGGCCATGAACCTCACGGTGCAAAAGGGTGAATTTGTGTCGTTGCTGGGCCCCTCGGGCTGCGGCAAGACGACCACGCTGCAGATGGTGGCGGGGTTCGAGGCCGTGACCAGCGGGCGCATCGAGCTGGACGGCAAGGACATCACCCACGCCAAGGCCAACACGCGCGGGCTGGGCATCGTGTTCCAGAGCTATGCCCTCTTCCCCCACATGACGGTGGCGGCCAACGTGAGCTTTGGGCTGGAAATGCGCAAGGTGCCCAAGGCCGAGCGCGCCGAGCGCGTGGCCCAGGCCCTGGCCCTGGTGCACCTGGAAAAGCACGCCACGCGCTTCCCCCGCGAGCTGTCTGGCGGCCAGCGCCAGCGCGTGGCACTGGCCCGTGCGCTGGTGATCGAGCCGCCCGTACTCCTGCTGGACGAACCTTTGTCCAACCTCGACGCCAAGCTGCGCGAGGAGATGCAGTTTGAGCTGCGGCAAATCCAGCGCAAGGTGGGCACCACCACCATCATGGTCACACACGACCAGAGCGAGGCCATGTCCATCAGCGACCGCGTGGTGGTGATGGAGGCCGGCCGCGCCACGCAGATCGACCACCCGCACCGCGTGTACGAGCACCCGCGTACGCGTTTCATCTCCACCTTTGTGGGCAAGGCGAACCTGCTGCCGGGACAGGTCGCCCACGCGAGCGGCACGCACACGCAGGTGAAGTTGGGAGCCCTCACGATGGAGGTGGACGGTGCCCGCTACCGCCCCGGCGCTTCCGTGCTGCTGAGCGTGCGGCCTGAAAAAGTGCAGCTGGTGCCCCCCGTGCAGGGCCGGATGGACGGCCAGGTGTGCGAGCGCTTCTTTTTGGGCAGCCAATGGCTGTACCGCGTGGGTACCCCCGTGGGTGACCTGATGGTGCTGGCCCCCAATGACGGCCGCGCCGCGCTGGCCGAGGGTGAGCGCACCGGCGTGGACTGGCCCGACCACTGCATGCGCCTGCTGCCCGCCGATGAAACCGCACTGGCTGAGCTGGAAGCCGAAGACACAGCCGCCGAGGTGGCGCCATGAGCCTGGCCACCACCTTGCTGCACAAAAAGGCCGCGCCCTGGTGGCTGTCCGGCCCGGCGATGCTGCTGTTCACGGTGCTGTTGCTGGTGCCGCTGGCACTCACCGCCGTGCTGTCGTTCAACGCGTTCGACCCGACCACGGGGGTGAAGGCGGGCGAGTTCACGCTGGAGCATTACGCCCATGTGTTCACCGATTCGTACTACTACTCCATTTTTTGGCGCACGTTCTGGATTGCAGGTTTGGTCACGCTGATCTGCGTGTTCGTTGGAGCGCCCGAGGCCTACATACTGAGCCGCATGGGCAACCCGTGGCGCTCCATCTTGCTGCTGGTGGTGCTGGCGCCGCTGCTGGTGTCGGTAGTGGTGCGCGCCTTTGGCTGGAGCATGCTGCTGGGCCCTGAGGGGCTGGTGAATGGGCTGTTCGGGCTGCTGGGTTTTGGGCCCGTGAAGATGCTCTACACCGAGATCGCGGTGGTTATCGCCCTGGTGCATGTGATGCTGCCCTTCATGGTCATCCCCGTGTGGACCTCGCTGCAAAAGCTGGACCCTGGGGTAGAAAACGCGGCGCTGTCGCTGCAGGCCACGCCCTTCACCACGCTGCGGCGCATTGTGTTGCCGCAGGTGCTGCCCGGCATCTTGTCGGGCAGCCTGATCGTGTTTGGCCTGGCCGCCAGCTCGTTTGCCATCCCCGGCCTGCTGGGCGGGCGGCGGCTGAAGATGGTGGCCACGGTGGTGTACGACGAGTACCTACACGAGCTGAACTGGCCCCTGGGCGCAGCCATTGCGCTGACGCTGCTGGTGGCCAACCTGGTGGTCATGCTGAGCTACAACCGCTTGGTTGAAGGCCGCTACAAGAAATCACTCGGGTGAGCACGATGCAAAAGAACGGCCCTCTCGCCCTCGCGTTCAACGCGCTGGTCATCACCTTCATGCTCGCCCCCTTGCTGGTGGTGTGCATCGTGGCTTTCACGCCGCACAACACGCTGACGCTGCCCACCACCGAGCTCTCGCTGCGCTGGTTCAAGGCGGTGTTCGAGCACCCAGACTTTATGCAGTCGTTCTGGAACAGCCTGTGGCTAGCCCTTGCATCGGCCACGCTGGCCACGGTGCTGGCGGTGCCTGCGGGCATTGCCATCACACGCTACGACTTCCCCGGGCGCGGCTTTCTCAATGGTTTGTTCCTGTCGCCGCTGATCATTCCGCACTTGGTGCTGGGCGTGGCTCTGCTGCGACTGTTTGCGCTGATCGGCGGCACGGGCAGCTTTGGCTGGCTGGTGTTTGCGCATGCGCTCATCGTCACGCCCTACACGCTGCGGCTGGTGGTGGCTGCCCTCGTGGGCTTTGACCGCAGTGCCGAGCATGCCGCCCTGTCGCTGGGTGCCAGCCAGGCCACGGTGTTCACGCGCATCACGCTGCCAATGATCCTGCCCGGCGTGACGGGTGGCTGGATGCTGGCCTTCATCAACAGCTTTGACGAAGTGACCATGTCGATCTTTGTCACCTCGCCCAGCACGGTGACGCTGCCGGTGCGCATGTACATGTACGCCACTGAATCCATTGACCCGCTGATGGCGGCGGTGTCTGCGCTGATGGTGGGCCTGACAGCCTGCGCGATGGTGATTCTTGACCGCGTGTACGGCCTGGACCGTGTGCTCGTAGGCAAGAAATAAATGGGCACGAATTCCATGACTGTGAACACAGCCCTGCTCCACCGCGTGGCCGAAAAAGACCGCGCCCCCGTGCCCTTCACGCTCGATGGCGAACCCGCCACTGCGCTCGAAGGCGACACGGTGCTCACGGCCATCCTCACGCACCGCGCCCAGCTGCGCCGCAACGAATTCAGCCACGAGCCGCGCGCTGGCTTTTGCCTGATGGGTGCGTGCCAGGACTGCTGGGTGCAAACCGCCACCGGCGAACGGCTGCGGTCTTGCGCCACCTTCATCCAGGCGGGCATGCAGCTGACCACCGGAGCGCCCGCATGACCGCCCCCGCATTGCAACCCGTGATCGTGGGCGCAGGCCCTGCGGGCATTCGCGCCGCGCAAACCCTGGTGGCGCATGGCGTGCGGCCCGTAGTGATTGACGAGGCCGCGCGCAGCGGCGGCCAGATCTACCGCCGCCCGCCCGCCCACTTTGCCCGCAGCGCACAAACGCTGTACGGCACCGAGGCCTCACGCGCCACAGCTTTACACAGCACGTTCGACGGCCTACAAACCCACATCAACTACCAACCCGACAGCCTGGTGTGGAACGCCCAAGGCGGCCTGCTCGACGTGCTGCACGGCCCCACGCAAACCACGCGCACGGTGCCCTACGGCCAGCTCATTGTGGCCAGCGGTGCTACCGACCGTGTGCTGCCCGTGCCCGGCTGGACGCTGCCCGGTGTGTACACGCTGGGTGGCGCACAGGTGGCGCTCAAGTTTCAGGGCTGCACCATTGGCCGCAACGTGGTGCTGATGGGCACCGGGCCACTGCTGTACCTGGTGGCATACCAATATGCCAAAGCGGGCACCAAGGTAGCCGCAGTGCTGGACACCGCGCGGTTTGCCGACCAACTGGCCGCCCTGCCCGGCATGCTCACCCAGCCCACCGTGCTCGCCAAGGGCTTGTACTACGTAGCTTGGCTCCGCGCGCAGGGTGTGGCCGTGCACACCGGCGTGCGGCCGGTGCGCGTGGAAGGCGACACGCGGGTGAATGCCGTGGTGTGGAGCGACGGCCAAGCCGAAAACACCGTGCCCTGCGATGCCGTGGGCTTTGGCTACGCCCTGCGGTCCGAGACCCAACTGGCAGACCTGCTGGGCTGCCGCTTTGCCTGGGCGCCCATGCACCGCGCCCACCTGCCCGAGCGCGACAGCTCAGGCCGCACCAGCGTGGCAGGCGTGTACCTAGCGGGCGATGGCGCGGGCATCATGGGTGCCGATGCGGCCGAGTGGGCGGGCGAGCGCACCGCACTGGCGCTGCTGGCCGACCATGGCGTGAAGGTAGACACAGCACGTGCTGCAGAGCTGGAACGCAAGCTCACGGATCTGATGCAGTTCCGCCAAGGGCTGGAGCGCGCTTTCCCCTTCCCCACCGACTGGGCTGCGCACGCACCCGATGCGCTGGTGGTGTGCCGCTGCGAGAACATCACGGCGGGTGAGCTGCGCGCCTGTGCGCGCGATGCGGGTGCTGACGAGATGAACCGACTGAAGGCTCTGACCCGCGTGGGCATGGGCCGTTGCCAGGGCCGCATGTGCGGCGTGGCGGCGGCAGAAATCCTGGCCCAGGCCACGGGCAAGCCCATTGATCGGGTGGGACGGCTGCGCGGACAAGCGCCGATCAAGCCCATCCCCATCCACCTGCAAGCCCAGGCGGAGGCCCGCACATGACCGCCACCCGAACCATCGACACCGACGTCGCCATCGTGGGCGGCGGCATCATGGGTGCATCCGCCGCACTGGCGCTGCGCCGCAAGGGCGTGAGCGTGGTGCTGCTGGAGCGCGACCTGTGCGGCTCCCGATCCAGCGGTGTGAACTACGGCGGCGTGCGCCGCCAAGGCCGCCCTGTGAGCCAGCTGCCGCTGGCGCAGCGCGCCCACCAGGTGTGGGCCGACCTGCCTGCGCTGATTGGCACGGATGGCGAATACCAGCGCAGCGGGCATTTCAAGATCGGCCGCAGCGAGGCGGACATGGCTGCGCTGGAAGCCTATGCCAACCTGAGCCGCGACTTTGATCTGGGCATACAGCTCATCTCCGGTACCGCGCTGCGCGAGCGCTGCCCCTGGCTGGGCGGGCGCGCTGTGGGCGGATCGCTGTGCCCCGATGACGGGCAAGCCAACCCGCGCTTGGTGTCGCCCGCCTTTGCGCTGGCTGCGCGGCGTGCGGGGGCGCAGATTTTGGAACGCACACCGATGACCTCGGTGGAGCACGACGGCAAGATCTTCACCGTGCGCTCGGGCACTACCGTGGCCGTGCGTGCGCCCGTGCTCATCAACTGCGCAGGCGCCTGGGCCGGTGCGCTGACAGCGCAATTTGACGAGGCCGTGCCCATCCACTCCGGCCACCCGGCCATGGCCGTGACCGAGCCCCTGCCCTTTTTCATGCACTGGAGCCTGGGCGTGGAAGGCGGCGGCATTTACTGCCGCCAGGTGGCCCGCGGCAACCTGGTGCTGGGCGGCGGATCGGGCGTGGCACTGGATGCCGACCGCGCCCGCTCCGAGCGCAGCGCCATCGCCACCCTGGCCGTGCAGGCGGTAGAGCTGCTGCCCGCGCTGAAGAACGCGCACTTCATCCGCACCTGGAGCGGCACCGAGGGCTACCTGCCTGACCGCCAGCCCGTGCTGGGCCAAAGCAGTACCACGCCCGGCCTGATCCACGGCTTTGGCTTTGCCGGCGCAGGCTTTCAGATTGGTCCCGGCGTGGGCGAGGTGCTGGCCGAGCTGGCCCGCGATGGCCGCAGCACCACGCCGATTGATGCCTTCGCGATTGAGCGATTTGTTCCCAAAGCAGTGGCTGAAGTGGCCAGCACTGCGGCTGTCCAGTGACCCATTTGCCACCGACCCGTCCCCACTCTCCCACCAGAAAGGAAACCACCATGACCTTCACCCCCCGCTTTGCCAGCCGCACCCGCCGCGCCCTTGTGGCGGCCGCCGCACTGGCCACCGTGGCCGCCGCAGGCACCGCCACCGCGCAGACCAAGACGCTGTACATCGGCATGAACGGCGGCACCATGGAGAAGGCGTACACGCAGTACGTGTTCCCGGCGTTTGAAAAGCTGCACGGCGTGAAGGTGGTGGTGGTGCCCGGCACGTCCTCGGACATCCTGGCCAAGGCGCAGGCCAACAAGGACAAGCCGCAGATGCATGTGATGTTTCTGGACGACGGCATCATGGTGCGCGCCATGGGAATGGGCCTGTGCGAGAAGCAAAAACCCAACCAGCACCTCAACGAGATCTACCCCGCCGCCCGCTTCAAGGACGACCTGGCCAGCGGCGTGAGCCTGGGCATGACGGGCATTGCTTACAACACCAAGATGTTTGCCGAAAAGGGCTGGGCTGCGCCCACCTCGTGGATGGACTTTGCCGACCCCAAGTACAAGGGCAAGGTGGTGTTCCAGTCCATGCCTTCGTCGTCATTCGGGCTGCACGGTTTCTTGATGTTCAACCGCATTCAAGGCGGCAACGACAAGAACGTGGAGCCAGGCTTCAACAACTGGGCCAAGACCATCGGGCCGAACGTGCTGGAGTACATCCCCAGCTCGGCCAAGATTTCGGAGATGGTGCAGACGGGTGAAGCCGCGATCTTCCCGCTCACCCCGACCAGCGTGGCGGCCCTCAAGGCCAAGGGCATTCCGGTGGAATACGCACAGCCCAAGGAAGGTTCGGTGGTGCTGATGACCGGCCAGTGCGTGATCGCCAAGAACAGCGAGCCCGAGCTGGCCCAAAAGCTGGCCGAGTTTCTTCTGAGCCCCCTGGCCCAGGCCAACGTGCTGCAGTTTGGCGCGCAGATCCCTACCAACCCCAAGGCACCCGCAGTGGGTGAAGGCGCGGCGCAAGTGGCGCAAATCAGCCAGTGGATGAAAAACGCCGTGACGCTGGACTGGGACAGCGTGAACGCGAACCGCCCTGCCTGGAATGCACGCTGGAACAAAACCATCGAGCGCTGACAGGATATGGAGAGCGTGTGAGCGGGCTACACCTGCTCACACCGGCGGGCCGTTTGTGACAAATGTCACCGGCTCCGCTGTCCCCTGCGGTGGTGGGGTGTCACAAACCCCTTCTTCGACTTCAGAATCCGGCGCCAGGACACGCTGATCCTTTCAGCCAGTCCGCCCACATTCGAAGAAGACGGATACCACCATGAAACGCTGGATCAAATGGACCGCAGGCAGCGCGCTGCTGCTGGGCGTGATCGTTGTCGCCACCGCCGCCAGCGGCCTGTACCTGGCCGAGCAAAAGCGCAACCGCTACATCGACATCAAGCCCCGCCCCGTGGCCTACACCACCGACGCGCAGACCATCGAGCGCGGGCGCTACCTGTATGCATCGCGCGGCTGCACCGACTGCCATGGCGCGCAGGGCACGGGCCGCGAGTTCGTCAACGATGGCAAGGGCACGCGCCTGGCAGGCCCCAACATCACGTCTGCCGGTGTAGTGGCGCGCTACCAGCCTGAAGACTGGAACAGCGTGATCCGCCATGGCGTCAAGCCCAACGGCCGCCCGGTGCTGGTGATGCCCAGCGAAGACTACAACCGCTTTACCAATGAAGACCTGAACGCTCTGGTGTCGTACGTGCGCCAGTTCCCGCCCAAGGAAGGCACGCCCGCCGTCATCGAACTGCCCCACCCCGCCTGGGTGCTGTATGGGCTGGGCGCGATCCCCGATGCGGCCTCGCGCATCGACCACCAGCTGGCCCCCTCGCGCCCTACCGCTGCCGGCGTGACGCTGGCCAACGGCCAGTACGTGGCCAACATGTGCATCGGCTGCCACGGCGCCGACCTGTCGGGCGGCAAGATCCCCGGCGGCCCGCCCGACTGGCCTGCGGCAGCAGACATCCGTCCCGGCACACACAGTACCGACAGCGCCCTGGCACGCTACCCCAATGCCGCCAGTTTTGTGGCCATGCTGCGCACCGGCAAGCGGCCGGACGGCACGCCCATCCAGGTCATGCCCTTCGAGTCGCTCGGCCAGCTCAGCGATGTGGATGCGCAGGCGCTGTACCTGTATCTGAACGCGCCCCCCGGCAGCGTGAAGCAAGAAGTCGGCAGCGCAGCGGCCGGCGGCCAGAAGAGCAGCGCCAACACCGTGCCCTCGGGGCCAAGCGGGCTCAAGCTGCCTGGTTGACCTCAAAGCCCGGGAAAGGCCCGGCAGGAGCCGTTCCCAGACACTCAAGCAAAGAAAGAGCGAAGAACTCTGCGCCCCAATGACCGCCCCGGTGGACCACCCGCTGCGGTGGCGGGTCAGCTGCCAGGGTGCTGGTGTACACCGTGAGGTGAGACGGGCGCCAGGCTGTACGACCCCATGGGCCCGCCCGGGCTGTTGCCAGGGCCCGCAGGCGCGGCAGGGGGCGCACGCCGCACGCGAGGCACCACGCTGAGCTGCACGGTATCCAGCACCGGGCCGGGCACCACATTCAGCGCCTTGCGCGGCAGGTCCACCAGTTGCTCGGCGTGCCACACGCGCACCTGCGCGGCGCCATCGGGCACGTTGGCAAAACGGGCAATGCCGTCGCTGTCGGTCTTGAGTGTCCAGGCCGAATCGGTCACAAACACATGGCCACGCATGGAGCCGTGCAAGTGGCAGCCCAGCAGCACCACGCCGGGCGTGTCCAGCTTCACGTCGGCAAAGTTGGCGGGCTTGCCATCGGCCTTGCCCGCCAGGCGCAGCTCAAAGTTGGAACCCGCCGCAGCCGGTGCCGCCGCGGTGGACGCCCCGGTGGGGTTGCCGCGCACATGGTGGTCCCACCGGTCCTGGTTGGTAAAACGCACGGTGGTGCCGGGCATCACCACGGTGACGGCGGGCACAAAGCGCATGCGCTCCTGTTCGATGGTGGGGCTGGCCTGCAGCAAGCTGGGCGCAGCACCCACCGTGGCACCGGGGTACATCACCACCACGGCGTCGGGCACGGGCTTGCCCTCGCGGTCCAGCACCTGTATTTGGACATTTCCGGCGCAAGCGCTAGTGAATATTGCGCTAGTCGCTATGAAAAAAATAGCGTTTTTCATCGTCTTACCGCTGGGTGATCACATCACGATGCATGGGCGCCAACAAGGCCAGCAGGCGGTTTTGTTGAGCGAACGGTATGCCCTGGGCATCCATGGCGCTTTGCAGCACCTCCACCAGGGCGTTGAAATGGCCCTTGTTGATGTCCATGTCGGCATGGGCCGATTTCATGTCAGCGCCCTCATATTTGCAAGGGCCACCGCTCAGCTGGCAAAACTGGTCGGTCAGGCTCTCTTTGAGCGCGGCCGGTTTGGTGTCCTTGAAGTGGCCGCCAATGCGCGGGTCCTTGACCACGCGGTTCACAAAATCGTCCACCAGGCGGGTGATGCCGGGCTTTTCGCCGAGCGCCTGGTACAGGCCTGCAGGAGCTACAGGAGCGGCAGTAGTCGCTACCGGAGCCGCAGCGGTCTGCGCAAAGGCCGGGGCAGTAAGCCAACCGCCGAGGGAGATGGCCAGGGCGATGAAGGTTTTGGAGTGCGTCATGACAATTTCCTCAGAAGGCGACTTGGGCCGACAGGTAGTAGCCCGTCTGGCGGCGGTTGTTGGTGATGCCAGGGACGATGCGGCCCAGGTCCACATAGGCGAGCGTGAGCGACACGTTCTTGCTGGGCGCCCAGGCCACAAAAATGTCCTTCCAGTCGTCTTCGCGCAGCGCAGCGCCCAAGCCCGCCGCGGCACCCAGCGCTTGCAGGTTATTGGGCTTGAAGCGGTATTCGGCACCCACCGCCAGGTTCTTGTTGATCAGGTACGCCACCGAGAACTCGGGCTGCAGGCTGCGGCTGTTCTTGCCGGGTGCGGCCGAGCCGAAGCCCAGCAGACCGTTCTGGTTGGCGTTGGTGTAGCGCAGCGTGCCGTTGACCAGCACGCTTTGCGCCAGCAGCAGCTTGGTGGCACTCACATACACGTCGGTGCCGCTGGTTTTGGTGCCCAGAAAGTCCAGCACCGAGCCGATGGAGCCCGGGTGCACCTGCTTGTGCTCCAGCCCCACCGCAATCTGCGGCATCCAGTTGTCGCTGTTGAGCACGGCGTCGCCCGCCACCTTGAGCTTGATGCCCAGCACGTCCATCTTGATGTGCTGGCCGGGCGTGACACCAAACGGCGCAATGCCGTTGAGCGCAATGGCAGGCGACGCATCAAAGTCCTGCCGCGCCAGCGACAGCTCCACGCGGTCGTGCAGGCCCAGTGCCACGCCATAGCCGTTCAGGCTGTAGTCCTGCGTGGCCGCACGGGTGGCATAGGCGCTGACACCCACCTCGCCCTCAGTGGCGTTGCTGCCAATCACCGCCCAAGGGGTCAGCCCCCCACCGGCCGACCCGGCGATGGTGCTGACACCGCCTGTGAGCAACAGCTTGCCGGTATCTGCGTGGACCAGCCCAGCGGTGGTTGCCAGAGCGGCCAGCAGCGTGCCGCCCACCAAGGGGCGCAGCCCATGTTTCAGCCTGTGTGTCATCGTCATCTCCGAAGCGTGAGGGTTGTAAGTGGATGTTGCTCTCAACTTACGAGCGCCGGTAGTCGGTGGATTCAAAAACGACAGAAATTTTTTTCAGGGGTGATCCGCGCCGCCGCCCCGCCACTGGCCACCCGTGCTCCGGCGGGGCTACAGCATCCGCTGGATCAGCTCACCCTTGAACAGCACCGGCCCCGTGGGCCCCGTGGCGCTGGGCACCCCCCCCTTGGGCTCCAGGCTGATGGCGAGCGTGGGCACTTCTTTCACATCGCCTTCCTGCGCCACCAGCTTGAGCAGCTTGTCCTGGCCCAACACACCGAGCGAGCGCGGCCCCTGACCCGGAGGCAGTGCCCACAGCTGCAAGGACTTGTCCGCCCCCTCCTGGAAGCCGCCCACGCGCTGCAGCACGAGCTGGTTGTTTTTGGGGTCGAATGTCACCAACATCGACGCGTCGGCCTTGTCGTCCGCCAGCACGGCCACGTACTGGATCTGCGGGGTGGTCTGCAATTGCTGTTGCAGTGCGGCAATCTGCGCCCCAGTGTTGGCACGCAGACCGCCGTTGACCTGCATGCCCACCACCACGGCCGCCAGCGTGGCCATGGCGCCTGCCGCTGCGGCGCCGCGCCATACCAGCAGGTTGCGCCACCAGCCACCGGGGGCTGTAGCAGCCTGGGGCACACGCGCAGCCTGCATGGCGGTGGCGGCTCGGTCGGCCTGCACCAGGTTGTCGATACGGGTCCACACGGCCGGTGCGGGGTCGATGGCGGACTGCAACTCGGTCAGGCCCGACCAGCGGGTCTGCCACACCAGGGCAGCGGCGCGCACAGTGGCGTGTTCGCGGGCCAGGGCCTCAAAACGGCGGCGGGCGCCGCCGCGCAGCGTGCCCAGGGCATAACTGGCGGCCAGGCGGTCCAGCAGATCGGGGTGTTGGGTGATGTTCATGGCGACCTCAGGCGTAGCGCGCCATGCAGGCACGCAGTTGCTCCAGCCCCCGGCGAATCCAGGTCTTGACGGTGCCCAGCGGCAGCTTGAGCTGCTCGGCCAGCTCGCCATGGCTCTGGTCGCGCAGGTAGGCCAGGCTCACCACCTCGCGCTGCTTGTGATCGAGCTTGCCCAGGCACTGGTGTAGTGCAAACGCCTGCTCGCTGGCATCGGCGGTGTCCATGGGGTTGGGCGAATCTCCCTCCAGCGTCTGCGCCATTGCGTCATCCAGCTCGTTCATGAGGTCGGCCCGGTCGGTGGTGCGCTTGCGCAGGGCGTCCAGGGCCCGGCTGCGCACGATCAGCCCCATCCAAGCCATGGGCGGGCTCAGCGATGCCCGGTAGCTGCCCGCGCCGCGCCAAATGGTCAAGAACGCCTCCTGCAGCACGTCCTCCGCCGCGTCGCGGTTGCGGACGATGCGCAGGGCCAGGCCAAAAAGCTGCGACGAGGTGCGCTCGTACAGCCTTTTCAGCGCGGAGTCGTCCTGCGCGGCGATGCGGTCTAGGAGGTCCATCAGTTCACTGTCTGGGTGGAGGGTGCTCATGCGCCCATTCTCTGAGATTGGTGGGGTTGGCAGTGCCTTCGGGGCATTGCTGTAGGTGAATACGCCACAGCGGGCGTTTTGGATGTGGCCGAGGCACACGCAGCAATTGGCGCCGGCAATGGGAGCGGGCACAGCCCCCGATGACACAAAATGCCGGGCGGCTGAATCCAGGCGGCGGGATCGCCCGTACTGCAAGAGACCGTGCCGCTCACACCCCTGCGCTTTCTACCCCTCGCCACCACCATGCCCCTGCCCCGCCCGCTGTCCCCTGTTTGTCGTGTTGCCGTGGCAGCCGCCCTGGTCTGGGCGGCCCACGGCGCCGCCACCGCCCAGTCGGTGGAGCGTGGTGCAGCGCTGTACGCTGCGCATTGCAGCGGTTGCCACAGCATCGACCAGCATGGAGACGGCCCCGCCCACCGGGGGGTGGTGGGGCGCCGCGCGGGAGCGCTGAAGGACTTTGACTATTCGCCTGCGCTGCGCGCGAGCAAGATCTTGTGGACGCGCGCCACGCTCAAGGCCTGGCTGAGCGACCCCGAGGCGCTCATCCCTGGCCAGGGCATGGACTACCGGCTCGAAGATGCGCGCGACCGCGAAGACGTGGTGGCCTATCTGGCCACGCTCAAACGCCTGCCGGTGCCAGAGGCGGCCACCCGCTGAACAGATTGCCTCGACTCAGGCAGTGGGAAAGGTGCCGGGCAGCAGGATCGACGAATCCACGTTGTTGATGTTGGTATGGCCACAGAACGCCATGGTGATGTCCAGCTCTTTCTGGATGATCTGCAGCGCACGCGTCACCCCGGCCTCGCCATGGGCCCCCAGTCCGTACAGAAAGCTGCGGCCGATCAACGTGCCTTGCGCGCCCAGCGCGCGGGCCTTGAGCACGTCCTGCCCGCTGCGAATGCCGCCGTCCATCCACACCTCGATGTCCTTGCCCGCCGCTGCCGCAATGCTGGGCAGCGCAGCGATGGACGACGGCGCGCCATCGAGCTGGCGGCCACCATGGTTGCTGACGATGAGCGCATCGGCACCGCTGTTGACCGCCAGGCGCGCGTCTTCGGCGTCCATGATGCCTTTGAGGATCAGCTTGCCGCCCCAGCGCTTCTTGATCCACTCCACGTCGCCCCAGTTGAGCTGTGGGTCGAACTGCTCGGCCGTCCATGACGACAGCGACGACAGGTCGCCCACGCCCTTGGCGTGGCCCACGATGTTGCCGAAGCTGCGGCGTTTGGTGCCCAGCATGCCCAGGCACCAGTGCGGCTTGGTGGCCAGGTTGATCAGGTTGGCAAGGGTGGGCTTGGGCGGGGCCGACAGGCCATTCTTGATGTCCTTGTGGCGCTGGCCCAGGATCTGCAGGTCCAGCGTGAGCTGCAGCGCCGAGCAGTTGGCGGCCTTGGCGCGGTCGATCAGGCGGTTGATGAAGTCTCGGTCGCGCATCACATACACCTGGAACCAGAACGGGTGGCGGCCCGTGTGTTCGGCAATGTCCTCGATGGAGCAGATGCTCATGGTCGACAGCGTGAACGGGATGCCAAACGCCTTGGCCGCCTTGGCGCCCAGGATCTCGCCGTCGGCATGCTGCATGCCGGTGAGGCCCGTGGGCGCAATGGCCACGGGCATGGCCACGTCCTGGCCCACCATGGTGGTGCGGGTGGTGCGGCCTTCCATGTTCACGGCCACGCGCTGGCGCAGCTTGATGCGCTGGAAGTCGCTTTCGTTGGCGCGGTAGGTGCCCTCGGTGTACGAGCCCGAATCGGCGTAGTCATAAAACATGCGCGGCACGCGGCGCTGGGCAATGACACGCAGGTCTTCGATGCAGGTGATTTTGGACAGATTGGGCACGCAGGCTCTCCGGTATGGGAAATGCGCCAAATGGTAGGCGGTGGCACGCGGGCCAGCCATCAAAATTTTTTTAGCGGCCTACAACAAATTTCCAGCGAACGGGTATCTGGGCCTGCCAGCCAGCCCAAAGCCCTGACATACGGCGCCCATCCACAACCTCGCAGGTGCGTTACTTGGCCGTGGTCACCAGGGCGGGCTCGGGCAGCACCACCTCGGGCTCGGCCTCGGGCCCCCGGTAGAGCATGAAGCGCATGCGCCCGCCACGCTTGGCCGCGTACATGGCACCGTCCGCATGGCGCGAGAGCTCATCGAAGGTGCTGCCATGCTGCGGAAACAGCGCAATGCCGCCGCTCACGCCCACCTGCACCCGCTGACCGGCGAGATCGAACGCAGGATTGCAGGCTGCCAGGATCTTGCGCGCCACGAGGCAGGCGGGCTCCACCCCGTCCAGGCCAGGCAGCAGCACCACAAACTCGTCGCCTCCTTGGCGACACACCGTGTCGGATGCGCGCACCGCCGCCTGCAGCCGCTGGGCAAACTGCACCAGCAGGACGTCGCCCACATCGTGGCCCAGGCGGTCATTGACCCCCTTGAAGCCATCCAGGTCCAGGTACATCACCGCCAGCGACCTGCCGTCGCGCTGCGCCTGGGCCATGGCCAGCTGGGCGCGGTCCTGCAGCAGCACGCGGTTGGGCAGATCGGTGAGCGCGTCGTACTGCGCCAGGTGGGCCATGCGTTCGGCCATGGCGACCGCCTCGGTCACGTCGCGCAGCACGGCCACGGCACCGGTCACGACGCCATGGCGGTCGGTGACGGGGCTGGCAGTCTCCTCCACCTGGAAGCGCTGGCCGCTGGTGCGGTGTACCAGTACGCCGCGCACGGGGTCTGAGGCCGCACCCAGCTGAATGGCAGTGCGCAGCGTGTTGGACAGAAGTATGTCGTTATCGGGGCTGCGCAGGCAGACCACTTCATTCACCGTGTGGCCCGCGGCATCAAACGCCTGCCAGCCCGTCAGGCGCTCAGCCACCGGGTTGAGGTAAGTCACCATGCCCTGAGCGTCCGAGCAGACCACGGCGTCGCCAATGGCCTGCAGCGTCAGGCGCACGCGCTCTTTCTCGTCAAACAGCTCGTCCTCCATGCGCTTGCGCTCGGTAATGTCCGTCACTTGCACAAAGAGGCCGGTCACCACGCCCCGCTCGTCGGCGTCGGGCTGGTAGGAAACGATGCAGTGCCGCTGCCGGCCCTGCGAGTCCTCGTCCGTGCGCTCAAAGCGCTGCAGCGCGCCGGCCAGAGCCTGGTCGTAGTACGGCTTGCTGGCCGCGTAGCGGGAGTCACTCAGCAGCTCGCTGATGTGCCGGCCCTGCACGGGCGCCGGGTAGGTGCCGAACTCCTCCAGCGCCGCACGGTTGGCAAAGCGGTTGCGCATATTGGCGTCCCAATAGGCAATCATCGAGGGCACGTTGTCCAGGATGGTGCGCAGGTCGTGCTCTGCCTCCGCCAGGCGCGCGGAAACCTGCTGGCGCAGCAGAAGCTCGCGGACAAACAGCAGGGCCAGGCCCAGGCAACCCAGCATCAGCAGCACGGCAAAGCCACCCAGCACCCAGGCACTGTTCGTCCACTTGGCCAGGATGGTGTCGGTGGACTGGGCCACGTTCAGGATCAGCGGGTAGTTGCCCACAGGCCGGAAGGAGTAGAGACGCTCCACGCCGTCGAGCGCCGCCTTGCCCACAAAAGAACCCGTGCCCTCCGTCTGAAAGCGCAGCAGGTTAGGAGTGCCCGCAATCGTTTTGCCCACATCCGAATCGCCATACGGGAAGCGGGAGATCACTACCCCGTCCTGCCGGAACAGGTTGATACCGCTGTTGGGACCCAGGTCCAGCGAGCCAAACAGTTCGTTGAAGTAGCTCAGGCGGATGGCGCCCACCACCGAACCGGCAAAGCTACCGTCCGGATGGTAGTACGCGCGGGAGATGGGCAGGATGTTCAGTCCCGTGACCCGCGAAGGCACGGGCTTGCCAAAGAACAGCCCGCGCTCGCCATGGTCACGCCCTGCCAGAAAGTAGTCGCGGTCGGCAAAGTTGGCCCGGCGGGGCTCAAGGGAGCCCGAGTCCAGCACCACGTTGCCCTGCGCATCCAGCACCAGCACATCCCCCGCGCCGCGTGCGCGCAGCGAGTTGTCAAACACCACGCGCGAGCGCAGGTCGGGGGGCAACGCCCACACCTCGGGCCGTGCCACCTCGCGGGCCACGCCCTCCAGGGATTTGTCGAACGAGTCCAGCGACCAGGCCAGGCCCTGCTCCAGCGTGCGTGCCAGGTTGGTGTTGGTCTGCACCGCGTAACTCCACTCGTCGTTGCGGATGGTCCAGATGGTGCGGGCAAACAATGCACCAATGCCCAGAGCCACCAGCAAGGCCAGCCAGATCAGGCGGTGAGAGAAGAACTGGCGAAACGAGGGCATATGGATAGTTTGTAACTATTTTAAACAGTCGCCTTAACCGGGACTCAGCCCCAAGTCACACCCTATTCCTCGGATTTGTCCGAGTCAATGCGCACCTGCCCGGGGAGGCACGGCCACCACACCCGCGCCACGCACCTCCAGCCGGACCTCGTCGAGCACCTGGCCCTGCGCGTCGGTGATCTGCACCAGATGCCGCCCGGGCCAAGGCAGCCAGGCTACCCGGGAGCCCCGACCCAGGGGTTTGCCGTCCAGCCGCCACTGCACCGCATCGCCGGTGGCCGTGAACTGCAGGCGCTGGCGCGCGGGTGGAATGTCCGGGTCCAGCGCAATCACCGTGCCGGATGCTGGAGCGGTGATGCGCGCCGGGACAGCGGCCGCAGGCGCTGCTGGGGCACGGGCGGCACTTTTTGAGGTTTTTTGGCTTGATGCGCTAGTGTCATATACCTCACCAGCTATTGAATCCATAGCAAACAACGGCTGCTGCGTGCCAGGCACAAACCACTCGTCGCGTGCAGCCTCCAGCGGCTGGGGGCCGCCTGCGCCAGACGACGGCCCCGGGCCAAACCGCACGGCCGCCCGCACCAGGCCCGGAGGGGTCTTGGGCGCCCGGCTGGGCTCGCGGGCGTGCAGAAAGCCCATCACCGCCGCCCAGATGGGTGCTGCGCCGCTGGTGCCGCTGACCTCGTGCATGGCTGCACCGCTGGCGTTGCCCACCCACACGCCCACGGTATAGCGCTCCGACCAACCCACTGCCCAGTTGTCGCGCATGTCCTTGCTGGTCCCGGTTTTCACCGCCGTCCAGAAGCGGGTGGCCAGCACGCTGTCGGTGCCGAAGGTGCGTGCGCGTGCATTGCCGTCGGACAGGATGTCACCCACGATGAACGCGGCGCGTGGGTCGATGGCGGGCGTGAAGCGGGGCTTGGCATCGGCCGGGGCTACGGTGCCCTGTCGCCCGCCGTTGGCGAGCGTGCTTACAACAGGACTGGCCCGCCCGCCGTTGGCGAACGTGCCTGCAACAGGACTCGCCCGCCCGCCGTTGGCGAGCGTGCGGAAGGCATTGGTCAGGTGCAGCAACGGCACCTCGGGGCTGCCCAATGCCAGGCTGTAGCCAAAGTAGTCGCCACTTTCGCGCAGCGGCATTCCGACAGCACCGAGCTGGCGGTGAAACGCATCGGGCGTAACCATGACCAGCGTCCGCACCGCAGGCACGTTGAGCGACGCCGCCAGCGCCGTGCGCACCGACACCCAGCCCTTGAACTGGCGGTCATAGTTCTGCGGGATGTAGAGCCCCCCCGCCGTGGTGATCTGCGCGGGCGAATCTTCGACCAGCGACGCCGCTGTGAGCCGCCGCTCTGCAATCGCCTCGGCATACAAAAAGGGCTTGAGCGTGGAGCCTGGCTGGCGAAGCGCCAGCACCCCGTCGACCTCGCTGGCCTGGCTGAGCTGGCCGGACGACCCCACCCAGGCCAGCACCGCGCCCGTGGCGTTGTCCAGCACCAGCACCGCGCCGTCTTCCACATGCCGCCCCCGCAGCTCGCGCAGTTGCTGCTGCAGGCTCTGCATGGCAAAACGCTGCAGCGGTGCGCGCAGGGTGCTGGTCACTCGCTCGGGCACGGCGCTATCCTTGTCTCGCTGGCGCAGCAGGTAGCGCGCAAAGTGCGGCGCTACCCCCTCGCTGGCATCAAAGGCGCGGCGCTGCAACGCGGCCGTGATGAACAGGTCCAGTGCGTCGCAGTCCACGCGCGCCGCCGGTGCAGCGGGCAAGGCGGGGGTGGAAGGGGTGGAGGGGCGCTGCTGCATGTCGCGCAGCACGCCGCAGGCACGCTGTGCCACCAGCGCAGGCCGCGCGTTGGGCGCGCGCACCAGGGCCGCTGCCACCGCAGCTTCGCGGTCGTCCAGGCCGTGGGCTGCCTTGTCAAACAGGGTACGGCTCAGCGCGTCGATGCCCACCAGCTCGCTGCGAAACGGAACGAGGTTGAGGTACGCCTCCAGGATCTGGTCCTTGCGCCAGCGCCGGTCCAGCACCTGGGCTGCCACCGTCTGGCCCAGCTTTTGCGCCACGGTGCGCCCGCCCGGGCCCTGGCGCCAGTCGCCGTCCAGCAGGCCAGCCAGTTGCATGGTGATGGTGCTGGCCCCGCGCGTGCGCTGGTTCCACAGGTTGCCCCAGGCGGCCGCCGACGCAGCACGCCAGTCCACGCCGCTGTGTTCAAAAAAGCGCTTGTCCTCGCTCAGCACCAGCGCCTGGCGCAGCGCGGGCGACACGTCGGCCAGCGGCACCCACTGACCGCGCCGCACGGTGGCATCGGTGCGCAGGCGCTGCAAGACCTCGCCTTCGCGCGAGAGGATCAGGGTGTCCGAGGGCTTGAAGTCCGCGCGCACCTCGTCAAACGTGGGGATAGCCCAGGCGCCCGAGGCACAGGCCGCCAGCACCAGAGCGGCGGCCTGTGTGCGCAGGCGCAAGGTGAAGAAGAAATCGAAGGGAAGGAACACAAACGCACAGAAATGAAAGCGCCATCAGCGCGCTGCGCGCAGGCGCACGGCGTCGCACCAGCGCTGCGCCACGCCAGGCACGGTGACACACACCGCATCGTACGTGGCAGTGGTCACGGCGCGCTCCAGCAGCTGGATATCGGCCTCGTGCTGGCGCGCCACATGCGGGTCCTCAAAAAAAACAGCGCGGTGGCAGCGGCGTTCCAGCACCAGGTCGGCAATCTGCGCGTCGCCACCCAGCGGCCCGCTGTTGAAGCGCTGCACCCAGGGCTGCCCCTCGGGCCAGCCCTTGCTCCACGCCAGGGCGTTCAGTCGCTGGCCCGTGGTGCCGGTGGCCACCCGGTGGCGAAACTGCGACAGCACATCAAAGTTGCGATCCGCGAAGTCGAGCATGGCCTGTTTGCACGCGTCGTGCGCAATCAGGGCCAGTGTCTGGTTGCCATGGTCATGAAACCGGTCGGCCTGCGGGTCGGGCGGCAGCCCGGCGTGGATGCGCTCCATCTCGATCCAGTCGCGTGCGCTGGCCACGGTAGAAAGAAACGGCTTGCCATGGATCACGCACTGCCGCTTGAGCGCCAGCGCCTCGGGAAAGATGGAAGAAGGGTCCACAGGGTCGGTGAGGTAAATCGCACCATCGAGCGTGCGCCCTTCCCCCATGCCCACCACCTCTGCCACCACTTTCATCAGCCCACCTTCGCGCCCGTACGGATAGCGCACCAGCGGACGGTACCCCTGCAGCATGCCCGCAGCGACGATGGCATCGTGCGTGCGGCCCACGGCGTGCAGCCCCAGCTGCAGTTCCCGGATGCCCGCCTCGCAGGCGCGCAACCAGGAAAAGAGCGCCGCGTCTTCGGTGTGGTGGTGCAAGCGGTTGGCAGCGAGACCCAGGATCATGGCGGTTTGACTTTCTGAAAACGAAGGGATCGAGGCATCGTAAGCCCTTAAGAGCGGCTAACAAAACTCAGCAAAGCGGCCCTGGCCAGGCGTTTCGCCGCAGGCAGTACAAGTAGTACGACAAGGCGAGACAACGACGCCAGGGGAGTTGTGTTAGCCGATCTAATGACTCAGCGATCGGAGTGCTCACGGTCAAACCGCCCCTCGGCCTCGGTCAGGTGGCGCAGCAGCACGTGCGAGATCAGATTGACGCCAATACCGCCGAACACCACCGGCAGCAGGTACAGCGCAATCGTCAGCTCGGAGCTGAACCACGCGTCATCCGCCGGCGACAGGGTGCTCTTGGCCTGCGCGGCCAGTGACTGCAGCAGATACACATCCACGCCCGCGATCAGCACCAGCGCCACGCCAAACCCCAGCACCGCCCAGCGCGAGATCGACCGGGTGACCAGCAGCAGCGCATAGATACCCACCGGCAGCACCAGCGAGAACCCCACCAGCAGCCAGAACCGCAGCTCCAGAAAGACGCTGAGGCTCATGGCATATGGGCCCGGGGTGGGCGATGGGCAAGGCGGTGCATGGCGGCGTTATGACAGAGTGGCGTTGGGGCGTCGCTGCTTATTTGGCCACCTGCACCTTCACCCGTGCGTTGGGCGACTCGCCAAACATCTCGGGCGCGTACATGGCCTCGACGCGGCTGGGCGGCAGCGCAAAGTCGCCCGCGTTGTTCAGGCGCACGGTGTACTCCATCTTGACGGTGCCCTTGGGCAGGTACTCGTAGTAGCTGCGGAAGGACTCGAAGCTGCGCTCCTCGAACGCAGGCCAGCCCGCGCCGGTCTTCTTTTCGCCTTGCGTGGCGATCTCGGAGTCGCGGCCCAGGCCGCTGCCCAGGATGGTGGCGCCGCCCGGGATGGGGTCGGTGATGGCCACCCAGGTCATGTCGGCCGTGGCGTTGACCTCCAGCGTCACGCGCAGCACGTCGCCGCGTGTGTACTGGCCGGCGGGCAGCGACTTGTTGGCCTGCTCCACCGGGGTGATGGTCTTCTTGATCGCATAGCCCGCCGCGAACGGCGCCTTGAGATCGATGGCCGCCACCGACTGCAGCGTGAGCCAGGGCTTGCCCGGTCCCTGGTGCGTGACGGCCAACTGCTCCTTGCCGCCCGTCTTGCTCCAGGGCAGGAACATGCCGTTGTTCTTCAGATTGCCGGGCGATGCGGGCGCGCCAAACCAGGTGATCTGGTTGGGAGCGCCGGTGGCGTCCGATGCCTTCACGCGGTCCACCTTGCTCCAGTCCACGCTGGCGGTGTTGCCGCCCATGCTGGCCTTGGTGGTGCCCGACACGGGTGTGGCCTCGAACTTGGCGCTGAATTTTTCCAACGCCAGGCCGCCCCACAGGTTGGCCGTGGTGGTGTGCCAGGCGCCCGCCTGCTGGCGGCTGATGAAGCCGTTGGCCAGGCGGCCCATGTCGTCCTTCCAGGCCGGGTCGTCCATCACGGCCAGCATCAGGCGGGCGGTGTTCACGTCGCCGTTCTGCATCAGCCACCACCAGTAGTCGTCCTGCTCGTTGCTGAAGATGAGCTTGGTGCCCTGGAACGACAGGCGGCCGCGCAGGATCTGCATCGCCTCGGCCAGACGCTTGTCGCGCTCGGGCACATCGGCCACGCGCTTGAGCACATTCACCCAGTCGATCACCGTGTGGGTGGGCCACTGGTTGGGCGCGATGGTGATGCTGCTCACCATGCGGCCCTGAGCCTTGCCGTAGCGCGACAGCGCTTCGAGTGCGGCCACCTTGCGCATGTCCAGGTCCTTGCGCGGGCTCCAGAAGTTGCGCTGGATGCGGCCTTCCACAAACGCGATCAGGCCACGCTCCATGGGCGCGCGGGCTTCATCGGGCAGGGCAAACGCGGGGTTAATGCTGGCGGCCTCGTGCGTGGCGGCCAGCACATAGGCCGTGAGGGTGTCGCTGCCCCGGTTGGCGTCGCCGTCGCGCGGCGGGAAGTAACTGGCCAGGCCATCGCTGTCGAGGTAGGTGGGCAACTGCGCCACCACGGTCTGCCACAGCGCGCCGTCGCGCAGACCCACGGCCTTGCTGGTTTTTTGCTCCAGGCAGGCAAACGGGTAGCGCGCCCACCAGTCGCGCACGCCGGGCAGGCCTTCGGCCAGCTTGGGCTGCAGCGACATATTGAGCCCCCCTCGGCCGGGCAATGCGTCGGCGGGTGGGTTCACGTCGAGGTTGTAGCTACCGTCCACCTGCACCAGCGTGGCCTGCTGCACCGTGAGCGGCACCGCCTGCACGATGCGCTGGCGGGCCTTGAGGGCGTCGCGGGCGCCGCTGACCTGGTCCTTGGCTTCGATCTCCCACAGGATGGCCTCGGCGCGCGTTTGCGCCAGCTGCGCGGGGGCGGTCACGTCCCAGGCCACCTCGCGCGCCTCTCCGGCCGGGATGTCGATGGTCTGGGGCTTCAGCTCCAGCAGCGTGGCGCGCGGGGCCACCTCTACCTTCATGGCTGCCTTGGTGGTGTTGCGCAGCGTGATCTGCGCGCGGAACTGGTCGTCCTCGCGCACCAGCGGCGGCAGGCCGCTGATGATCTGCAGGTCTTGTGTTGCACGGATGCTGGTGCTGCCGGTGCCAAACAGCCCGGTGGATGCATCGGCCACCGCCACGATCTTGAAGGTGGTCAGTGCATCGTTGAGCGGCACGGTCACCTTGGCCTGGCCGTTGGCGTCGAGCTTGAGTGCAGGCTCCCACAGCAGCAGGGTGTCCAGCAGCTCGCGCGTGGGCGACTTGCCGCCGCCGCCGCCAGCAGGCACAGCCTTTTTGCCGTAGTGGCGCCGGCCGATAATTTCCATCTGCGCAGTCGATGTCTCCACACCCCAGCTGCGGCGCTGCAGCATGGCTTCGAGCAGGTTCCAGCTGTTGTTGGGCATCAGCTCCAGCAGCGCCTGGTCCACGGCAGCCAGCGCCACTTCGGCATTGGCGGCAGGCTTGCCACCCGGCAGGGTGGCGGTGATGGTGACCTGGGCCTTGCCGCGCACGGCGTAGCTCTCCTTGTCAGCCTGCACCTTCACGTCGATCTGGTGGGCCTGCGTGCCCACGCGGATTTCAGCCACGCCCAGGCGGTAGGCGGGCTTGGACAAGTCCACCAGCGCCGTGGGCGCTTGGTATTCCTTGCCTTCGTACCAGAACGAGTTCCACCACTCGCGCGGCGCCTTGAAGCCCCACGTGAAGAAGCTGTACCACGGCACCTCGCGCAGGCGACCGCGCAGGGCCAGCACGCTCACGTACACGTTGGGGCCCCAGTCGGGCTGCACCTTCAGGCTCACCGTGGGGTCCTGGCCGTTGAGCTGCACCACCTGCGTGTCGATGATGCCCTCGCGCTCCACCGCCACCAGGGCCGTGGCAAAGCGGAACGGCATGCGGACCTGGAACTTGGCGGTCTCGCCGGGCTGGTAGCTCTTTTTCTCGGCCAGCAGGTCGATGCGGTCGTGGTCTTCGCCGCCGAACCACAGCTCGCCCTGGCGCGTCACCCACACCGACGACGCGGCCACACTGGTGTTGCCGTCCTTGTCGGTGGCCGTGGCCACCAGTTCCACCTCGCCCGCCTCGTCGAGCTTGGCCTCGCACAGCAGCAGGCCGCGCGCGTCGCTCTTGCCGGTGCACAGCGTGCCCAGGTCCTTGGTTTCGGTCTGGTTGTCGTAGCTGTAGAAGCCGCCCACCATGCGCTTGCGCGTGGTGGTGGTGATGCGCGCCACGGCCTGCACCTGCAGCGAGGTGTCGGCCGCCGGCTTGCCGTTGTGTTGCAGCGCCAGCGCCTGGAAGCGAATCTTCTGGCGCGCAGACACCCATCCCTCGGTCTTGATGCCCGCGACCACACCGGCGGGCCACAGCGTCTGCGTGCTGCGCAGGGTCTGCACCTCGCCATTGGGGTCGGCATAGGTGGCCTCCAGCAGCAGCTCCTGCGGCTGGCGCGCCTGGGGCACGTTGTCGATGGTGACCTTGCCCGCACCGTTCTTGTCCAGCGTGAGCGGCAGCTTGTCGGCAATCACGCGCGCGTCCTGGCTGGCGGAAGCTTCCTCGTCGTCGCTGTTGGCATTGCTCTGCTCGCGCTTGCGCGGCGGGCTGAAGCGGAAGGTGTCGTAGTCGCTGAACTCCAGGGACTTGCCGCGCACCAGGGCCGACACGCGCACCGGCAGATTGGCCGCGCCGCCACCGGCCACGTAGTTGATCTGCACATCGGTGGGCACCGAGCGCACGCGCACCAGCGCCTTTTTATCGACCGGGGCAACGCGCCCTTCCAGCACGGGCAGGCGGAACTCCTCCACCCGGAACGAGCCGGACGCCAAGCTGCCGTTGACGGTGCCGTTGCCCGCCAGCTCAACCTGGTACACGCCCAGCTTGGCCGTGGGCGGAATGGCAAAGGTGCTTTGCGCACTGAGACCGCCCGTGGCCGTGCCGCGCCACGCCAGAGGCTGGGTGAACTGCTGGCCGCTGCCCAGGTGGGTGATGACCAGGGTGTCGGGGCGCGATGCGGACAGAGCAAAGCCCTGGCGTGTTTCGGCGCGCAGCAGGTGTTTCATCGACACCGTTTCACCCGCGCGGAACAGCGTGCGGTCAAAGATCGTGTGGGCACGCTCGTCCGGCGAAGGGGACCGGCTGGTGGGCACATTGAAGCGCCAGGGCTCGATGCCCCGCTGCCAGTCGCTCCAGGTGAAGGCCATGTCTTCGACACCATCCACGCCCTTGTGGCGTGCGCTCACAAAGTACGACTGACCGGCCTCCTCCTCAGAATTGGAATTGCAGCCCGGTGGCTCGGGCGAGAGCCCTTCGATGCGGGCTATGCCCTGGGCATCGGTGGTGGCGTTGGCCAGTTCGTTGCCCCGGCAGTCCGACACGCGCACTGTGGCGCCCTGTACGGGCTGGCCCTTGTCCAGCGTGGTGACCCAGGCCATGGCGTTTTCGCGGCCGAGCTTGAAATGCACCCCCAGGTTGGTCACCAGCGCCGAGGTGCGCACATACATCGTGCGGCTTTCGCCATGGCGGTCGTCCAACAGCGAGGCGCCGAGCTTTTGCGACGCGATCTCCACCACATGGAAGCCGGGCGTGAGCGGAATGCCCACCACCTCGAACGGGCGAGGGTCGTTGCTCGCGGGCTTGGGCAAGTCCAGCGTCTTGACGCCACCCTTGCCCGCCAGCAGCGACAGCATGCGCGACTGCACGTATTCCTTGTCGTCATCCAGCACCTTGGGCAGGGGGCCGGTCACGTCCTGGCGCGCCTGCTTGCGGTTCACCACATAGCTGTCGTAGCGCTGCACCTTGCGGAACCAGGCAATGATGTCCGCATCGGTGCGGGGCTTGAGCGTGCTCACCTTGCCCGCTGGCGCGCTGGCTGTGGCAGCGCCCGCCTGCAATCCCTGCACACGCAGCGCAGCCTCCACGTTGCGCAGCGTCACGGGCAGCAGCGCAGGGGGATTGCCCGACGCGGGGCCTTCGGCAAAACGCTCCACGATGCCAAACGGCGCTGCCGCAAACTTGGCCAGCGGCGGCATGCCGCCGGTGGACACCTTGAGCGGGAAGTTGTCCGCATTGCGCAGCGGGCGGCCCGAGGCGTCCTTGAAGTCCTTGGGCAGCTCGATAGTGAAGGCCGTGTTCTCGGCCAGCGGCGCATTGAACTGCAGGCTGTTGACCACGGCATCGGCCTGCGCGCCTTCTGTCCCGCCGTCGATCTGGGGCTTGAGGGTTTCCTTGGCGGACTTCAGGCGAATGGCTGCGGCCAGCTTGCGCGGCACGGGCGCATTGAACGACAGCATCATGGGGCGGATCGGCAGGCAGGCCGCCTGGGCGTTTTCACGCTCGCAGTTGAACTCGGCCGAGAACGGCTCGCGCACCTTGAAGTCGAAGCGCCGTTCCACCGTGTTGGCCACCCCGCTGGGGGTTGCCACACCCTTGCCAAACACCAGCTGCATGCGCGAGCCCGAGGTGAACCGGCGGTTGCAGGCCAGCGTGGCAAACGACAAGGGATCGCGTGCGGCGTCTTTCTCCAGGCCCAGGCCCTTGAGGATCTCGGCGCGCGGGGCCCCTTCGATCAGGCGCACGGGGATGCGCTCGCCCACGCCTTCGGCCGTGCACCACACATTGGCCTGCACGCTGGCCGTGGTGGCAGCACCATTGAGGAACAGCACAAAGAACTGCTCCTCGTCGATCTGCTCGTAGGTGCTGGGGCGGAGGTTCTGCACAAACGGCCCTCCGCTATTGAATTGATAGCTCTTGGCGCCCGTCAGCTCTGCGCCAGCGGCCGATTTGAAGCCTGGCTTGACGCTGGCGGTGCAGCGCACGCCCGGCGGCAGGTCGCGCTCGAAGTCAAACACCCACTCGCGCTCGCCGGTCCAGCGGCCCGTGCCCTTGGTCACGCTGGCGTCGCTGCAGCTCAGGCTCAGCGGCGCGGGCGCCTTGGGGTCACCAAAATTGACTGCAGCGCTATCGAACTTGGCCACCACCTGGCGCACGCGCGCCACCTCGCCCTGGGGCGAAAAGCTGGTGATCTGCAGGGCCTGCGCCCCCCAGGCCACCAGAGACAGGCTGGCGGCCAACATCCATTGTTTTGCGTTCACGCTATCCCCTCCGAAGGAACCGGCAAGCGTAACAAAGTGCCATGTCGCACGGGTGTGTGTTGCAAGCACTTACGTATCGACCGGGCCAGCGGGCATCTCCTGCGCATGACGACGTACCGATGGGGCCACGTCCTACCCGCTGCCCCTGCACAGCGTCCAAAGATAACGGCTTCGTTTTACCCCATGCACCCTCAGGAGCGCCCATGGCACGACCCCCTACCTCGCGCAGCGCGGCTCACAAATCGCCGTCTGCCCTGCCCTCTTCCACCCAGTCCGACAACTTTCGCGGCAACGCGGGCGAACTGCAGCAACAGGCTGGCGGCAAGCACCCGGTACTGACCACGCAGCAGGGCATTCCGGTCGCCGACAACCAGAACTCGCTGCGCGCGGGGCCTCGCGGCCCGGCGCTACTGGAAGACTTCATCCTGCGCGAGAAGATCACCCACTTTGACCATGAACGCATTCCCGAGCGCATCGTGCACGCCCGGGGCACAGCGGCCCATGGTTTCTTTGAACTCACGCACTCGCTCAAAAAGTACACCATCGCCAAGGTGCTGACCGAGATCGGCGTGCAGACCCCTGTATTCACCCGCTTTTCCACCGTGGCCGGTGGGGCGGGCTCGGTGGACACACCGCGCGATGTGCGCGGCTTTGCTGTCAAGTTCTACACGCCCGAAGGCAACTGGGACCTGGTGGGCAACAACATCCCCGTGTTCTTCATCCAGGACGCGATGAAGTTCCCGGACCTGGTACACGCCGTGAAGATGGAGCCTGATCGGGGTTTTCCGCAGGCTGCCAGCGCGCACGACACCTTCTGGGACTTTGTCTCGCTGATGCCCGAGAGCATGCACATGATCATGTGGGCCATGAGCGACCGCACCATCCCGCGCAGTCTGCGCATGATGGAAGGTTTTGGCGTGCACAGCTTCCGCCTGCTCAACGCGGCGGGCGAGAGCACGTTTGTGAAGTTCCACTGGCGGCCCAAGCTGGGCATCCAGTCCACCGTGTGGGATGAGGCCGTCAAGCTGCAGTCGGCCGACAACGACTACCACCGGCGCGACCTGTTTGAAGCCATCGAGGCGGGCGACTTCCCCGAGTGGGAGCTGTCGGTGCAGTTGTTCACCGAGCAGGATGCCGAGCGCTTTCCGTTCGATCACCTCGACCCCACCAAGCTCATCCCCGAAGAACTGGTGCCCCTGCAGCCGATTGGCCGCATGGTGCTCAACCGCTGGCCCGACAACTTTTTTGCAGAGACCGAGCAGGTGGCGTTCTGCCCCGCCAACGTGCCGCCCGGCATCGACTTCAGCAACGACCCGCTGCTGCAGGGCCGCCTGTTCTCGTACCTGGACACGCAGCTGTCGCGCCTGGGCGGACCCAACTTTGCGCAGATCCCCATCAACGCGCCCAAGTGCCCGTTCCACAACATGCAGCGCGACGGTCACATGCAGATGCAAGTGCAGGCGCTAAAAGGCCGCGTCAACTACGAACCCAGCAGCCTGCAAGGCGACACGCCCCGCGCCTCGCTGGCGCAAGGCTTTCGCCATGTGGCCCAGGCCGACGATGGCGTGAAGGGCCGCGTGCGCCCCGAGAGCTTTGCCGACCACTACAGCCAGGCGCGCATGTTCTACCGCAGCCAGAGCCCGCTGGAGCAGGCGCACATGGCGTCGGCGCTGGTGTTCGAGCTGTCCAAGGTGGGCACACCCCATGTGCGCGAAGCCGTGGTGGGCCATCTGCTGCATGTGGACGCCGACCTGGCCCAGCGCGTGGCCGACGGCCTGGGTCTGCAAACCCTGCCGCCGGCCCCTACCACCACCGAGCCGGTGCAGGACCTGCCCCTGTCGCCCGCGCTGCGCATCATCGACCGCATGAAGCCCACGCTGCAGGGCCGGTGCATCGGCATCCTGGTGGCCGACGGCTCCAACGGCACCTCGGTGGCCAACCTGCGCAAGGCGCTGGAGAAAGTCGGCGCCACCGTGAAGATCGTCGCACCCAAGGTGGGCGGCGCCATCCTGAAAGACGGCACGTTGCTGCCCGCAGACGGCCAACTGGCCGGCACCCCATCGGCGGTGTTTGACGCCGTGGCCTCCATCCTGTCGCCCGACATGGGCGCACAGCTGGCCAAGGAGGCGGCGGCCGTGGACTGGTTCCGCGACGCGTTTGGCCACCTCAAGGCCATTGCCGCCTGCAAGGGCACGCGGGCCATCCTGCAGGCCGGTGGCATCGAACCTGATGCAGGCGTGGTGGACCCGGCCGATGCGCAGGGCTTCGTCGCCGCCGCCCAGACACGCCAGTGGGACCGCGAGCCCCAGGTGCGCACCCTGGCCTGACCGCATCGCCCCCTTTTGTTCACCCACCCCCAAGGAGTCACCATGCCCAAAAGCCACTACGACAGCCATCAACTCGACGACCTCGTCCTGCAGATGATGGAGACCGAACTCGGCGGCGAACAGGTGTACCGCACCGCCCTCACCTGCGTCATCAACCCCGACCTGAAGAAGGAATGGGAAGGCTATCTGGAAGAAACGCTGGCGCACCAGAACGTGGTGCGCGGCATCTGCGATGCCCTGGGCCTGGACCCCGATGCGCAGTCGCCCACACGGGCCGTGGTCAAGCACATTGGCACGTCCCTGGTCCAGGCGATGCAGCTGGCCAAAAAGTCGGGCACGCCAGACGCCGCACAGCTGGTGGCCTGCGAATGTGTGGTGCATGCCGAAACCAAGGACCATGCCAACTGGGAGCTGCTGGGCCAGGTGGCCAAGGTGGCCACGGGCGATGTGGGCCACACCCTCAAAGTGGCGCACAAGGCCGTGGAAAAAGACGAGGACCACCACCTGTACCACACCAAGGGCTGGTGCCGCGAGCTGGCCATTCAGGCCCTGGGCATGCCCGCCGTGCTGCCCCCGCCTGAAGAGGTCAAAAAGGTGGAGACCGCCATCGGCGCATCGCGCGCCGAGCAGCAGCGCACGGCCATGCTGTGACCGGGTTGCGGGCTGAGCGGCAGCCTCGCGACAGGCTGCGCTCCTAAAAATATAGCTGCAAGCGCTTGATGCACTAGCGCTTGCAGCTATTTTCGTTGGAGATCGGCAAAACCCGCCCCTCACGCCGACGGCGTGGAGGTCTCCTGCGGCGGCTCGGCAACTCCAGGGGCTTCGGCCAGTATTGCCAGCCCTTTGCCGCTGCGCTTGCTGGTGTACAGCGCCCGGTCCGCCCGGTCCATGAGCGCCGGCATGGACTCCACCGCAGGGCCCTGGAACAAGGCGACCCCAATGCTCGCACCGGTCAGCACGTGTTGGCCACTGTCCAATCCGATGGGTGCCACCAGCGCTGCCAGTACCTTCTGGGCCATTTCCATAGCGGCCTCGGGGGACGCCACAGCGTTCAGCACCAGGGCAAACTCGTCGCCGCCCAGGCGGGCGGCGGTGTCATTGGCGCGCGCCAGTCCGGCCAGACGCTGCGCCACACGCACCAGCACCTGGTCGCCGCTGCCATGCCCCAGACTGTCGTTCACGGCCTTGAAGCCATCCAGATCCACCAGCAGCAACGCGCCAGCACGGTGGTCGCGGTAGGCCGTCAGCACCGCCTGCGACAAGCGGTCTTCAAACAGGCGCCGGTTGGGCAAGCCTGTCAGGCGGTCATGGCTGGCCAAGGCCAGCACCTGCTGGTGGGCGCGCACCAGCCGCGCGCTCAACAGCCCCAGCACCAGCGCAAACGCATAGGCCAGCATCACCACCAGCACGGGTGCGCGGCCTGCAGCCCCCCAGCCACCGGTGGGCACGGCGCCCAGAATCCAGCTGCCGCCCCCCGGCAAAGGCACATCGAGCGTGGCGGGCTTCTCGTCGAACAACTGGGATCGGCCGATGAACACCGCGCCCTGCGCGCCCATCGCGTCCAGCCCGCGTGCCGCCACCTGAAAGCCCATCTGGTCAGAGTTCAAGCCCACATCGGCGAACAGGGTGTCGGCATTGACGGTGAGCGACACGATGCCCCAGTAACGGGGCCCGCCCACCGGTGCGCGCCCCGGCGGATGCGCCAGAAACACCGGCGTGCGGCTGATGATGCCGAGCCCCCCTTGCACCAGAGGAATGGGGCCCGCAACAACCGTGCGGCGGGTCTGGATGGCCCGCTCCACCGCGCCGCGCTGCTGCGGGTTGTCCAGGTACCGCAGGCCAATCGCCCGCTCATTGCCCACGCGCGGGTACACGTCGCTGATGACGTTGTCGGGCGCCAGGGCCAGGTTGCGGATATTGCGCTGGTGCTCCAGCAGGCGGCCCACCACGGTGGCAAAGATGTCGGGCGACATGCTGCCTTGTGCAGCAATGAAGGCCGACACCGTTTCGGGCACCGACAGCGTGCTCTGCAATTGCCGGTCCAGGCGGTCGCGGATCTGCAGCAGATGGCTCTGCGCCTGCGCGGCAATCTCGGCACGCGCCTTGGTGTGGGAGATGTCGATGACCACCCAGGCCAGCAAGGCAGCCAGTGTGCTGCTGCACACGCCCACCGCAAGGGGCAGGTACCGGTGATGGATCCAGTTCGAAGGAAGGCGGCTGGTGGGCATGAATGAGGTCCGGGGTGGGTGCCGGATGGTGCCATGGTCTGCGCAGCCCAGCCAGCACCGAATGCGCAGTCGCCGGCCGCTGGGATGGCATCCAGGCCGGTCAGTGCAAGGACTTCACATCGGCCCCTCAGGGGCCGCACCGCCGGCGCTGCGAATCCGGGCGGGGTCAGGTGTATGACCCGCCGCCCGTTTGACAGCCCTTACTGCGCCACGAACCCGCTGGTCTTGATGATGCGCGTCCAGGCTTCGGTGTAGGCCTTTTCGCGCGTGGCCAGCTGCTGGGGCGACATGTAGCCCACTGTGAGGCCCATGGCGGTGAGGTGTTCGCGCACATCGGGCTGGGCCACGACCTTGGCCAGCGCATTCGAGAAGTCGGTGATGAACTTTTGCGGCGTGCCGGTGGGGGCGTAGATGCCGTAGTACGGCAGGTCTTCAAAGCCCTTGAGGCCCATCTCGTCGAACGTGGGCACGTCGGGCATGGAGGCCTGGCGCTTGGTGCCCAGCACACCCACCACACGCACCTTGCCGGCCTTGTGGTTCTCCATGAAGTCTTGCACCGAGGCCACGCCCGCGCTGATCTGGTTGCCCAGCATGTCGGCCATCATGGGTGCGCTGCCCCGGTAGGGTGCCGAGACCAGGTCCAGCTGGTACTTCTGTCCGATCAGCTTGACCAGGAACTCCGGCGTGGACGCCGGGGCGGGAATGCCCACGGCCCCCTTGCCGCCGCCCGAGGCCTTGACCCAACCCACGTACTCGGTGAACGACTTGGCCGGCGTGCCGCCCGACACCGCAAACGCGTTCACGAAGGTAGCAAAACCGCCCACCGCCACAAAGTCGCGCGCAGGTTCGTAGCCCGGGTTCTTCACCACCTGGGGCAGGATAGAGATGGTGTGGTCGTGCGTGAGGAACAGCGTGGTGCCGTCGGGCGCCGAGGCCTTGAGGGCCTGCGCGGCAATCTGGCCGCCCGCGCCCGGGCGGTTTTCGACCACCACGGGCTGGCCCAGCTCGTCCTTGAGCTTCTCGGACAAGGTGCGCGCAATGGCGTCCGTGCCACCGCCGGGCGGAAAGCCCACCAGCAGGCGAATGGGCTTGGCCTGCTGGGCAGACGCCAGGCCCACGGCCAGTGCGGCCCCCACAAAAGCACTGGTGCGCACAAGGCGAGACAGCAGGCTGCGGCGAGAAGTTGTCATGAAAAAGCTCCAGGGTAGAAGGTCAAGCGGCGGTGCAAGGATCAGGCCAGGCGGGCGCGGTGGCGGGCCAGCTGGGCGCGCACCTGGGCCGGGGCCGTACCACCCAGCGTGTTGCGGGCATTGAGCGAGCCGCGCAGGCTCAGGCATTCGTACACGTCCTTCTCGATCTGCGGGTGAAAGCCCTGCAACACGGTCAGGGGCAGCTCGGACAGGTCACACGCATGGGTGGTGGCCGCCTTCACGGCGTGGGCCACGGTTTCGTGCGCGTCGCGGAAGGGCAGGCCCTTTTTGACCAGGTAGTCGGCCAGGTCAGTGGCGGTGGCGTAGCCCTTGAGCGCGGCCTGCTCCATGGCCTGGGCGTTGACGGTGATGCCGCCCTCTTTCTTGCCCGTGGCAGGGTTCAGCTGGCCACCGACCATTTCGGCAAAGATGCGCAGCGTGTCCTTGAGCGTGTCCACCGTGTCGAACAGCGGCTCCTTGTCTTCTTGGTTGTCCTTGTTGTAGGCCAGGGGCTGGCCCTTCATCAGGGTGATCAGGCCCATCAGGTGGCCGACCACGCGGCCGGTCTTGCCGCGTGCGAGTTCGGGCACGTCGGGGTTCTTCTTCTGCGGCATGATCGACGAGCCCGTGGTGAAGCGGTCGGCGATCTTGATGAAGCCGAAGTTCTGGCTCATCCAGATGATGAGTTCTTCAGACAGGCGGCTCACATGCACCATGCACAGGCTGGCGGCGGCGGTGAATTCGATGGCGAAGTCGCGGTCGCTCACGGCGTCCAGGCTGTTCTGGCAGACCACGGGGGCCCCGTTCGCATCCACCATGCCCAGCGTCTTTGCGACGCGTTCGCGGTCCAGCGGGTAGGTGGTGCCGGCCAGGGCTGCGCTGCCCAGCGGCAGCACATTGGTGCGGCGGCGCACGTCGGCCATGCGCTCGGCGTCGCGCTTGAACATTTCCACATAGGCCAGCATGTGGTGGCCAAAGCTCACGGGCTGGGCCACCTGCAGGTGGGTGAAGCCGGGCAGGATCACCTCGACGTTTTGCTCGGCCACGTCCACCAGCGACACCTGCAGTTCCTTCAGCAGGTCGCCAATCAGGTCGATCTCACCGCGCAGCCACAGGCGCACGTCGGTGGCCACCTGGTCGTTGCGGCTGCGGCCGGTGTGCAGGCGCTTGCCGGCATCGCCCACCAGCTGGGTCAGGCGGGCTTCGATGTTGAGGTGCACATCTTCCAGGTCCAGCTTCCATTCGAAGGCGCCGGACTCGATCTCGGAGCTGATCTGCGCCATGCCGCGCTGGATGGAGGCGTGGTCGGAGGCAGAGATGATGCCCTGCGCGGCCAGCATCTCGGCGTGCGCCAGGCTGCCTGCAATGTCGGCCTGCCACAGGCGCTTGTCGAAGAACACGCTGGAGGTGTAGCGCTTGACCAGATCGCTCATAGGCTCGGAGAACAGGGCTGACCAGGCCTGGGCCTTGGTGTCGAGCTGGTTGTGGGATGGCGCAGCGGCCGAGCCAATGGCTTGGGAATTGGACATAAGGAGGGCAATAATCCGGTGGTTCAGACACCCGGATTGTCCGGATGCCGCAATGCAAGATACGCAAATTTTATCGACCCCGCCCCTGCCGCCAGATTCCGCCCTGCCAGACAGGCCTGCGCGCAGCGTACGGGCAGCCGCTGGAGCCGGGCCGGGCGGGCAGCCGCCACGTGGGCGGGCCCTGGTGTTCGATGCCTGCCAAGTGGGTGTGGTGCTGCGGGCCGTGCTGTTTGTGGAGGTGGTGGTCGGCGTGGGCGCCATGTATGGCGTCAGTACCCCCGTCGAATGGCTGAGTAGCCTGGCGCTGCTGACGGGCGGTGCGCTGCCGGCCACGCTGGTGTGGCTGATCACGGCCTGCAGCCTCAAGACGCTGCTGCAGCGCCTGTCCACCGCTCAGCAATATGCCGCCGGGGTGCTGCTGGGCGCCGTGGCCGGGGTCTATGCCTGCGCCATGCTGGCGCTGGTGGGCTTGTCGGCATCGCCCCCCTGGCTGGCCAGCGCCGCCACGGGCGCGTTGCTGGCGGCCATGCTGGTGGCCGCGCTGGTGCTGCGTGCCCGGGGGCGCACCCCGGCCGCCACCACGGCGCGCCTGTCAGAGCTGCAGTCGCGCATCCGCCCGCATTTCTTGTTCAACACGCTTAACAGCGCCATTGCGCTGGTGCGTGAGGAGCCCGCCAAGGCCGAGTCGCTGCTCGAAGACTTGTCGGACCTGTTCCGCGTGGCCCTCGTCGAGCAGGGCGAATCCACCACGCTGGCCGAGGAGATCACGCTGGCGCGGCGCTACCTGGGCATCGAGCAGGTGCGCTTTGGAACGCGCCTGCAAGTGCAATGGAACCTGGACCCGCGCACCGACAGCGCGCGCCTGCCCCCGCTACTGCTGCAGCCGCTGGTGGAAAACGCTGTCAAACATGGCGTGGAGCCCAGCGCCCGGGGCGGCAAGCTGCGCGTGCTGACCGAGCTGCGCGGCAACCGCGTGGTCGTGCGCATCACCAACACCCTGCCCCCCAAAGAAAGCCGAGCAGGCAAGCACGACGAGCCCAGCACCCGGGGCCATGGCATCGCACTGGCCAACGTGCGTGCGCGGCTGGCCTTGCTGCACGACGTGCAGGGCGAATTCACCGCTGGCGTGCAGGACGGGCTGTACCAGGTGCGCATCACCCTGCCCGCTGCCGACCCTACCCCTGCGTCCCGCCAGCGCACTACACCGCGCGGGCGTGGCGACCTGCGGGGCAACTCCCGCCGTGGCGTGGTCGCGCCCACCGCACCTACCCCCTCCAAACCCCATGAACATCCTGATCGTTGACGACGAAGCCCTGGCGCGCAGCCGCTTGCGCACCCTGCTGTCCGACTGCTCGGACATCCAGCGCTGCACCGTGGCCGAGGCCTCCAACGCCGCCGAGACCATGGCACTGCTGAGTCCCACGGGCGGCCGCGCGTTTGACCTGGTGCTGCTGGATATCCACATGCCCGGGCAGGATGGTCTGGCGCTGGCCCATGCACTGCAGGCCCTGCCCCAACCCCCGGCCGTGGTGTTTGTGACGGCCCATGCGGACCACGCCGTGAGCGCGTTCGAACTGGACGCCGTGGACTACCTCACAAAGCCTGTGCGCCGCGAGCGCCTGCAACAGGCCCTGGCCAAGGTGCAGCGCACCAGCCGCCCCGCCGCGCTCAGCGTCGCGCCCGGACTGCCCGAGGGCGAGACCCTGCTGATCCAGGACCGGGGCCGCACCGAACGCCTGCCCCTGGCCGAGGTGCTGTACTTCAAGGCCGAGCAGAAGTACGTGACCGTGCGCACCACCACCCGCAGCTACATCATGGACGGATCGCTGAGCGAGCTGGAAACCAAGTTTGCGCCGCGTTTTCTGCGCATCCACCGCAATGCACTGGTGGCACGCCGCGCCGTGCGCGCTTTGGAGAAGCACTACGACCCTGAAGAGGGCGAAGGCTGGGCCGTGCGGCTGCAGGGATCGACCGAGCTGCTGGCGGTGTCGCGACGGCAGGTGGCGGCCGTGCGCGAGGAACTGGCGCGCTAGTAACAGGCCCCAGCAGCCCCTCACGGGCTCTTGCATGCCCCTACAGGTTTTTTCTGGTCATTTTGGCCACCAGCGCCAATTCCATATGCCTGTGAAGCTATCAATGAGATAGCAGATCCCCTGTCACTACGGGAGTTGCGGGGCCACCAGTCGCCCCAACGCCTCCACCCCCACGGGTGGCGTCGCCAGCCAGGGCAGCACGTAGGTACGCTGCGCCAGGCCGTTGGCAATGCGTGCAGCCTGCTGTTGCTCGCCGGCCAGCCGGGCCTGCAGCAGCGGGTCGCTGGTGCCGGTGGCCGCCACGCTTTTGTTGATGACCCATGCCCAGGGCTCGATGTGGGCGCGGCGCAGGTCGTCCTGCAGCGCGGCGGCCTGGCTCACGGGCGTGACTTCAGGCAGCGTGACGATGACCACATGGGTCATGTCGGCGTCCTGCAGGCGCATCAGCGGCGTGATGATGTGTTTGGAGTTCGCGCTGCCTTCGTACTGCTGCGTCATCTGCCGGTGGTAGGCGCCGGTGGCATCCATCAGCAGCAGGCTGTGGCCCGTGGGCGCCGTGTCGAGCACCACAAAGGCGCTGCGGGCTTCGTTCACCACGCGGCTGAACGCGTGGAACACAGCCACCTCTTCGGTGCAGGGCGACTGCAGGTCTTCGAGCAGCAGGGCACGGCCCGCGTCGTCCAGCACCTTGCCGCGCGTGGCCATGATCTTGTCGATGTAGGCCTGGGTTTCAGTCTGCGGGTCGATGCGCCCCACCTTCAGCCCTGGCAGTGTGCCGTCCAGCTGGCTTTGCACATGGGCCGCCGGGTCGGTGGTGGTGAGGTGCACGCTGTGCCCCCGGCGTACCAGGCCCACGGCCAGCGCGGCGGCAATGGTGGTCTTGCCCACCCCACCCTTGCCCATCACCATGATGAGGCCGTTGCCCTTGGCGGCCAGCACGTCGGCCAGGGACGACAGGGGTTCGGCCTCTAGCGAAACACCCGCGGCCGCAGGGGGCAAGGTCCTCGGTACGTCGCCGCCACCCAGCAAGGCCCGCAACGCCGGCAAACCCACCGTGTCGAAGGGACGCAGCGGTACCTCGTCGCGCGGCAGCTGCGCAAGCGCATCCGGCATCTGGTCCACAGCCTCACGGCCGAGCGCCTCAATGGCGTCGGCAATCGCGTCCTGTCCCGGCTGGTTGGCATGGAACACGCCGTTGATGGCTAGGCGTTGGTTGGCCAGACCCAGGGAGCGCAGCTCGCGCGCAGTGCGGGCTGCCTCCTGCATCGGACGGGGGTCGGGGCGGGTGACCAGCACCACGGTGGTCAGGGCCGGGTCGCTCAGCGCGGTCAGAGCGGCGTTGAAGCGTGCCTCCTGCATCTTGAGCCCCGAGTGCGGGCCCAGGCACGACGCCCCCCGGTCGTTGCCCGCCAGAAACCCGGTCCAGGCCTTGGGTAGGCTCAGCAGGCGCAGCGTGTGGCCGGTGGGCGCGGTGTCGAACACCACATGGTCGAAACGGTGGCCCGCCGCATCGCCCTCGCTGGCCAGCAATGCCGCAAATTCGTCGAACGCCGCAATCTCGGTGGTGCAGGCACCCGAGAGCTGCTCGCGCACGGTGGCACGCTCGTCGCTGGTGGCCGTGGCCTCCAGCTGTGCCAGCACGCGCTGTCGGTAGGCCTCAGCGGCCGTGTCGGGGTCGATGTTGAGCATGTACAGCCCCGGCGCCCCCGGCACAGCTACTGGCTGGTTGGACAGCGGCACGCCCAGCATTTCATCCAGATTGGAGGCCGCATCGGTGCTGACCAGCAGCACTTGTCGGCCAGCGTCAGCGAGGGCGATGGCCGCGGCGGTGGACAGCGAGGTCTTGCCCACCCCGCCCTTGCCGGTAAAGAACAGGAAGCGCGTGGGCTGAGCGAGCAGGCCCAGGGAAACGGTGGTGGCGTGCAGTGCGGTCATGCCCCCAGCATGGCATAGCCGTCTGGCACAGCCTTGAGCCAGGTCAAGTGCGTCAGTGCGCGTGCGCCGCCCCGCTCACCAGCGTGACCACCGCCATGCCCGCAATCAGCCAGGCAATCTGGAGCACGGTTTCGCGCGCTGTCAGGCGTTTTTGCAGTTGGGGAATCAAATCGGCCAGCGCCACGTACACAAAGCTGCTCGACGCCACGGCCAGAAAGTAGGGCAAGAAGTCCTGCAACTGCCCCACCAGAAAATAGCCCACCACGCCGCCCAGCGCCGTCACCGCACCCGCCAGCGACACCTTGACCAGCGCCATGCGGCGGTTGGGGCTGGTCTGGCGCAGCACCACCAGGTCGCCCATGTGGTGGGGCACCTCATGCGCCAGCACCGACACGGCAGCGATCACGCCCAGGCGGATGTCGGCCATGAAGGCCGAGGCGATCAGGATGCCGTCGCCAAAACAATGCACGCTGTCGCCCGTGAGCACCGCCCAGCCGCCCGAGCGGGTGCCGTGGTGGTGGTGCGCATGGCCGTGGTCATGGCCGTGATCGTGATGGGCGTGGCTGTGCGGGGCAGGCCCCGCGTGGCTGTGCTCGTGCCCGTGATGCCACAGCTCGGCCTTGTCCAGCAAAAAGAAAAACACCACACCCACCAGCAAGGTGGCAAACAGGTCGTGCGCACCCGCCTGGCTCTCGAACGCCTCGGGCAGCAGGTGCATGAAGGCCGTGGCCAGCAAAGCGCCCGCCGCCAGGCTGAGCAGGTGCTGCGGGCCTACGCTATCGGCTCGCCCGCCCAGGCCCAGCCGCATGAGCAAGGCGGCCAGCCACACACTGCCAATACCAGCGGCCAGGGTGGCCAAAATGATTGCTACCAAAGTCATAGCTTGTTGCGCTTTATCTGTAAGCCTAAGAACCTGTTCAAGCTCTTTTCAGGGCCGCACAAGTACCTTGCCGGGATGGGATGCAAGGCACGGGGCGCAGTGGATAGCCCGGCTATCCACAAGTGCCGCAACGCCGCAGACCGCCCGGCAAGGCACTTGCCCGAAGGGTTGGAGTGAAATCGGGTGATTGAACGCCCCGGCTGCTTGCATGGGCACGAGCCCAAGAGCTTGAACAGGTTCTTGCGCTCATTTTTTATTCAAAATCTGCACACCCGATGCAAGATGAAAAAAGCCGCCCCGGGTCTGGGGCGGCTGCGGGTGGCCTAGCGGGCCAGGGGTCTGGACATCAGACCACGCCGTGCGTCTTGAACCAGGCCAGCGCACGCTTCCAGCCGTCTTCGGCCGCTTCCTTGCGGTAGCTGGCGCGGTAGTCGGCATGGAAGGCATGCGGTGCATCGGGGTACACCACAAATTCCGACGCCTTGGCCTGTGGCGAGCCACCGGACAAGGCAGCTTTCATCTTATCAACCGTGTCAAGGGGGATGCCGGTGTCTTTTTCGCCATACAGGCCCAGCACCGGCGCCTTGAGGATGGGCGCCAGGTCCACGGGGTGCTTGGGGGTGAGTTCGCTCGCCTGCCCCACCAGCCGCCCATACCAGGCGACGCCCGCCTTCACGGGGCCATGTGCGGCATACAGCCAGGTGATGCGCCCCCCCCAGCAAAAGCCTGTGACGCCCACCCGGGCAGCATCGCCCCCGTTGGCGGTGGCCCAGGCCACGGCGCCGTCCAAGTCGGCCATCACCTGGGCGTCGGGCACCTTGGACACCACGTCGGCCATCAGCTTGGCAATGTCGGTGTAGGTGGTGGCATCGCCCTGGCGCGCATACAGCTGCGGGGCAATGGCCAGGTAGCCCGCCTTGGCAAAACGGCGGCAGGTGTCGGCGATGTACTCGTGCACACCAAAGATCTCCTGGATCACCAGCACCACAGGCAGGCCGGTCTTGCCTGCGGGCGCCGCGCGGTAGGCCGGCACCTTGAAGCCGTTGACCGTGAAGCTCACCTCCCCCACCGTCAGGCCATCTGCCGGCGTGGCAATGGCCGTCTGCGCCATGATGGGCGCGGCCGCCGCCGCATACCCCAGACCCAGCGCCGCCTGCAGTGCAGTACGACGCGTGGCGCCCGCTTCGGTGGTGCGGCCCGGCAACAGCGCCTGGGCGTCAGCATGGAGGTCGTCATTGAACATCGGTTTCTCCAAAAAAGGGGGGGATGGGCCACGGGCCGGAAAGTGCCAGCCCCGGAGTCTATGGGGTTTGCGGAGGCTCCGCATTTTCGGGTACCGAAAAACGGGGAGCACTGCTAGACTTTCTGCGAGCACCGTCTCCCAGGGAGTGCCCCACTGGCACATCACCGCGCAGACGCTTGCCCACACGCCCCTTTTCCACCTTTCTTCTTGGACTCCAAAGCCCGACCACTTCCTGCAGACCACCCGCACCGGCCCGAGCGCATGCCCCCTACTCCCACACCCTTTCCTCTGCACGGACAGCTGCTGGTCCGGCTGGTGGCCGGAATTTGCGGCGCGGGGGGCCTAGGGCTGCTGACCTGGGCACTGGCCCGCCAGAGCATGGACCCCGCCATGCGCCTGGCCAGCGTGGGGGCCGGGCTGGGGCTGGTGGCCAGTGCCGTGCTGTGCTGGTGGCTCAGCCTGCGGCTGGTGGCGATACATGCAACGGCCAGTGCCGCCCAGGATGCCGCGCAGCGGGCCACCAACCAGCTCTGCGCCACGCTCGACATCCTGCCCGACGGCCTGGCCATCTATGACGCTGACGACCGCCTGGTGCTGTGCAATGCCAGGTACCGGGAAGTCAGCCCCGGCACCACCATGGCCGTGGAGTACGGCACCCGTTTTGAAGACGTGCTGCGCCGCGCAGCCGAATCGGGCCACATCGTGGCGGCGCGGCAGGACACCAGTACATGGCTGGCCGACCGCATGGCCCGCCACCGCTCCCCCGGCCACCCCGAGGTACAGGAGGTCGAGGGCGACCGCTGGATGCTCATCACCGAGCGCCTGCAGGACGGGGGCGGCATGGTGGTCCTGCGCGCCGACATCACGGACGCCGTGCACAAGGAGCGCGCACTCAAGCAAGCCCTGCACGACGCCGAGCGCGCCGAGCGCAGCCTGCGCGAAGCCGTCAATGCGATGCCCGCTGGGCTGGACATCTATGACGAGCAAGACCGGCTGGTGCTGTGCAATGACCAGATGGCCCGCCTGCGCCCGCACCTGCCCGTGGCGGAATCCCTGGGCAAGACCTACGAAGAGCTGCTGCGTGAAGGCCTGCGCTATGGCATCCCCGAGGAGGCCAAGGGTCAGGAAGAGCTGTGGCTGGCCCACGAGCTGGCCATCCGGGGTCACCGGCCCGGCCCCGAGGTGCGCCACTACCCCAATGGCACGTGGATGCACATGCACGAATGCCGCACCCCATCCGGCATGACGGTGTGCGTGCGCCTGGACATCAGCGACCTGATCGAACAGCGCCAGAAGGTCGAGGCTGCCCGCCACGAGAGCCAGCGCATGCGCCAGCTGCTGGAGCGCGCGGTGGAGGCCCTGCCCGTGGGTATCGAGATCTTCGACGAGCAGGACCGGCTGGTGCTGTACAACCAGCAGCTGTCGCGCATGTACCCGTACATCGACTATGCGGAGCACCTGGGCAAGGGCTTTGTGGACATCCTGCGCTACTCGGTCTCGCGCGGCCTGATCCCTTCGGCCAAAGGACGCGAAGAGGCCTGGATCGCGGAGCGCCTGTCGGAGCATGGCAGCAGCACCTCGACGCTGGTGCAACGGTTGAGCGATGGGCGCTGGATCAACATCTACGAAACCCGCACCCCCGAAAACTACGTGGTGGCCGTGCGCCTGGACATCACCAACCTCATCGAGCAGCGCCAGGCCCTGGAAGCTGCCCAGCAGGCCGCGCAGCAGGCGCGCCAGTTGCTGCAGGACGCTGTGGAGTCACTGCCCGAAGGCTTTGCCCTGTTTGACGCCGACGATCGGCTGGTGGTGTGCAACGCGCAGTACCGGCGCCTGTACCCCATCTCGGCTCCCTTGATCGTGCCCGGCAGCACGTTTGAACAAATCGCCCGCTATGGCGCCGAGCGCGGCCAGTACCTCGATGCCATGGGCAACGAAGAAGCCTGGCTGGCGCAGCGCATGGCCGACCACCGCGCCGCCAACCACGCCGTGCTGCAGCGCCTGCCCGAAGGCCGCTGGCTGCAGGCCGATGAACGGCGCACCCCCCAGGGCGGCATTGCGGGGGTACGCACCGACGTGACCCAGCTGGTACGCAAGGAGCAGGAGCTGGCCGCCGCCAATGCCAAGCTGGCCCTGCTGTCCACCACCGACGGGGTGACCGGCATCGGCAACCGCCGGCGCTTTGACGAACGGCTGGCCACCGAATGGATGCGCTGCGCGCGGCACCAGCTGCCGTTGGCCGTGATCCTGATCGACATCGACCACTTCAAGCTCTACAACGACCACTATGGCCACCTGGCCGGCGACGAATGCCTGCGCCGCGTGGCCCAGCTGCTGCAGGGCACCATTCGCCGTGCCGACGAGGTGGCCGCACGCTACGGCGGCGAAGAGTTTGTGCTGTTGCTGCCCGATGTGCCGCTGCCCGAGGCCGTCACCGTGGCAGAGCGATGCATGGCCAGCCTGCGCGAGGCCGCATTGGCCCACCCCCGATCCCCCACCGCCCCCTACGTCACACTCAGTGCGGGCATTGCCAGCCTGGTCCCACGCCCCGGAACCAGTTCTGACACACTGGTGCAGGCGGCCGATGCGGCCCTGTACCGCGCCAAGTACGGGGGCCGCAACCGCTTCGAGGTTTTCACGCCCCCGCAGTGACCGTGTTGCTTGCGGGTGTGCCGAAGGCCTGAGCGGGTCCGTGCAGGGCCTCCCTTTTTTTGCGCACGTCACACTCTTCGCAGGACAACGCTGATGAACATTTTGCTCACCGGCTCCACGGGTTTTGTGGGCCGCACCGTGGCTGCCGCACTCACCCAGGCAGGACACCAGGTGCACGGCGGCGTATCGCCCCGCCACCAGTCACCCGGCGCCTTGCAAGTACCCATGGACTTTGCGCGGGACACCTCTGCCCAGGCCTGGCTGCCGCGCCTCGCGGGTATCGATGCCGTTGTGAACGCCGTAGGGGTGCTGCGCGACAGCCGCGCGCGCCCCATAGACGCCGTGCACCAACACACGCCGGTCGCGCTGTTTGACGCATGCGCCCAGGCGGGCGTGCGGCGCGTGGTACACATCTCGGCCTTGGGCATTGAGGGCAGCGCCACCCGCTATGCCACTACCAAACGCGCCGCCGACGCCCACCTGCTGGCGCTGGCCAGGCAAGGGGCATTGCACCCCGCCGTCCTGCGCCCCAGCGTGGTGTTTGGCAAAGGCGGGGACAGTAGTGCGCTGTTCATGAACCTGGCGCGCCTGCCGGTCGCGCTGTTCCCCGGCCCCATGCTCACGGCGCGGGTGCAGCCGGTGTCGGTTCACGACCTGGCCGCGGCCATCGTTGCGCTGCTGGGGCCCGCCGTTGCCACCCAGGGCATCATCGAATGCGCCGGGCCCGAGGCGCTGACCATGGGCGATTTCATTGCCAGCCTGCGCCAGCAACTGGGCTATGGCAAGGCGCATGTGCTGCGCCTGCCCGACCCGTTGACCCAGCTGAGCGCCCGCCTGGGCGACGCGGTGCCCAGCGTTCCCTGGTGCACCGAGACCCTGAGCATGCTGGGCAGCGACAACGTGGGCAACCCCGCAGTATTCGAGCAACTGCTGGGTCGCAAGGGGGTGCACTACAGCCAGCTGGTGGCGACCGCCTGGCGGTGATTCGCTTAGCCTGGGCTTCAATCACGCAGGCACATCGTCCGACCACCTGGGCAGCGGCCTTTACGCCGTGGCGCGCGGGAGCAGCCGTGCTCGCGCACTACACCACAACCCGTGAGGCGGATGACCCAACGGCGGGTGGTACACCCGTGTCCCTATTTCCGTACGCATGCCGCGCCAAGGCGGCCGCCAGCACCAGAGACGGGTTGACCAGCGTCAGCCCCTCCAGCCGGGAATGCTCCGACAGTGCCAGCGGAATCTCGGTGCAGCCCATGATGAGGGTGGAGACCCCATAGCGCTGATGCAGCACCAGCGACACCGCTTCAAACCGCTGGCGGGCCAGTGCGTAGTTGCCGGCCTTCACGCCGTCGTAGATGCCCTGCATCAGCTGGTCGCGCTCGCGGGGTTCGGGTACAAAGCAGTCGATGTCGCGGTGCTCCAGCTCGCGCTGGTACAGGCCCGCCTCGTAGGCGCCCTGCGTGGCCAGCAGGCCCACGCCGTGCACCTCGCGCAGCGCCAGGTCGGCCACCACCTCTTGCACCCCGTGCAGCACCATCAGCTGCGGAAAGCGCTGCTGCAGCAAGCCATGCCAGGCGTGGGCCGTGTTGCAGGCAATGGCCACCACGCGCGCGCCCAGCGCCGCCAGTCGGCCCGTGGCCTGCAGCATGGGGTCTGCGGGCTGGTGAGCGCCCGGGCGGGTGTCGTGCAAGGCCGCCGTGCGGTCAGGAATGGGCACCTGCGCCAGCCAGTGCTCGGGGTAGGCCTGGTCGTGCACGGGGATGCCCAGGGCCGCCATGCGGTCGGTGCAGGCCTGCACAAACAGGCGCACAAAGTCGGCGCCCGCAGCAGGCCCCATGCCGCCCAGAATGCCCACTACCTGCGGGACTTGGGAGTGCGGGGTGGGCGGCAACATGCTCACGCTCATCACAGCGCAGGCTTGTCGCTCTGGGCCACCAGGTTGTCGCGCAGCTCCTTGCTCATGGGCAGGTTGAGGTTCTGGCCACGCGGGGGCACCGGCGACATGAACCACTTGGCATAGAGCTTGTCGAACTCGCCGGACTTCATCATCCCGCCGATCACGCCGTTGACCAGCGTCTGGAACTGCGGGTCATCCTTGCGCAGCATGCAGGCATAGGGCTCCACCTGCAGCGAGTCGCCCACCACCACCCAGTCGGCCGGGTTGCGTGTGTTGCCCATCAGGCCAAACAGCAGGATGTCGTCCATGGCAAAGGCCTCTGCACGGCCGGTGTCCACCAGCAGCAGGGAGTCCTCGTGGTCCTTGCCCAGCACGATGTCCATGTCCAGATTGTTATCGCGGTTGTACTTGCGGATCACCTGCGCGTTGGTGGTGCCCGAGGTGCTGGCCACTGTTTTCTTGGCAAGGTCGGCGTAATTTTTGACGCCCGAGGCCTTCTTGGTCAGCAGCCGGGTGCCGGTGTAGAAATAGTTGATGGCAAATTGCACGTCCTTGCCGCGGGCTGTGTTGTTGGTGGTCGATCCGCACTCCAGGTCCACGGTGCCGTTGGTCAGCAGCGGAATGCGGTTTTGCGAAGTCACGGCCTGCAGCTCCACCTTGATAGCGGGGTTGTTCAACCGCTTCTTCACCGCATCGACCACGGCGTTGGAGATGTCCACCGACATGCCCACCGGGTTGCCCGGGCCCGCCAGATAGCTGAAGGGCACGGACGACTCGCGGTAGGCCAGCGTGATCTTGCCGGTGTCGGCAATCTTCTTGAGGGTGTCGGCACTGGCCACGGTACTGGCCAGCACACCGGCGACCACGAGGACAGCAGCGGTGACAGCGGAGAGCTTCATGGGAATCCCTTTGCAAAAAAGCAGGTGAACAGACAGTCGGATAGACGAGAAAGCAAGACGCAGGGGCACTGTAAAAATTTGCGGCGGTCTTGAACAATTCATTTGCACGGGTCCACCATGATGAAAAGTTATGGCTCTGTTTCGGTGCACATCCATGCACCATCGTGGACCGCCGCGCCCTCATTTTTGAACCATGGCGTCGGCAGCCCAAACGCCTCATCCACGTGCCTGGCTGAATGCGCCCGGCGCGGACATGCGCATAACTTCCCGGCATGGCAAGGCACGGCTTTGGCATTGTTCAGCAGGTGCATCGCCCCCTACATTCGTTGGCATCTCCTCCAACCGTTTCACTCTCTCCGATGCAGGTATGTGTATTGGGCGCAGGCATCGTCGGCCTGGCCACGGCGTATGAACTTCAACAGCGCGGCCTGCAGGTCACCGTCATCGACCAGGCGCAGCCCGGCACGGGCGCCAGCGGTGGCAATGGCGCGCAGCTGAGTTACAGCTATGTGCAGCCCCTGGCAGACGCCAGCATCTGGCGGCAGCTGCCCCGGCTGCTGCTCTCGCCCAGCTCACCGCTCAAGCTGCGCCTGCAGTGGGACACCCACCAGTGGCGCTGGGGGCTGGAGTTGCTGCGCGCCTGCAACCGACCCACCTCTGAACGCAGCACCGCGCAGCTGCTGGCGCTGGCCGCCCTGAGCCGCCACCACTTCGAGGCCATGCTGCGGGCAGAAGCTCTGGACTGCGACTTCTCCCGCACCGGCAAGCTGGTGCTGTACGACACCGCCACCGGCCTGGCCGCTGCGCAACGCCAGATGGACCTGCAGCGCCAGTGGGGCTGCGAACAACAGGCGGTGTCAGCCCAGCGCTGCACAGAGATCGAGCCCGCGCTGCAGCACTACCAGCCGCGCATTGCCGGAGCCATCTACACCCCCAGCGAATGCGCGGCCGACTGCCTCCGGGTCTGCCAAGGCTTGCAGGCGGTGCTGGCCGCTCGGGGCGTGCGCTTCATGGTCGGTACCACGGTCCAGGGCTTTGTGCGCCGGGGCTCCCGCATTGCTGCGGTGCGGACCAGTGCAGGCGCCATCGAGGCGCAGCAGTTTGTGCTGGCACTGGGCAGCCGCAGCCACCAGGTGGTGCAGACGATGGGTTTTCGCCTGCCGGTGTACCCCCTCAAGGGCTATAGCATCACATTCGACACCAGCCCAGCACCATCAGCAGCGCCTCGCGTCAATGTGACCGACGCTGCACGCAAGGTGGTGTTTGCGCGCATCGGCCAGCGCCTGCGGGTGGCGGGCATGGCCGAACTGGTGGGGCACGATGCCCGCATACCTGCCGCGCGCATCCAGAGCCTGCGCGACGCCACCCGCGCCGTCTTCCCCCACTGCCATCAAGGCGGGGACCCGCATGCCTGGACCGGCATGCGCCCCGCCACACCGACCGGGCTGCCGGTGGTGGGCCGGTGGGCGGGCGCGCCCGACAACCTGTTGCTGAACACAGGCCACGGTTCTTTGGGGTTCACGCTGTCGTTTGGCACGGCGGCACAGGTGGCCGAGCTGCTGGCACCCGCCTGACCCACCCGCACGCACACCCATACTCCTCCGCTCTGCAGCCACACAGGCACCACCTGCCTCGGCAGGTCGCCCGTTTACTCCGCCTCGGGCTGCAGGCCCACCGCTTCCAGCGTCTCAGCCACCGCCTGGCGCATGCATTGCGTCATGGCACTGGCCAGCAGTGAGCTGGGCCGGTTCACGGTGCGCAGCGACTTGATGGGTACCGCAATGTGCGGCGCGAGCGCCAGCACATCCACCTTGCTGCGGTCGGCCGATGCCGCCGTGCAGGCATCCACCAGCGCCACCGCGTGACCATGGTGTGCCAGTGCCAGTGCAGCGTGGTAGGTCTGCACCGTGAACGCCGTCTGCAGGCCCACACCCGCCTCGCGGCACGCGTGGTTGACCACCGTGCCGATGGGGTCGCGCACATCCAGCCGCACCACAGGTGTATCTGCCAGGTCGGCCAGATGCACCACCCCGGCCATCACCAACTCAGCACCCAGCATGCCCTTGGGCGCCACACACACCATGCGCCCGTCGGCCAGATGCTCTTGCGTCAGCGCGGGGTGGGCGATGGCGCTGAACACAAAACCCACATCCGCCTCCTGCAGCACCAGGGCCGAGACGATCTGGGGCGAGTGCAGCGCATCGATGGTGACCTGCACATCCGGGTGCTTTTGCCTGAAGAACCGCAATGCGCGCGGCAGCACCTCGTAGCTCAGCGCCAGCACGCTCAGGATGTGCAACTCCCCTTCGCGCCGGTCGCTCTTGAGGCTGTTGGCCAAGCGCTGCACATCATCCAGCTGGGTGAACAGGCGCTCGATGTGCGGGTACAACGTCTGCGCCTCGGTGGTGGACACCAACTTGCCCTTGAGCCGGTGAAACAGCGGAAAGCCCAGCTGCAGTTCAGCATGTGCCAGGATGCGGCTGACCGCAGGCTGCGTGACGTTGATGAGGCGAGCCGCCGCGCTCACGCTGCCGGTGAGCATGACGGCGTTGAAGACTTCTATGTGGCGAAGGCGCATCAACTAACAATGCAAGGAACAGGCCCGATGCGCAATCCTTGCATCCACCCATTGCGACTCCAACGGGGAATGGAGCAGCGCGATGGTTAGAGCGACATCGACAGCCGCTGCGCCATGGCCGCACGCCAGCGCAGCAAGTGCGGGTGCTGCTCACCCGGCTTGTGCTTGACCACACGCGCAAAGTCCACCGCCACCACGGCCGTGATGTCGGCCACGCTGAAACGGTCAGTGGCAATGAAGTCGCGTCCCGCCAGGCGATCATTGAGCAGCTGAAAGAACTGCCCCACACGCACCAACCCACGCTCGGCCAGGGCCGGGATTTGCGGGTAGTCCACCGCTCCGGGCAAGGCCCGGTTGGCCATGGCGGGCGCGCTGTTGCGCAGTGCCTCGGCAATGGCCTGCAGGCCCTCGAACTCCATGCGCCAGTTCCAGCTTGCAATCTCGGCCTTTTCTGCGGGCGTCTCGCCCAGCAGTGCAGGCTGCGGGTAGCGCGCCTCCACATACGCAGTGATCGCCGCGTTGTCGGTCAACAGCAAACCGTCTTCCGCGCGCAGCGCAGGCACCGTGCACTGCGGGTTGATCTGGCGATAGGCCTCGCCCAGTTGCTCGCCATTGCGCAGGTCCACCTGCACGGTATCGTGGGCCACGCCCTTTTCTGCCAGCAGGATGCGCGCACGGCGCGGGCTGGGCGCCGTGGCGCAGTCGTACAAAGTGATCATGGTGACGCCTTGCAAAAACACTCAGCGTGCAGGTGAAGAAGCTGCTGCTGCCGCCTCGATCTTGTCCTGCGTCTTGGTGTCAAAGTCGCTGGCGTCGTGCCGCTCGCGCAACTGGCTGGCCAGGTCGCCCTGCACACGGTTCACCTTGCGCCCCCGCTGCACGGCCGGGCGCTTGGCAATCTGCTCGGCCCAACGCACCACATGCGTGTATTCGTGCACCTGCAAAAACTCGCCCGCGTTGTAGGCCTGCCCTTTCACCAGCAGGCCATACCAGGGCCAGATCGCAATGTCCGCCACCGTGTACTCATCGCCCGCCACGTACTCGGTCACGGCCAGGCGCTGGTTCAGCACATCCAGCTGGCGCTTGGCCTCCATGGCATAGCGATCAATCGCATACTCGATCTTGACCGGCGCATAGGCATAAAAATGCCCAAACCCGCCGCCCACAAACGGCGCACTGCCCATCTGCCAGAAGAGCCACGACAGGCACTCCGCCCGTACCGCGCCGTCTTTGGGCAAGAAGGCGCTGCCGAACTTCTCGGCCAGATACATCAGGATGGCGCCGGACTCGAACACGCGCACCGGGCTGGCGGGGTCGGTGCGGTCCAGCAGCGCGGGGATCTTGGAGTTGGGGTTCACAGACACGAACCCGCTGCCAAACTGCTCCCCCTCGTTGATGCGAATCAGCCACGCGTCGTACTCCGCCCCGCTGTGACCCTGCGCCAGCAGCTCTTCCAGCATCACCGTCACCTTCACACCATTGGGCGTGCCCAGCGAATACAGCTGCAGCGGGTGCTTGCCCACAGGCAGCTCTTTATCCTGCGTAGCCCCGGCGATGGGGCGATTAATGCTGGCGAACTGGCCGCCGTTTTCCTTGTTCCATTGCCAGATGGCGGGTGGGGTGTAAGGGGTAGGGTCAGACATGCAGGGACTCCCGGGGGAAAGCGGTTAGGGAAGGTGGCTGAGCAGCCAATTGCTGGATGAGTTTACCGATGCGGCTTCGGGTCTGCAGGGATACGGCAACCCACTGAACCAGACCTCGCAGGGGGAGGCTTTGCGGCCTTTGAATCTGGAGACACAAACGCACTGGCCCCAAACCAACGCGGTCTCCGAGGTAGACGCGCCTGGGACTCAATGTCTGGCACGCCATCCAGCAAACGACGCACGCTGCCGCTCATCCAAGCTGCCAGCAACACACCGAGCGCACGACAGACGTTGTCGCCTGCCAAACCGAGGGATTACCCGAACACCAGATGGCTCTAAAGGCGTCAAACAGAAGATCGTCTGAACATCATTATTAGATTTACTTAATGTGAATTGTTTATTCGTATCGATCAAATAGCATCTAAACAACTTCTAATAATCAATCGGAGACAAGATGAATCGAGCCGTTGGCTTGGACGTCCGAGCCTTGAGAGTTTTCGAGGCCGTTGCCTCGTCCGGAAGCCTTTCATCCGCCGCGAAACTGCTCGGCATCACGCAGTCGGCAGTGTCTCAATCCCTCAGCCAAATCGAGGAGATTCTGGACACGCAGGTGTTTGACCGGACCCGCCGGCCGTTCAAACTCACGCCTGCGGGCATCGCGTTGAGCCGCCGGGCGCGCTCCATCGTGGACGAGATGGACCGGCTCGTGGTTCACGTGCGAGACGCAGACTTGGCCAGCCGACCCGCCATTCGGGTCGGCATGATTGATTCGTTCGCAGCAACGGCGGGCCCCGCCATCGTGAAGCGGATCACGGCGTCGGCGAGCCAACTGCTGCTCTGGTCGGGGTTGGCCAACAGCCACGCCCAGGCACTCTTGAACCGGCAGCTGGACCTCATCGTCACCTCTGACTCGCTGGAAGACGTCGACAACATCGTCCGAAGGGCGGTCTTCACGGAGCCTTTCGTCATTGCGCTGCCCCGGGCTCGCCTGAAGGAATTTCAGGACGCGGACCTCACCAAGCTGATTCAACGTGCACCGCTCATCCGGTTCAGCGCACGTTCGCACTTCGGAGCGGTCATCGAGCGTCACCTGCGCCGCAGTGGGCACACGGCCCGCCCCTTCCTGGAGATAGACACCTCCGACGTCGTGATGTCGATGGTGGCCGCAGACCTCGGCTGGACCATCACGACACCGCTGTGCCTGCTGCAAGGCCGGATGTACGAATCGCAAATCGCCACGCTGCCCCTGCCGGGCCCCCAGCTCAGTCGAACGATCTATCAGCTGTCCAGAGAAGGTGAGTACGAGGACATGGCGGAGAACTGCTTTCAAGTCAGCCGCAGCATCCTCGAATCGGAAATCTTCCCCGAAGTCAGGGCGTCTATTCCTTGGCTGCGCAGCGGCATAGCGCTGTGCTGACGGTCACCCACCCTGCTTTCGCGCCCCATTTATTTCAACAAAAGGAGATGACTATGGCTTTCAGCCGTCGAGTTTTTTTGCACACCGTGGCCGCCGGTTCGGCCGTTGCTGTCGCGGGCATGCCGCTGACCGCGCTTGCGGCTACGCAGGTCAAGTACGGCGGCTCCGCCTGGCTTGGGCACTACCCCGCCTACCTGGCGATGACGGAGGGTTTCCTCAAGGAAGCAGGCATTGAGCAAGACTGGCAATCCTTCGGCACATCCTCGTCCCGCATGAGCGCGGTGATGTCCGGCGGCGTGGACATCGCCTGCACGGGCATCGTCTCGGCGCTGGCATTGATGGCGCGGGGAGCCAAGCAGTTCTCCGTGATTGCCATTCCCGAGAACTTCGGACGGGTCGAAGGCCTGATGGTCCGGGGCGGTGTCAAAAGCATCCAGGAACTGAAGGGCAAGAAGGTCGGCGTGACCTTCGCGTCGAGCGCCCACCTGCTGGTGTTGGATCTCATCGCCAAGGCTGGACTGAAGCCAGATGAAGTCACGGTCCTGAACGTCCCAGCCCCAGAACTGCCTGCCGCCATGCAAGCTGGGCAAATCGATGCGGCAGCCGCGTGGACGCCCCAGTTCGACGCTATCCGCAAGCAACCTGGTGTGATGGTGCTGGCTGACGACACCCAATTCAGCCTGTACCAAAGCAACAAGGTCACGCCTGGCCCCGACGTTCTGGTGGTGCGCCGTGCCTTTGCGGAGAAGAACCCAGAAGCCGTGAAGGCCTACCTTTCGGCCTATTTCAGGGCAACCGCCCTTCTGCGTGACAAGCCAGAGCAGGCGGCGGGCCCGCTGTCCAAGCTCACCAACCTGTCCACCGAAGACCAGCTCGCCGCCGTGAAGGGCGCCGACTGGTATAGCCAAGCCCAGCAGGCCGAACTGCTCAAGGGGCCCTACATCGAAGGCCTGCAAAAGCTCGCCGAGCTGCTGGTCTCGCACAAGCAGATTGACAAGGCGCCCACCGTCAAAGAGTGGATTGACACGTCTTTTGTCTGAGCAGGAGCATCCGCGTGATTTCTAAACCACCTTCGCGCAGCGCATTGCTCAGCACAAGCGCTGCCTCCATCATCGTGTTCCTCGCGGTATGGGAGCTGATTTGCAGGGCTGGATGGATCGACCCCATCTTCCTGCCTCCTCCCAGCGCCGTCTTCGCCAAAGCCATGGGGATGGTTGGCGAAGGCACACTGATTGGCAACGTGCTCGCTTCCGGCCGTCGCGTCATGATTGGCTTCCTGGCGGCGACCGCCGTGGCCATCCCGTTGGGCATCATCCTGGGCACTTCAACCTATGCCAGGGCAGCCTTCGACCCCATCCTGTCCTTCCTGCGGCCGCTGCCATCCATGAGCTGGATCCCCCTCTCGTTGCTCTGGTTCGGCATCACCGAGACGCAGAAGTACAGCATCGTGTTCATGGGCACATTCGCCCCCGCGCTCGTCTATGTGATCGAGGCGACCCGCAACGTCGACCCATTGCTGATTCGCGCAGCCCAAAACCTGGGGGCCAACCGCTGGCAGGTGATGAAAGAAGTGATTCTTCCAGGGAGTCTCCCGCAGATCCTGAGCGGCATGAAGGTCATCCTGGGCCTGGCCTGGACCTGCGTGATTTCCGCTGAACTAGTTGCGGCGCGCGAGGGCCTTGGCTTCCTCATCATGAACGGCAAAGAGTTCTTCCAGACCGAAGTTGTGGTGCTCGGCATGCTGCTCATCAGCATCACTGTTCTGGTCACCGACTTTGTATTTCGTGTCCTTGAAAACCGGGTATTGAGGTGGCAACGATGAGCCAAGCAGACACTTCCTCCATGATTTCCGTTCAGGGAATTTCCAAGCACTACGGGGACTTCCAAGCGCTTCAGCATGTCGATCTGGAAATTGCCAAGGGTGAATTCGTGGTGCTGCTCGGCGCATCAGGCTGTGGCAAATCCACCCTGCTGAACCTCGTGACGGGGTTTGATCGCCCCACCGGTGGACGCATCCTTGTCAATGGCCGCCAGGTCAACAAGGTAGACCCGCACTGCGGCATGGTCTTCCAGCAGTACGCGCTGTTCCCTTGGTTGACGGTGATCGACAACGTCGCGTTCGGTCTCAAGATGAAGGGCATCTCCAAGGCCGAGCGGCACAAGACCGCCACGCACTTCATCGAGATGGTCGGCCTCAAGGGCTTTGAGCACAAGTACCCGAACGCCCTGTCCGGCGGCATGCGGCAACGCGTATCCATCGCTCGGGTGCTGGCCAACGACCCAGACGTCATTCTTCTGGACGAGCCGTTTGCCGCGCTGGACGCCATGACACGCCAGGTACTCCAGGACGAGCTGCTCCAAATCTACGAGAAGAGCAAGAAGACCATCATCTTCATCACGCACTCCATCGACGAAGCACTGCTCCTCTCGACGCGCATGCTCATCATGAGCGCACGGCCGGGCCGGGTAGTGACCGACATGGTGAACGACCTGCCGATGCCGAGAAACGCGGAGGTTCAGCTCTCGCCGCGCTACAACGAACTCAAGTCCCAGATCTGGGACACGGTGCAGTCCGAGGTGATGCGCAGCCTCAAAGCGACCAGCCACTGAAGGCCATAAAGAAAGAACAGTCCATGACCCGTTCACAGACTTTTCCGAGCTACCAAGCTGGCTCGGGGTGGAATGCTTTGCTTCCAAACAGGGCGCCAAGGGACTCTGCTCCCAAAGAAACGCACTTCGATACCGTGGTCATCGGCGCCGGCGTCACCGGGGTGGCAGCCGCTCGGCGAATTGCCGAGCTGGAGCCGGGCTCCCGCATTCTGCTGGTCGATGCGACAGGGGCCGGTGAGGGCTCTGCGGGCCGGAACTCAGGCTTCCTGATCAATCTGCCGCACAACACGGGCATGTCCGGGCACGGAAGCCCTGCGCAGATTGCCCGCAAGCAGATTGCGCTCTACGACACTGGCTTGAAGTGGCTGAAGTCGCTCATTGACCAATACCACATCGACTGTGGATGGAACCCTGTAGGCAAATACCACGCGGCCGCGACAGCCGATGGTGAGCAGAGTTTGCGCAGCACGCTGAACCAGTACCAGGACTGGGGAGTTGAGTACACAGAACTGGGCCAACCAGAGCTCGAGCAGCGGTTGGGTACCTCGTACTACCGCTACGGGTACCACTCACACAACAACATCTTCGTGCAGCCTGCCGCGTTGATTCGCGGCTTGATAGACCACCTGCCAGAGAACGTCTTCGTTTGGGAGAACGAGCCCGTCCTCTCGATCGAAAAAGGCAAGCCTCATCGCATCAGAACACGCGGCAAGGACATCACCACGCCACGGATCGTCGTGGCAAACAATGGCTTTGCGCGCAAGCTAGGGTTCGCCAAGGACCGCGTCTTCACCATCTACACATATGCAGCCTTTACGCCTCAACTGGACGAGGGGGAGCTTGCCAAGCTGGGTGACACCCAGGAGTGGGGCGTGATTCCGGCGAACCGCCTGGGCACCACGCTGCGCAAGGCCGCTGGCGGCCGCTTCATGGTGCGCAGCGCCTACTCGTATGAGAAGGAGCAGTCGCTCACGACCGTGCACGCCATGCTCCAGGAGTGCTACCGCAATCGCTATCCTCACATGGCGTCCCACGATTTGGAGCATGTCTGGGGCGGAGTCACGGCATTGACGCGCAATGGCGCCCTCTACTTTGGCCGACTGGATGAGGGCATCTACATCTCCATTGGCTGCAACGGCGCAGGCATGTTGAAAGGCAGCATGTTTGGGAAGCTCATGGGCGAAATGGCGTGCGGCCATCAATCCACCGAGCTGGCCGATGCACTCGGTTTCCAGCGACCAACGTGGCTGCCTCCAGACCCCATTCGCCGTGTCGCAGTGCTGAGCGCCATCCAGTACCAAAAGCACAAGGCTGGCCTCGAACGCTGAGCAGCATCCTTTTCATCACTTCAACAGGAAAAAGCAATGACAGAAGACATCGTCCGCACCGGTGGCAATCACCGAATGTCCAACGTGGTCTCTTACAACGGGGTGCTGTATCTGGCGGGCCAGGTCCCCACCAAGGTGGATGTGGGTATCACCGAGCAGACCCAGGAAGTCCTCAGTACGATTGACGGCATCCTCAAGGAACACGGCAGTTCCAAGGAGCGCATTCTTTCGTGCCAGATCTTCCTGTCCGACATGCGCCTCTTCAGCAAGATGAACGAGGTTTGGGACAACTGGGTGGCCAAGGGCCATGCGCCGGCGCGCGCGACCGTCGAGGCCAGGTTGGCAAGCCCGGAGAAGTTGATTGAGATCTGCGTCACCGCGGCCAGCTAACACCCAAAACCTCAACCCGTAGATCTGCGTGCCGAACTGGCTGAGGTGACCCACAGAGCCTACGGGGGGTCAGGCTGCAATGAGCACACGAACGGCCTGCTCATACGGTTTTGCATTCCATCGGATAACCAGGCGGGAAGCCGCAGACAGTGCTGTAGCACGGCAAGGCGAACTAACGACGTCATGCGTTTGAAGGCAAAGCCGTATCAGACCGTATCTGCCAAAGGGTATCGATCTCTTGGCCGATTCACCGGCCAAGCTCAACGCGTTGGCGAGACCGTCCCGTGAGAGGCAGTGCAAGACTCTTGGCTCCGCCCCGGGCCAGCAGCAACTCCTGGCCCGTGGCACTCACCCCCACCACCGCACAGCCCCGGCGGCTACCGCCCCGAGCACCACCACCAGCAAAAACGGCAGCCGCAACCACAGGGCCAGCGCTGCCACCCCGAACGCCGCCAGCCGGGCATCGATCACCAAGGCGGTGCCTGCGGCAAACGTGTTCATCACGGTCAGCGCCGACAGCAAGGCCACGGTGATGGCCCCCGCCACGCGGGCCATGCGGGGGTTTTGCAACCAGCGTGCGGGCACGGCATAGCCCGCGAGTTTGGTGAGGTACGTGGAGGCGCAAGCCAGCACGATGGCGGTCCAAAGCGTCAAGGCGCGCCCTCCCCGCGCGCGGACGGCGCGTCCGGGCTGCGCACCCACCAGCCCCAGGCGGCCCCCGCCACAGCGGCCAGCAGAATGGGCAGCCCCGGTGGAAGCAACGGCACCGCCAGTGCAGTAGCCACGCCGCACAGCAAGGCCAGTGCCACGGGTTCGCGCTGCTTCAGGCGCGGCCACAACAGGGCCAGAAAGGCGGCCACGGCGGCGCCGTCCAAGCCCCAGCGGCGCGGGTCGCCCAGCGCGTCGCCCAGCACGGCGCCGAGCAGGGTAAACAGGTTCCAGAGCACAAACACACCGACGCCCGCCGTCCAGAAGCCGCGCCGTTGCTCATCCGACGCCATCTGCCCTGCAGCGGTGGCCGCGGATTCGTCAATGGTGAGCTGCGCGGCCACGGCCTTGCGCCAGCCGGTGGGAGCGACCATGGCGTTCATCTGCATGCCGTAAACCGCGTTGCGCACACCCAGCAGCGCAGCAGCCCCCAGGGCCGCAGAACCGGCACCGCCACCGGCAATGACGCCGATGAAGGCGAACTGAGAACCGCCCGTGAACATGAGCAGGCTCAGTGCCATGGCCTGCCCCACCGTGAGGCCAGCCGCCACGGCCAGGGCGCCAAAGGAGATGCCGTAGAGGCCGGTGGCGGCGGCAATCGATAAACCCATGCGGATGGCGGGCGTCCAGGTGGACGGTCGCAGAGTGGGCGGGGGAGAGATCATTTGCTTCAAATTTGATAGCTGCTAGCGCTTTTATCATGGGCACTAGAAGCCCATAACGCTTCAATATCGAGCCGAACGGCGCTTGAACGGCTGGGGCGTCTGGCGGGTGGGTGACGCCGTGCCTATGCCAGCGCCCCCGGTGCAAAGACAGCCCCGAAGCACGGGGCCGCACCAGACAGGGAAAGCTGGAAAGCAGCTTCAGGAAGGCTTTCCGCCCCTCAATGCGCCTTGTCCCAGTTCGCCCCCACCCCCACCTCTGCCAGCAACGGCACCTTCAGCGCCGCCACCTCCGCCATCAGGCGCGGGACGTGAGTCTTGAGCCAGTCCATCTCGCTCTCGGGCAGTTCGAACACCAGTTCGTCGTGCACCTGCATGATCATTTGGATGTCCGGCTTGTGGGCATCCAACTCTTTCTGCACCGCCACCATGGCCAGCTTGATGAGGTCTGCCGCTGTGCCCTGCATGGGCGCGTTGATGGCGGCACGCTCGGCCCCGGCGCGGCGGGGGCCGTTGGGGGAGTTGATCTCGGGCAGATACAGGCGGCGGCCAAACACGGTTTCGACGTAGCCCATGGACTTGGCGGCGGCCTTGGTGTCGTCCATGTACTGCTTCACGCCGGGGTAGCGCTGGAAGTATTTGTCAATGTAAGCGGCTGCGGCCTTGGTTTCGATGCCCAGATTCTTGGCCAGGCCAAAGCTGCTCATGCCGTAGATGAGGCCGAAGTTGATGACCTTGGCGTAGCGGCGTTGCTCGCTGGTGACCTGGTCCACCTCCACCCCAAACACTTCGGCAGCGGTGGCGCGGTGCACGTCCAGGCCGGCGTGGAAGGCGTGCAGCAGCGAGTGGTCGCCGCTCAGGTGGGCCATGATGCGCAGCTCGATTTGGGAGTAGTCGGCGCTCGCAATCACGCGGCCTGCGGGGGCCACAAAGGCTTCGCGCACGCGGCGGCCTTCGGGGGTGCGGATGGGGATGTTCTGCAGGTTGGGGTCGTTGCTGGACAAGCGCCCGGTGACGGCCACGGCCTGCGCGTAGTGCGTGTGCACGCGGCCGGTGCGTGGCAGGGCCAATTGCGCGAGCTTGTCGGTGTAGGTGCCTTTGAGCTTGACGAGGCTGCGGTGCTCCAGCAGCTTGGCGGGCAGGGGGTAGTCCTCGGCCAGTTTTTCGAGCACTTCTTCGTCGGTGCTGCGGGCGCCGGTAGCGGTCTTCTTCACCACGGGCATGCCCAGCTTGTCGAAGAAGATTTCACCCAGTTGCTTGGGGCTGCTCAGGTTGAAGGGCTGGCCTGCAATCTCGTACGCCTCGGTTTCGAGCTGCAGAATGCGCTGGCCCAGCTCGTGGCTTTGCGCGGCCAGCGTGGGCGCGTCGATCAGCACGCCGTTGCGTTCGATGCGGTACAGGGCTTCGCTGCTCTGCATCTCCAGTTCGTAGATGAAGCGCAGCTTGTCGTCGGCCTGCAGCAGGGGCCACAGGGCGTTGTGCACGTCCAGGGTCTGGTCAGAGTCTTCACACGAGTAAGCGGCGGCTTTGTCCACCGGCACTTGCGCAAACGGGATCTGGTGCGCGCCCTTGCCGCACAGGTCTTCGTAGGTAATGCCTTTGCGGCCGGTGTGGCGCTCGGCCAGGCTGGTCAGGTTGTGGGGCTTGTGCACTTCAAGCACGTAGCTTTGCAGCATGGTGTCGTGCGCGTAGCCCTGCACCTCAATGCCGTGGTTGGCGAACACATGGCGGTCGTATTTGATGTGCTGGCCCAGCTTGGGGTGCTTGGGATCTTCCAGCCAAGGCTTGAGGCGGGCGAGCACTTCATCCAGCGGCAACTGCGCGGGCGCATCGGGGCCTTCATGCCGCAGAGGGATGTAGGCGGCTTCGCCGGGCTGCACGCTGAAGCTGATGCCGACGATTTGCGCGCGCATTTCATCGAGGGAATCGGTTTCGGTGTCAATGGCCGTGAGCGGGGCTTTGTGCAGGCGCTCCAGCCACTGGTCAAAGTCAGCCCAGTTGAGGATGGTGTCGTACACCACCGTGCGGTGCTGGGCTTCTTCGGCCACGGTGCTGGCGGAATGGTCGGCAAACAGGTCGCCACTTTGGCCGGGCATGGCGACGGTGGGGGCTGTGGCGGCGGGGGCCGCTGCGCCCTTGATGGCGCTGGCCAGGCCCTTGAAGCCGTATTTTTCGTAAAACGGCAGCAGGCCCGTGTTATCGGGCGCGTCCAGCGTGATGTCGTCAAACGCGGGCAGGCCGGGGATGTAGTCGGCCAGCGCGCAGTCGGTCTTCATGGTGACGAGCTGGCGGCTCAAGGCCAGCTGACCGCTGGCAATGGCTTCGCGCAGGTTGTTGCCCGCCACGCCCTTGATGGCGTCGGCGTTGGCAATCAGGTTGTCGAGCGAGCCATATTCTTCCAGCCACTTGGCGGCGGTCTTGGGGCCCACCTTGGTCACGCCGGGCACGTTGTCCACGGTGTCGCCCACCAGGGCCTGGTAGTCCACCATCAGCGCAGGCGGCACGCCAAACTCTGCTGTCACGCCTGCCACATCGCGGCGCTTGCCGCTCATGGTGTCGATGATGGTGATGTGCTCGTTGACCAGCTGGCTCAAGTCTTTGTCGCCGCTGGACACAATGACTTCAATGCCCTGCGCGGCGGCCGTGTGGGCCAGGGTGGCGATCACGTCGTCGGCCTCTACGCCGGGCACGGCCACCACCTTCCAGCCCAGCAGGTCCACCACCTGGTGGATGGGCTCGATCTGGCTGCGCAGGTCGTCGGGCATGGGCGAGCGCGTGGCCTTGTATTCGGTGTACAGGGCGTCGCGGAAGGTGGGGCCGCTGGCGTCGAACACGCACACGGCGTAGTCGGCCGCCACCTCTTTGCGCAGGGCCTGCATCATGTTGATCATGCCGCGGATAGCGCCCGTGGCGGCACTGCTCATGTCGCCCGGCACGGCCCGCAGGTCGGGCATGGCGTGGAAGGCGCGGTAGAGGTAGCTGGAGCCGTCCACCAGCACCAGGGTCTTTTTGTTGCTCATCCGGCAATTGTGCACGGGCAGGGCCTATCGCAGCGCCTGCCGGGCGGCGCTCTACAATCGCCCGATGCGCGCTGTTCACCTTCTCCTGCTGCTGGGCATGGCCTGCGGCAATGCCCTGGCCCAAACCTCGCCCTCATCCCCTGCACCCACCGCTGCGGGCGCCCAGCGCGAGGCTCTGCCCGATCCGGAGCCCCTGTCTGGCCGCAGCAACCAGCGCACGGAGCGCATCCAGATCGAAGACGCAGGCAGCCGTGTGGATGAGCTGCGGGTCGGCGGGCAAACCCAGAACATCTCGGTGCAGCCCAAAACCGGCAACCTGCCCGCCTACGAAGTGCAGTCTCCTGACGGCGCGCGCAGCCGCGCCGGTGGCAACAATGGCGCCGAGACCACCACGGCGCCCCGCGTCTGGAACGTGTTCAAGTTCTGATGGACTGCAGGGTGGCGCGCAAACACTGCGCTGCCACCGGTTGAGTTCCGCTTGCCACTCGTTGTCCCGCCCCTTCCCTTTCTCATTTCTTCGACCCCCTGAGCGATGGCCGTTTTTACCGAAGTCTCCAATCCCGAGGCGCGCGAATTGCTGCGCCGTTTGCAACTGGGCGAGCTGGTGGAGCTGCGCGGCATTGAGGGCGGCATCGAGAACACCAACTACTTTCTGACCAGCGACCAAGGCGAGTTCGTGCTGACGCTGTTCGAGCGCCTCACGGCCGAGCAGTTGCCGTTCTACCTGTACCTGATGAAGCACCTGGCGCACGGCGGCGTACCCGTGCCCGACCCGCGTGCCGACAAGAACGGCGACATCCTGCACACCGTGTGCGGCAAGCCCGCCGCCGTGGTCAACAAGCTGCGCGGCAAGAGCCAGCTGGCCCCGCAAGGCGTGCACTGCGCGGCCGTGGGCACCATGCTGGCCCGCATGCACCTGGCGGGCCGCGACTTTGACCGCCACCAGCCCAACCTGCGCGGGCTGCCCTGGTGGAATGAGACGGTACCGGTGGTACTGCCCCACATTGACGATGCACAGGCCGCACTGCTGCGGTCAGAGCTGGCCTATCAGAACCATGTGGCCGCCAGTTCTGCCTATGCCGCCCTGCCACGCGGGCCCGTGCATGCCGACCTGTTCCGCGACAACGCGATGTTTGAGGGCGAAGAGCTGACGGGCTTCTTCGACTTCTACTTTGCAGGGGTGGACACCTGGCTGTTTGACCTGGCCGTGTGCCTGAATGACTGGTGCATCGACCTGCCCACCGGCACCCACGACGCCGAGCGCGCCACGCGCATGCTCGACGCGTACCAGGCCGTGCGCCCGCTGACGGCCGCCGAACGCGAGCTGCTGCCCGCCATGCTGCGCGCCGGGGCGTTGCGGTTCTGGATCTCGCGCCTGTGGGACTTCTACCTGCCGCGCGAGGCCTCCATGCTCAAGCCCCACGACCCCACGCACTTCGAGCGCGTGCTGCGCGGGCGCCTGGCTCTGCCCGTACACGCGGGCTGAGCCCACCACAGGCGAGCAGCCTCTAACCCCTGGCCCAACCACCGGTTTGGGGCGGTGGGGTAAATTCGACCTTATTCGCCCACCCGACATCCGATGCCGCTCGGCGCCCCCTATTGGCGCCAGGGCACAGCTAGCGGTGCGGGCCTCTCCTCCTTTCCAACGTATTCATGAAACTCCACATCGTTCCCGCACGCACTGGCATGGCCTGGGTCAAGCTCGGCGTTCGGGCGTTCTGGCGGCAGCCCATGGCGCTGGCTGCGCTGTTCTTCATGACCATGGCGGCGATGTCGCTGGCCACCATGATCCCACTGGTGGGCCCGGCCATTGCCCTCGCACTGCTGCCCTCGGCCACGCTGGCCATGATGGTGGCGGCGGCGCAGGCAACGCAAGGGCGGTTTCCGATGCCCACGGTGCTGCTGGTGGCGTTTCGCACCGGGCGCGAGCGGCTGCGCGACATGCTCACACTGGGCGTGCTGTATGCAGTGGCTTTCCTTGGCATCATGGGCCTGTCGGCCCTCCTTGACGGCGGCCAGTTTGCGCAGGTGTACCTGGGTGGTGCGCCCATGACCCGGGAGATTGCCGAGAACCCAGACTTCCAGCGCGCCATGTGGCTGTCGATGCTGCTGTACCTGCCGCTGTCGCTGCTGTTCTGGCACGCACCGGGCCTCGTGCACTGGCATGGCGTGCCGCCAGTCAAGGCGCTGTTCTTCTCCATCGTGGCCTGCGTGCGCAACTTTGGCGCGTTTCTGGTCTATGGACTGGGCTGGCTGGGGGTGTTTTTGCTGGGCGGGCTGGTGGTCAGCATCGTGTCGGCCCTGCTGGCTGTGGCGGGGCTTGCGGGCTCGATGGCCGGTGGCATCATGGTGGGCGCTGCCATGATGATGGCGGCCATGTTCTTCACCTCGGTGGTCTTCACCTTCCGCGACTGCTTCGAGCCCCCCTACACCCCCCAGCAAGAAGAGGCGCCCCATGACACCCCGCCCCCCAGCCCCCCCGACGCACCACCTGCAGGGCCGCTCTGACGACGAGCTGGTCTGGTTCCAGCGCCGCAGCGTGGTGCAAACCGCCGCGCTGTGGGTGGCAAGCGGTGGCTGGGCTGCCGCCCATGCGCAGGCGCGCAGCAACATCGTGGAGGTGCGCGGCGACGTGCTGCGCAATGGCGAGCCCCTGACGGCGCAGCACACCGTCACCGCCAACGACCGCATCGAGACCGGGCCGGGCGCCAGCCTGGTGTTCTCGGTGGGCGACAGCGCCTTCATGGTGCGGCAGAACTCACGCATGGCGATGGAGAGCGACACCCCCACGGCCGTCAAGCTGTTGCGCCTGCTCAGCGGTGCGGTGGCCACGGTGTGGGGACGCGGCCCTGACCGGCAGATTGCGCTACCCACCGCCACCGCAGGCATCCGCGGCACAGGGGTGTATGCCGAGGTGTTTGCCGACCAGGACCAGCGCGGCTACCTCTGCAACTGTTATGGCACGGTGGAGCTGACGGCGGGCGGCGAGCGTCTGGTGAGCCAGTCCAGCTACCACCAGGCGTTCTGGGCTGAGCCCGCACCCCGCAATGGCAGGCTGCTGACACCGGCAGGGGCCATCAACCACACGGACGAAGAGATGGAGTTCTTGGCCGGGCTGGTCAACCAGCGCACCGCGTGGCAGGTGTCGGGCCGCAAGGGCGTCAAGGATGGCAGCGGTGGCGCGGCCGCACCGGCCAACAACTACGGAACTGGCAACTCCTACGGCCCGCCCGGCTCTCGGGACTGAACGCTGCTCAGCGGTACTCTGCCGCGCTGAGCCGCAGCGCTCGCCGCGATGGCTGCGCGGCGGGCCTTGAGGTGCCTTTACGCAGTGCGCCAGGCACTGCGTCAAACCGTCACACAAACGTCAAACCACTGTCACGGGGCGTTCCTAGGATCGCGGGCTGGACTCCATGCCACCCGCCCCACACGCCTTTCCAAGAAGGCTCCCGGTCGGATCAGGGCGTGGCATGCCCGTTCGCATACCCACTTGGAAACACCCCGAAAATGACCCAACCGACGATGCCCACCCGCCGCAAGGCCCTGCAACTGCTGGCCGGAGTTCCCATGCTGCCGCTCAGCGCCAGCGCCTCGGCCGCCCTGCTGACCGCCTGCGGTGGCAGCGACTCCGCCGCGCCCAGCTTTGTGTCGGCCAGCTTCACGTCGATGGCAGCCCCTACCCTGGCCAACGCCGCTGCCATGGCCACCACCACCGTGGGCTCCACGCTCAACCTCAAGCTCAGCGACGACTCGGTGCGTTCGTACCAGCTGGCTTACCAGCCGTTCTTCGTGACGGGCGACATGGTGTCCGACGGCAAGGGCGGCACCATCCTGTCGGGCGGCTACTACGACATCAACAACAAGCCCATCATCGACGCCACGGTGGCTGGCAAGGAGCGCCAGTACTTCTCGGACTCGCCTGACGGCACCTCGCTGCTGACCGTGGCCAACCCCACCGTGACCGGCCTCAAGGGCAAGGCCGTGTTTGCCGTGGTGCAGTTTGAATACACCACCTGGGCGCAAGACGGCAAGACCGACATGTACGGCAAGCTGCCATCGCCCATCGCCGTGCTGACGCTGGACCAGGACCAGACCACCGGCAAGCTGAGCCTGGTGAAGTACCACAACGTGGACACCTCCAAGGTGCACGGCCTCTGGATCACCTGCGGCGCCAGCCTGTCGCCCTGGGGCACCCACCTGTCGAGCGAAGAGTACGAACCCGATGCGTTCAGCATCGCCAGCAACGCCATGTTCAAGGCCTACAGCAAGAACCTGCTTGGCGACGAAACCAAGGCCAACCCCTACCACTACGGCCACATGCCCGAAGTGACGGTGAACCCCGACGGAACCGCCAGCATCAAGAAGCATTTCTGCATGGGCCGCATCTCGCACGAGCTGGTGCAAGTGATGCCTGACAACCGCACGGCGCTGATGGGCGACGACGCCACCAACAGCGGCTACTTCGTGTTCGTGGCCGACAAGGAAAAAGACCTGTCGTCCGGCACGCTGTACGTTGCCAAGGTGGGCAGCGGCTTCTCCATCGACCCCAAGGTCGGCACGGCAGCGCCCCTCACCTGGATCAAGATGGGCTCGGCCACCAGCGCCGAGATCGAGAACCTGGCCAACACGCTCAAGCCCACGGACATCATGACCGTGAAGACCACCGACCCGGCCGACGCCAGCTACACCAAGATCGTGGCCAACGGCAAGACCGAGTGGATCAAGCTGAACCCCGGCATGGAAAAGGCCGCCGCCTTCCTGGAAACCCACCGCTACGCCGCCTACCTGGGCGCCAGCCTGGGCTTCACCAAGATGGAAGGCACCACGGTCAACGCCAAGGACAAGATTGCCTACTCTGCGCTGCAGAACATCCAGTCGTCCATGGTGGCAGGCAACGCCGCCAACGTGCCGGGCAACGGCATCTCAGTACCCAAGCAACTGGTGGCCGGTGGCGTTTTCGCCCTGAACCTGCGTGGCGGTCAGAAAGACACCGCTGGCGGCAACATCAACAGCGAATGGATGCCCGTGGACACTAAGGTGCTGCTGGCCGGTGAAGACATCACCGCCGACGCCCTGGGCAACACCGCCAACCCCAACAACATCGCCAACCCGGACAACCTCAAGTTCTCCGAAAAGATGCGCACGCTGTTCATCGGCGAGGACAGCAGCCAGCACGTCAACAACTTCCTGTGGGCCTACAACGTGGACACCAAGCAGCTGTCGCGCGTGATGTCGATCCCCGCGGGCGGCGAATCCACCGGCCTGCACGCTGTGGACGAGATCAACGGCTGGACATACATCATGAGCAACTTCCAGCACCCCGGTGACTGGGGCAGCATCCACAGCGTGGTCAAGGACACGCTGGACCCGATGATCAAGGCCAACTACAAAAACAAGAACGGCGCGGCCGTGGGCTACCTGACGGCTGCTGCCAAACAGCCCAGCTTGAACCAGGCCTGAACCAGGCCTGAACCAGGCCTGAACCAGGCCTGAACTCAGCCTGAAACCCGCCTGAGCTAGAGGCTAACAGGGCTGCACCCGGTGCGGCCCGCTTCAAAAACCAACGGGGCCCGAGGGCCCCGTTGTCATTGGTGGCGCTGGTTAGCTATACAAACGATAGCTACCCAGGCATAAGGTACTAGCACTACCAGGCGATTTGGCTCAAAACCTGCTATTCGACCACCGTCAGCTTGGCCACCGACAGCGCCAGCCACTTGGTGCCGTGGCGCGGAAAGTTGACCTGTGCACGCGCGTCGTCGCCGGTGCCTTCAATGGCCAGCACCTTGCCCTCGCCAAACTTGGTGTGAAACACGGCAATGCCCACGCGCAGGCCGTGCGATGGCGCAGCCTTCTGCGCAGGCACTGGGGGGCTGGCAAATGTCTCAGACTTGAAGCCAAATTGGCCTCTAGTGCTAGATCCGTATGCGCCACCAGCTCCTGAATTAGTAGCAAAACTGGGCGCATACGAGCCAAAGCCCTGCTGCTTGGGCGTGATCCACTTGAGGGCCGCTTCGGGCAGCTCGTCAAAAAACCGGCTCTTGATGTTGTAGCGCGTCTGGCCGTGCAGCATGCGCGTCTGCGAGTGGCTCAGGTACAGGCGCTTGCGGGCGCGGGTGATGGCCACGTACATCAGGCGGCGCTCCTCCTCCAGGCCGTCGCGGTCGCTGGCGGAGTTCTCGTGGGGGAACAGGCCCTCTTCCATGCCGCCGATGAACACGCAGTCAAACTCCAGGCCCTTGCTGGCGTGCACGGTCATGAGCTGCACCGCGTCCTGCCCGGCCTGGGCCTGGTTGTCGCCCGCCTCCAGCGCGGCGTGGGTCAGGAAGGCTGCCAAGGGCGAGAGGGTTTCGCCGGTGTCGGCGTCCACAATGCCGGGCACAGCGGGTTTCAAAGGCTCGTCGAGCACCGGCGCGTTCGGGTCCAGCCCTTGGCTGACCGTGCTTTGGGTCAGCGGCGTGCCGTGCTCATCCAGCGGCAGCGCCACCGCATCACGGCCAAAGCCCTCTTGCGTGACAAAGCTCTCGGCGGCGTTGACCAGTTCTTCCAAGTTTTCGATGCGGTCGGCGCCTTCCTTCTCGGTGCGGAAGTGCTCCACCAGCCCCGTGGATTCGAGCATCTGCTCGATGATGCCGCGCAGGTTCAGGCCCTGGGTCTGCTCGCGCAGCACATCCACCATGGCCACAAACGCGCCCAGGTTGGCGCCTGCCTTGCCAGGCACGGCGCTCACCGCATCGTGCAGCGAGCAGCCGGCGGCGCGGGCCGCGTCCTGCAGCACCTCGATGCTGCGCGCGCCAATGCCACGCGGCGGGAAGTTGACGACGCGCGTGAAGCTGGTGTCGTCATGTGGGTTCTCCAAGAGGCGTAAATACGCCAGCGCGTGCTTGATTTCGGCACGCTCAAAAAACCGCAGGCCGCCGTACACGCGGTAGGGCACGCTGGCATTGAACAGCGCCGATTCGATCACCCGGCTTTGTGCATTGCTGCGGTAGAGCACGGCGATTTCCTTGCGCTCAAAGCCGTCGTTGCGCACCAGCTGCTTGATCTCGTCCACCATCCACTGCGCCTCGGCCAGGTCGGAGCTGGCCTCGTACACACGCACGGGCTCGCCCGCGCCCTGCGTGGTGCGCAGGTTCTTGCCCAGGCGGCGGCTGTTGTGGCTGATGAGGTGGTTGGCCGAGTCGAGGATGTTGCTGTAGCTGCGGTAGTTCTGCTCCAGCTTGATTTGGCGCTGCACATCGAACTCGCGCACAAAGTCGGTCATGTTGCCCACGCGGGCGCCGCGAAAGGCATAGATGCTCTGGTCGTCGTCGCCCACGGCGATCACGCTGCCCCGGGCCTCGTAGCGCCCGCCCACGTCGTTGCCCGCCAGTTGCTTGAGCCAGGCGTACTGCAGCTTGTTCGTGTCTTGAAACTCATCGACCAGGATGTGCTGGAACCGGCGCTGGTAGTGCTCGCGGATGGAGTCGTTGTCGCGCAGCAGCTCGTAAGACCGCAGCATCAGCTCACCAAAGTCCACCACGCCTTCGCGCTGGCATTGCTCTTCGTACAGTTGGTAGATCTCGACCTTCTTGCGCGCATCGCTGTCGTGGGCCTCCACGTTGGCGGGGCGCAGGCCTTCTTCTTTGCAGTTGGCGATGAAGTACGCGATCTGCTTGGGCGGAAAGCGCTCATCGTCCACGTTGTGCTGCTTGCACAGACGCTTGATGGCCGAGAGCTGGTCTTGCGTGTCGAGAATCTGGAACGACTGGGCCAACCCTGCAGCCTTGTGGTGGGCGCGCAGCAGCCGGTTACACAGGCCGTGGAAGGTGCCGATCCACATGCCGCGCACGTTCACCGGCAGCATGGCCGACAAGCGGGCCACCATCTCCTTGGCGGCCTTGTTGGTGAATGTGACAGCCAGAATGCCGCCGGGCGTGGCATAGCCGTTTTGCAGCAGCCAGGCGATGCGGGTGGTGAGCACCCGGGTCTTGCCCGAGCCGGCCCCCGCCAGAATGAGCGCATGGCCTGCGGGCAGCGTCACCGCAGCCAGCTGCTCGTCGTTCAGATTGGCCAGAAGGGGGGATGCGGCCGAGGGCGCACCGGAGTGTGGGGGCACCAGGGCATCTGGCACACCCGAAAACGGGTCTTGTGGGAACATGCAGCCATTGTAGAAAGCGCCCTGTCCCATGCCGCCACGCACCATGAAAAACATTGCCCCCACCCTGGCCAGCCTGCTACTGACACTGGTGCATGCCCCGCAGGCGCTGGCCCAGGCCAGTTGCAGCAGCGACGGCACACCAAAGCCCGTCGCGCTGTTCGAGCGCTTCATCAGCGCGGACTGCGCAGCCTGCTGGGGCGATGCGGCCACCCCGGCACCGTCGACCAATTCGAGCGCCGTGGTGCTGGACTGGATCGTGCCCGGCACGGCGGGTGATGACGCCCCTTTGTCGGCGGCGGCCTCCACCGACGCCCTTCCCCGCCTCCAGGCCCTGGGGCGCAAGCCCCCCACCTCCACCGATGTGCACATCACCTCGGTCGATGGGGCGGCGAGTGGGCGATTGCGTGTGGCCCACGGGGTTGCGTTCAATGACTATGTGGGCACAGGCATCAGCTTCACGCCCTCTCCCGCGCCAATGCAGCGCCAGGAGGCAGCAGCGCCCCTTGCGTTTCACCTGCTGCTGGTGGAAACCATCCCAGCAGGCACCGACGGCACGGTCGTGCCCCGCCACATCGTGCGCAGTCAGTTCGAGGGCTCCTGGCCCCAGGCCCAACGGTCTGAACGCGACAAAGGCCGGCCGCGGGTGTGGATGGAGACCCGTCCCATGCGCATCCCTGATGGCGCGCAGGCCGAGCGGCTGCACCTGGTTGGCTGGGTACAGGACGCCTCGGGCCGCATCGTGGCGGCCGCCCAATCCGTATGCAGGTAATACCGGGGCCGTTATGACGGCCATTGGGCAGGCGGGTAGAATCAATCACCGGGCCCAAGTTTCTTGACGCCCGGTTTTTTGTGCCTGCGCTCAGCAGGGTTCGGAGTGACTGTCACGTTCACTCCCGCAAAGCCGGTCTGACAGCCAAGCGCCCACCGCCGTCGAAATAGTTTGGCGGCGTCCCTTTATGGAGCTTGGAATCTCATGGAAATCTTCGACTACGACAACATCCTGCTGCTGCCCCGCAAGTGCCGCGTGGAAAGCCGCTCGGAATGCGACGCCAGCGTGGAGCTGGGCGGCCGCCGCTTTCGGCTGCCGGTGGTGCCCGCCAACATGAAGACCGTGGTGGACGAAACCATCTGCACCTGGATGGCACAGAACGGTTACTTCTACGTCATGCACCGCTTTGACCTGGACAACATCCAGTTCGTCAAGGACATGCATGCCAAGGGTTGCTACGCATCGATCTCGCTGGGTGTGAAGCAACCTGACTACGCCACCGTGGACCAACTGGTGGCCCAGGGCATCACGCCCGAGTACATCACCATCGACATTGCCCACGGCCATGCCGACAGTGTGAAAAACATGATCGGCTACCTGAAAAAGCACCTGCCCCAGTCGTTCGTGATTGCTGGCAACGTAGCCACGCCCGAAGCCATCATCGACCTGGAAAACTGGGGCGCCGACGCCACCAAGGTGGGCGTGGGCCCCGGCAAGGTGTGCATCACCAAGCTCAAGACGGGTTTTGGCACGGGTGGCTGGCAGCTCAGCGCACTCAAGTGGTGTGCTCGAGTAGCCACCAAGCCCATCATTGCCGACGGCGGCATCCGCAGCCATGGCGACATTGCCAAGAGCATCCGCTTTGGTGCGAGCATGGTGATGATCGGCTCGCTGTTTGCAGGCCACGAGGAATCACCGGGCAAGACGGTAGAAGTGGACGGCGCGCTGTTCAAGGAGTACTACGGCTCGGCCAGCGACTTCAACAAGGGCGAATACAAGCACGTCGAAGGCAAGCGCATCCTGGAGCCCATCAAGGGCAAACTGGCCGAGACGCTGATCGAGATGGAGCAGGACGTGCAAAGCTCTATCAGCTATGCGGGTGGCACCAAGCTGATGGATGTGCGCAAGGTCAATTACGTGATCCTGGGCGGCGACAACGCAGGTGAACACCTGCTGATGTAACCCCACACCCGGGCCCAGATCAACGCGCGGTCAGGCCCGCAGCAGGTTCTGCGCCATGTGGTGCAGGTCATGCCCGGGCTTGGCCAGGGCATCCACGACGCTGAAATGGTTCAACCCTGGCAACGCCACGCTGCGGGGCACAAAATGGCTCCCCCACGCGTCCTGCATGAGCTGGTTCTGCCGCAAAAATTCGGGGCTTTCATCGGCTCCGACAGCGCAATACAGCGTGCCGGTGGGTGGCTCCAGCAAACGCGCGGGACTGCATTGCAGCACCTGCTGCTCGGTGAGCTTCAGCACAGACTGGTACATGGGCGTGTGCATGATGGGCTCCAGGTCATGCACACCTGAAATCGACAGTGCGTTACGCACCAGCCCATTGGGCAGTCCCTTGCCAATGAGAGGCCATACGCTGGTGAGCAACAAGGCCGCCAGCTGCCCGCCGGCAGAATGCCCCGCTACCGTGATCCGCTTGGGGTCGCCACCATGGGCGGCAATTTGGTGCCACACCCAGCCCAGCGCTTTCTCCATCTGCCGTGCGATATGAGGGATGGTCACCGGCGCCTCTGGGGTGCCCGGGCACAGCGCGTAGTTCACCACCACCACACAAAACCCCGCCTGGGTAAAGGGCGGAGCAATGAACGAATGATCGGATTTGTCGAGGGACCGCCAGTAGCCGCCGTGGATGAACACCAGGACCGGCACCGGCCCACCGGTGGCGCGGGCCGAGGGAAACACGTCCAGGGTTTCACCCAAACCTGTTCCATACGCGACATCGAGCGCACAGGGAATGTTGGCACGTACCTGGGCGGAGTCTCGTGCCCAGCGCTCAAAGTAGTCCATGTGGTCTGGGACCAGGGCACGGTTGTTGTACATGCGCTCCAGCCAGGCAGGGTCGTACAGGGGCAAGGTCATGGGCAAGGGTCTCCGAGTTGTGTGGGCGGCCTTCGGTGCCATACCGCGGCCCGGCCAACAGGCTCGGCAGACGCAGTAACGGCGCTGGCGCTGCAGAATCATCTGGCCAATCGCTGTGCGCTGCAAGCTCCGTGACAGACTGCAGCGCCAAAAAGGCACATGATGGCAACAGAGACGCTCTTGAACTCCTTTCCCAAGAAGAACAACGCCATGACTACCACTCCGCTTCGTATCGCTGTTCTTGGCATTGGCATGATGGGGTTGCCCATGGCTAGGCGCCTCAGCGAAGCAGGCCACCAAGTGCACGCATGGAACCGCACCCGGGCCAAGGCAGAGCCGCTGGCGCAATGGGGTGTCACTGTGCACAGCATCCCAGCCGATGCCGTCAAGGACGTGGACCTTGTCATCAGCCTGCTCGAAAACGGCCCGGTCGTGGGCCAGGTCCTGTTTGAACTGGGCACCGCCCAGGCGATGCGCCCAGGCGCTCTTTTCATCGACATGGCCTCCATCCAGCCCAGCGAGGCCCGCGACCATGCGGCCCGCTTGGACGAGCTGGGCCTGGCCCACCTGGACGCACCGGTGTCGGGCGGCACTGTCGGCGCCGAAGCGGGCACCCTGGCCATCATGGCCGGTGGACGGCCCGAGGATTTCGCCCGCGCACAACCCGTGTTTGCTTGCCTGGGCCGCGCCACGCATGTGGGCCCTCACGGAGCCGGGCAATTGGCCAAGCTGGCCAACCAGATGATTGTGGGCATCACGATCGGCGCTGTGGCCGAGGCCCTGCTGTTTGCCGCCAAAGGCGGTGCTGACATGGCCAAGGTCCGTGAGGCGATCAGCGGTGGCTTCGCCGACAGCCGCATCCTGCAGCTACATGGCCAACGCATGGTGGACCGCGACTTTGCGCCCCGGGGTCGCATGGCCGTCCAGTTGAAGGATATGCGCAACGCGCTGGCTACCGCGCGCGAAACAGGTTTCGACGCCCCCATCACGGCCCTGTTCGAAGCGCTGTATGCCGAGGGCGTGGACCACGGCCTGGGCGAACTGGACCACAGCGGCCTCTTTGTCGAGCTGGCCAGCCGGAACGCGATGCAATAATTTTTGGGCGCTAGTTGCAAAGGTCGCAAAAACTAGTGCATAATTCGAGGCTCTGCAGCAATGCAGACGAATTCAAAGATTTGGGTTCTTAGCTCAGTTGGTAGAGCAGCGGACTCTTAATCCGTAGGTCGAGTGTTCGAGTCACTCAGGACCCACCAAATCAAAGCCGCAAGGCACAAAAAACCTGCTATTCACAAATAGCAGGTTTTTTTGTTTCTAGCTCGCTTGCGACAGCCCGAGGACCCTGGCCTATCGCCGCCGGCGCTACCCGCCCTCCTCAGGCTTATCTTTGCAACGCCCCCTCGCCCAGAACTCTTTACGAAGAGTGCAAGGCTTGATGCTCCGCAGCGCTCACCCGCCATGGGCCGTGTATGTCCCGCATAATCCCCATGCAACCGGCACCGGCCTGCACAGCGTCAGAGGCCGATGCCCCGAGGGTGCCCGACTCTCACCCCATCCCATCGTCACCCATGAACCCACAAGCCCATTTGCTCTGGAAAGCGCCCCGCTGGGCGCTGGCGATTCTGCTGGCAGTGCTGGGCATGCTGGGGCCCTTTTCCATAGACACCTATATTCCTGCGTTCTCGGGCATCGCCGCGGCGCTGGGAGCCACGCCGGTAGAAATGCAGCAGACGCTGTCGGCCTACCTGTTTGGCTTTGCGTTCATGAGCCTGTTCCATGGAGCGCTGGCGGACAGCTTCGGGCGCAGGCCCGTGATCTTGTGGGGCATCGCGGTGTTCACGATCGCCTCCGCCGGGTGCGCACTGTCGCAGACGATCGGACAACTGGTCTTTTTCCGCGCGCTGCAAGGTTTGTCCACGGGAGCGGGCATCGTGGTCTCCCGCGCGGTGATCCGCGACATGTTCCCCCCGGCACAAGCGCAGAAGGTCATGAGCCAGGTCACTATCTACTTCGGAGTGGCCCCGGCGATTGCACCCATCATCGGGGGCTGGCTGTTCGTCCACACCGGGTGGCACAGCATCTTCTGGTTTCTGACCCTGGTAGGGGTCGCCCTGTGGACCGCCAACTTTCGGCTGCTGCCCGAGACCCTGCATGTGGAGCAGCGCCAGCCCTTCCATGTGCGCCACCTCATGCGCGGGTACATGCAGCTGGGCACCAGCGCACGCTTTGTGCTGCTGGCGCTGGCCAGCGGTGTGCCCTTCAATGGCATGTTCCTGTACGTGCTGTCGGCCCCCGCCTTTCTGGGGGAGCACCTGTCGCTGGCACCCACGCAGTTTTTCTGGTTTTTTGCGCTCACCATCTCGGGCATCATGGGCGGTGCGTGGCTCAGTGGACGGCTGGCCGGACGGATTCCACCCAAGCGCCAGATCCGCCACGGGTTCGTCATCATGTTTTCGGTGGCCGTGTTGAATTTGGTCGCCAATCTCCTGTTCACCGCCCATGCCTGGTGGGCCCTTGCGCCCATTGCGGTCTTTTCTTTTGGCTGGGCGCTGATGGTGCCCGTGGTGACGCTTCTGGTGCTGGACCTCTACCCGGAGCGACGGGGCATGGCCTCGTCCATGCAGGCGTTTGTCGGCTCTTCGGCCAACGGGCTGGTGGCGGGCCTCATTGCACCGCTGGTGATGCACTCCACCGTTTTGCTGGCGCTGTCATCATTTCTGATGTTGTGCATTGGCATGCTGTCCTGGATCTTTCTGCACCATCGCTGGCCCGAGATCGGCCGCACGCCGGTCAACCTCTAATCAAGGCGCGGATCAGGGACTTGGCTGCCGCCGGTCCACGTTCTTTTGCTGGTAATAGCGATTCTTTTCCGCATACATCGCCTGGTCTGCGCGGTGGATCGCAGCCTCCACCGCGTCGCCAGACGGGCAACAGGCAATCCCCATGGCCAGGCTCAAATGCTGGCCAGGGTAGAACTGGTTGTTGAGTTCGAGCATCGACAAAATGCGCTCCTGCAGAGCCATAGCCCCGCGTTCATCCGTGCCAGGCAACAACACCGTGAATTCGTCCCCCCCTATGCGAGCGGCGCACGCTGGGGCGTCCACAGCCTTGGCCAGCACCTCGCCCACACGGCGCAGCATGGAGTCCCCCGCCGCATGCCCCTGCTCATCGTTCACCCCCTTGAGACCATTGAGGTCGATGGCGATGATGGACAGCGGCCAAGGGCCCTTGCGGGTCAGGCGATTGAGCTCTTCTGCGTAAAAGGCGCGATTGCGCAATTGCGTGAGCACATCATGCTTGCCAAGGTACTCCAGATAAGCCTCAGCCTTTTTGCGCGCCGTGATGTCCACCAGGGACAGGAGTACCAGGCCCCAGTCCCTCATGTGGTCAGCCAGCACCGAGAACTGCATGTGGATATGCACCGCATCGCCAGACAAGGCGTAATTGACCACTTCGCGTTGCTGGAAGGTCTTGCCCTCCCACAGGTCCAGCAACTGCTCTGCAAAGGACTCGTGCATCTCCCCGCGGAACACCCGGCCAATGTTGTTCAGCAGCATCTCCTTGCTCGCCGCACCGAACATGCGCAAGGTCTGCTGGTTCACGTCGATGACCCGGATTTCGTGCATGCAGCGCGTCACAAACTCGGGGTGCACCCGGATGAAAGTCTTGAAGTCGTCGATGCCCTGTGCGCGCACGCCGTCGAGCAGGCTTTTGACCGCGCTGAAATCCTCCACCCACAACGACACAGGCGAATGTTCGAACAGGTCACGCGCATACTGCTCGCTGCGGCGCAGCTCGGCACCTGCGCGCACGGTGGCGGTCACGTCCTCCAGTGACACCAGCACCCTGCTCCAGTTGTCCTCATAGCCCGGCAAGATGCGCGCGCGGATCTGCACATCGAGCCGCCGCCCGTCGAGCGCGTAATTCACCGTCTGGTTTGAAAACTCCAGCTGCCCGTCCCAAAGCTGCGATAGCTCGTGCGCCACCGCGTCGTGCATGTCGTCACGGAACACCTTGTCCAGATTGGCCTCCAGAACCTGCTGGTTCTCGGCAGCAAACAGGTCCAGCGTGCGCTGATTGACCTTGAGCACCTTGAGTGCGGCACTGCAGGCCCGCAGGCGGGCCGGGTCCTGGGACAGGTGCGCGCGAATATCCGTCACACCCTCAGCGCGCCACTGCTCAAAAAGCTGTTTGAGTGCGCTGTAGTCCTCCAGCCAGAGTGACACTGGTGCCAGCCCGAACATGTGCTCAAAGTCCGCACCCGAAGATAAAGAAGACGACACAGCAGATTCCTCCGGCGGCCATTATTGACGAGCCACCGCTCACAATCTGGGACTGTCAAGGTATCGGCCATGAAAAAAGGCTGGCACCTTGCAGTACCAGCCTTGACAACAGGGGCGGCGCTAGCGCCACCAACCTATCAACGATCAGCGAGCCGGGCGAGCAGGACGCTTGCGAGCGTCGTGGGCCACAAACGGCTTGCTACCGCCACCTGCAGGCTTGGCAAAAGCAGGCTTGCGGGGAGCGAAATCACCGCGCGGTGCACCCGCATCGCCACGGGGAGCAAAACCGCCACGGCCTGCGTCACCAAAGCCGGGCTTGCGACCGTAGCCTTCGCCATCGCGGCGCTGTGCAAAACCACGATCGCCACCACGGTCATCGCGGCCAGCAAAACCACCGCCTTCACCCCGGGCCGGAGCGCCACGGTTGTCACGACCTGCAAAGCCGCCGCCAAAACCGCCACCGAAACCACCACGGTCATTGCCACCGCGTGCGGGACCACCGAAACGGCCACGCGACTGGTTGTCACGGTTGTCGTACGAGCGGCCCGGTGCACCACGGCCACCACCGAAGTCACCACCACGGGGTGCCTGCGGCGCGCGCTGCGAGGGCTCCATGCCCGGAATCACTTCGGCCTTGAACTGCTGGCGGCTGTACGACTCAATGTCGTAGATCTTGCGGCGATCGCGAAACTCGGCAAATGTGATGGCCAGGCCATCGCGGCCCGCACGGCCGGTACGACCGATGCGGTGGGTGTAGTCCTCGGCCTTCATGGGCAGGCCAAAGTTGAACACGTGGGTGATGGTAGGCACATCAATGCCGCGTGCCGCCACATCGGTGGCCACCAGGATCTGCACCTGGCCGGCGCGCAGGGCCATCAAACGGCGGTTGCGCAGACCCTGGCTCAGGGCGCCATGCAGTGCCACGGCGGAGAAACCGTCTTGCTGCAGGTCGTTGGCCAGGCCATCGCACTCCACCTGGGTGCTGGCAAAGACGATGGCTTGGTTGATCGTGGTGTCACGCAGCCAGTGGTCCAGCATCTTGCGCTTGTGCTGAGCATTGTCGGCCCAGTACAGCACCTGCTTGATGTTGGCGTGCTTCTCTTGCGGAGAATCGATGGTCACCTTTTGCACCGACGAACCACCGTCGTGCATCACACGCATGGCCAGTTGCTGGATGCGCGGCGCGAACGTGGCGCTGAACATCATGGTCTGCTTGCGCTGGCTGGTCAGCTGGTTCAGCTCGGCCAGGTCATCCGAGAAGCCCAGGTCAAGCATGCGGTCGGCTTCGTCAACGACCAGGAACTGCACCTTGTCGAGCTTGATCTGCATCGAGCGCTGCAGGTCCAGCAGGCGGCCAGGAGTCGCCACCACGAGGTCGGCGTTCTGCAGCTTGGCGATTTGCAGTTGGTAAGGCATGCCACCCACCACGTTGGCCACGCGCAGGCCGCGGCAATGCTTGACCAGGTCGATGGCATCGTGCGCAACTTGCTGCGCCAGTTCCCGAGTGGGGCACAGGATCAAGGCGCCGGGGGTGGCCGCCTTGAAATTGCGCGAGCTGGTGGGGTCCTTGCGCTTGGGGCGCTTGGGAGCGGGTTCGCCGCGAGCAGCGGCTTCGGCCGTGGCACGCTCAAACGCAGCACGCTCCTCGGCTTCGGCTGCCGCTTGCTGGTTGATCAGCGTGTGCAGTACGGGCAGCAGAAAAGCAGCCGTCTTGCCGGAGCCGGTCTGGCTGGAGACCATCAGGTCGATGAACTTGGTGGCATCGTTGCCACCGCCCATGGCCAATGGAATGGCTTTGAGCTGCACACCCGTGGGCTGGGTGTAGCCCAGATCAGCCACGGCCTGCACAAGCTGAGGAGCCAGGCCGAGCTCGACAAAGCCATTGGGCTCTGCGGTCACAGCGGCGTCCGCTTCAGCGGCCACGGCCACTGCAGCATCGAGAGGGGAAGACTGCACGGAAATGTCGGCAGCAAAAGAAGTCTCTGCAGGCGCGAATTCGCCCTGCACCAAAGAGGTGTCGGTCATGATTTTTCTCTCACGAAGACGGTCGCGGGCGCAGCCCACGATTGGCTTCGTCAAATGGTTAAAAAACATCAACCATCAAACGAAACCTGCGCTGGCTCAGAAAAGGCCGGAGCGGGTGGGCGTTTTTCGCCAGTCCTGCACTGTCGATAGACAGTCGGCTGACAAGCCCGGTGTGTGAGGGGAGATGCACAATCTGCGAGGGATTCCTGCGCAGTCAGCGATTATCGCACGATTAAGGGTTTGCCCGCAATACCCCTCGAATGAGCCGCGCGGCAGCAGCGTCAATCACGCAGCCCCCGCGCCCACCAACTCAGTCAGCCTTCACGTCCACCGACAGCAAATGAGTGCGGTAATGGGCCAGCTCTTCAATGGACTCGTGCACGTCGGCCAGCGCCGTGTGCTTCTGCGCCTTCTTGAAGCTGGTGTAGGCCTCAGGCTTCCAGCGCTTGGCCAGCTCCTTGAGCGTGCTCACATCCACGTTGCGGTAGTGAAAGAAACGTTCAAGCTTGGGCATGTAGCGCACCAGGAAACGCCGGTCCTGGCCGATGCTGTTACCACACATGGGCGCGGTGCCCTTGGGCACGTACTGGGCCAGGAAAGCAAGAATCTTCTGCTCGGCCTCCTCTTCGGTCACCGTAGAGGCCTTCACTTTGTCGATCAGGCCACTGCGGCCGTGCGTGCCCTTGTTCCAGGCATCCATCTTGTTCAGCAATTCATCCGACTGATGAATGGCAAATACGGGGCCTTCGACACGCGGTTCCAGGCTCGGGCCAGTCACGACCACGGCGATCTCCAGCAAGCGGTCGGTATCGGGCTCAAGGCCGGTCATTTCACAGTCCAGCCAGACGAGGTTCTGGTCGGATTTGGCAAGCGCGGGCGGGGTGGGGTTGTTGGCTTCTGACATGGCGCGCATTGTCGCCGATGACCTAAACTCGCCGCACATGCCCACATCCGACGACCTTTCCCCCTCTTTGCTGCTCACTATGGCCTTTGCTGCCGCGCTGTTGCTGGGCCTGGCACTCAAGTTCTGGCTGGCCACGCGCCAGATCCGGCATGTGGCACGTCACCGCGCGGCGGTCCCTGCGCCGTTTGCCGAACGCATCTCCCTCGCTGCTCACCAGAAGGCTGCCGACTACACCGTGACCAAGGCGCGCCTGGGCATGCTGGAGCTGACGCTGGGCGCTGCAGTGCTGATGGGCTGGACTTTGCTGGGCGGCCTCGACACATTGAACCAGGCGCTGCTTGCCGTGCTGGGCGGCGGCATGTGGCAACAGATGGCATTGCTGGTGGCCTTTGCCGCCATCAGCGGCCTGATCGACCTGCCCCTGTCGCTGTACCAGACCTTTGTGGTGGAAGAACGGTTTGGCTTCAACAAGATGACCTGGCGCCTGTGGGTGGCGGATGCGCTCAAGGGCCTGCTGGTAGGCGCAATCATTGGATTGCCCATCGCCGCGCTGATACTCTGGTTGATGGGCGCTGCAGGCCCACTGTGGTGGCTGTGGGCCTGGTGTTTCTGGATGGGTTTCAACCTGCTGCTGATGGTGATCTACCCCACCTTCATCGCACCGCTGTTCAACAAGTTCCAGCCGCTCGAAGACGAATCGCTCAAAGCCCGGGTGACGGCGCTCATGCAACGTTGCGGCTTCTCGGCCAAGGGCCTGTTCGTCATGGACGGCAGCCGTCGCAGCGCCCACGCCAACGCCTACTTCACGGGCTTTGGTGCCGCCAAGCGCGTGGTGTTCTACGACACCCTGCTGCGCCAGCTGGCCCCCGGCGAGGTCGAAGCCGTGCTGGCCCATGAGCTGGGCCACTTCAGGCACCGCCACATCGTCCAGCGCGTCGTGATGATGTTTGCGCTGAGCCTGGCAGGCTTCGCGATGCTGGGCTGGCTCTCCACCCAAGTGTGGTTCTACACCGGGCTGGGCGTACGGCCCAATATTTCGTTGGACCCAGCCATGGCAGCTGCCCCCAATGATGCGCTGGCGCTGCTGCTGTTCATGCTGGTCGTCCCGGTATTCACCTTCTTCATCTCGCCGCTGTTCTCGCAGCAGTCGCGCCGCCATGAGTTCCAGGCAGATGCATATGCCGTGGCCCAGGCCAGCGGCGCCGATCTGTCGTCGGCCCTGCTCAAGCTGTATGAAGACAATGCCTCCACGCTCACACCCGATCCGGTGTACGTGAAGTTTTACTACTCGCATCCACCCGCCACAGAACGTCTGGCGCGCATGCAAACCCCTGCCCACCCATGACCACCATGTTGAAGAAAAAAGACTGGTCCAAGTTGACCCGTCGCGCCCTGACAGCGACAGAAGTAGTAGCGAACCTCGCCAAGCTGGAAGGCTGGAGCCTCAGCGGCGACGGCGCCAACGTCGCCATCGAGAAGACCTACCACTTTGCCAACTACTACGAGACGATCTCGTTCGTGAACGCACTGGCGTTCATCGCCAACGCGCAAGACCACCACCCCGATCTGTCGGTGCACTACAACCGCTGCGTGGTGCGACTGAACACGCACGACGTGCACGGCATCTCCAGCACCGACTTCGAGTGCGCCACCCAGTTCGACGCACTGGTCGCACTGTGACGCAGGCCCACCATGGCTGAACGCAGCGCCCTCATGGAAGGTACCGTGGTGGCCAGCCATGGGCGCCACTGCATGGTCGAAACCCCGGATGGCGCACGCCGCATCTGCCACCCCCGCGGCAAAAAAAACCAGGCCGTGGTGGGCGACCATGTGCTGTGGCAGGCACCGCCGCCCGGCCAAGGTGAAGAAGGTACGATCGAAAAGGTCAAGGAACGACGCAACCTTTTCTACCGCCAGGACGAAATCCGCACCAAATCCTTCGCCGCCAACCTGGACCAGGTACTCATCCTCATCGCTGCGGAGCCCGTGTTTTCCGAAAGCCAGCTGTCCCGCGCACTGATTGCGGCGGAAGCCGAAGGCATCAAGCCCATCATTGCTCTCAACAAGAGTGATCTGGTCGAGCCCTTCGCCCGCGCCTGGGAGCGCCTGCTGCCCTACCGGCACATGGGCGCAGGCAAACACTACGGCGTGCTACCGCTATCGCTGGCACTGTCCAGCGATGTGGACCGTGCCCTGCTGATGGAACACCTACAAGGCAAGACCACGCTGGTGCTCGGCCCCTCGGGGTCGGGCAAAAGCACGCTGATCAACCTGCTGGTGCCCGGTGCTTCTGTGCTGACGGGCGAGATCTCGCAGGCGCTGAACTCTGGCAAGCACACCACCACCAGCACCCACTGGTACTGGATGGATGCAGCGCGCACCACGGCGCTGATCGACTCGCCAGGGTTCCAGGAATTCGGGCTGCACCACATCGCCCCCATGCAACTGGCCGCCTGCATGCCCGACATCGCCGAGCATGCCACCGACTGCAAGTTCTACAACTGCACCCACCTGCATGAACCGGGCTGTGGCGTATTGGATGCCGTTAAAAATGGCCCAAGTGCTGGAGGGATAAGCCCCTCACGCTACAAAATATATAGTGACCTGTTTGAAGAACTGAGCCACACCCGGTATTGATTCACGCCTTGCGCAGCGCTGCGCAAGGCGGCTTACCAGGCCCCGTCCCGGCTAACCCAGCAAGCGCGCCAGGGTGAGCAACGCCAGCAGCAGCATCCAGACCACCACCGAACGCCACACCAGTCCGACCACGCTGCGCAGGTGGCCTACCTCGGGCTCGCGGCCGGGGGTGGAGTCGCTGTCGCCCATGTCGGCGTCGATCTCCAGACCTTGTGGCGCATGCAGTTCAGAACGCGCCTTCAAAGCCTCGCCACCGAGGCGCACATTGATGGCGCCCGCCGTCGCAGCAAGCACCACGCCATCGTTGTCGTTGGGAAACCGCTGCGCATGAAAGCGCCAGCCTTCAATGGCCTCTTCGAAACTGCCGACCACCGCAAAGCTCAGCGCAGTGAGCCGCGCCGGCAGCCAGTCAATGGCGGTCCAGGCCTGCGCAGAGGCCTGCTGCAGGGATTCGCTGGCGGGTAGCGCCCCCGCGCGTTGCTTGTAATGCCAGTAGCGCGACACAAACTCAGCCAGACGGTACAGCACGGCCCCCGTGGGGCCCAGGCCGAGCGCAGCCAGCACCGAGAACCAAGCCAGCACGCCAAACACATGCCGGTGGGCCGCCAGCACCGAATACTCGATCACGTGGCGCACGATCTCGCTGCGCGGCAGCACGCCCACATCCACCTGCTGCCAGTGCGCCAGGCGCTCGCGCGCCGCATCTTCATTGCCCTCCTCCAATGCATCGCGAATGCCAGTGAAGTGGTGGCTGAACTGCCTAAACCCGAGCGTGACGTACAGCACCGCGACACTCCACAGCACTGCAAACGGCCAACCAAGGCCCCACAACAACAGCCAGTGGATGGCCAATGTGACCAAGGCGGGAACGAGGACTGCGAGGCTCCACGCTACCCAGCCGTGGTGCGACTTGCCCGCATCGAAATTACGGCTCACGGACAGCGCCCATGCGCGCAGCCCTGCGTGGATGGGATTGCTGCGGGCCAGGGGGCGTGCCTGCTCGATCAGCAGAGCGAACAGGATGGCGAAGAAACTCATGGGGAGCAATGATACTGGCGCTTCGCGCTGGTGCACCCCACGGCGTGCGCAGCAGGCTCAGGCTTGCATGAACCGGTAGAAATTGCGCAGCATGCCCGCCGTAGCACCCCAGATGAAATGGGTTTTGTCCCCCTGCTGGTACGGCATGGAGAACCACTCGCGGTGCACGCCATCGCGATCGAACACATGGCGGCGGTGGTGGGAGGGGTCGAGCAGGAAGGCCAGTGGCACCTCGAACAAATCGGCCACCTCATAAGGGTTGGGCCGCAGCACGCAGTCCGGCTGCACCAGCGCAACTACCGGGGTGATGATGAACGAAGAGCCGGTCACATAAGTTGGCAGCGCTCCCAGCACCTCGACAAACTCACGGCCCAGGCCCACTTCTTCCTGCGCTTCACGCAAGGCAGTTTCGGCCGGACTGGCATCTTCAGGGTCCGCCCGCCCACCGGGGAAGGCGACCTGCCCGGAATGGGTGGACAGATGCGCGGTGCGCTCCGTCAGCAGCACCATGGGCTGCTCGCGCAGCACAATCGCCAGCAACACGGACGCGTGGGCTGGCTCGCGGTTCATGAACTTCTTTTCCAGCACCACCTCCGGCTCCCATTGCGGCGGCTGCGCAAAACGCGCACGCAGCGCATCGGGCGTCTGTACCGTCAGGGGCACGGCGGGCAGGTGCGCGTCCACACCCACGACTGGCACCAGGCGGGGGTCAAAGTCGGGCAGGCTCGACAGAGGCGCAATGACCGATGAGACGGCGGGAGGGGAAGGAGGGTTCACGGATGCTGATTCAACGGGCCAAAAAACAAAAAGCCGCTACAGGCAGATGCTGTAGCGGCTTGTCAGGACGAGCCCGCGCCTTATGCGGCGGTGGCAGCAGCCTTGACGCGCGAAGGCAGCTTTTCCTTGATACGTGCCGACTTGCCGCTGCGCTCGCGCAGGTAGTACAGCTTGGCACGGCGCACGTCACCACGGCGCTTGACTTCGATGCTGGCGATCAGCGGGCTGTAGGTCTGGAACGTACGTTCCACGCCTTCGCCGCTGGAGATCTTGCGCACGGTGAAGCCGCTGTTCAGGCCGCGATTGCGCTTGGCAATCACCACGCCTTCGTAAGCCTGCACGCGCTTGCGGGTACCTTCCACCACGTTCACGCTCACGATGACGGTGTCACCAGGGGCGAATTCGGGGATGGTCTTGTTCAAGCGGGCAATTTCTTCCGCTTCCAGGGTCTGGATCAGGTTCATGTGAGTTTCCTAGTGATCTTGTCCGCGCCAAAAATGGCTGCGTCGGGATTGACGCCTCAGTGTTTTGCGGGAGAACTCCCAGTCAAAACGGCCGGCCAGAGGATCGAAAAGCCTTTGATTATAGCAATTCAGACGAGCTTGGCCAATACTGCTTCGTCGGCAGGCGCCAGACGCCCCGCTTTGCGCGCGGCATCGATGAGATCAGGCCGGTGGCGGGCCGTGGTGGCCAGGCGCTGGTCGCGCCGCCAGCGCTCGATCTGCGCATGGTGCCCCGACATGAGCGCAGCGGGCACTGGCAGCCCCGCCCACTCCTCGGGCCGCGTGTAGTGCGGACAGTCCAGCAAGCCATCGAGCGCCGGATTGAAGCTGTCGAGCTGGTGGCTGCCCTCGTCATTGAGCACACCGGGCTGCAGGCGCGCCACGGCATCCAACAGCGCCATGGCGGCAATCTCACCGCCCGAGAGCACGAAGTCGCCCAAGCTCATCTGCACATTCACGTGCGCATCGATGAACCGCTGGTCGATGCCTTCGTAGCGACCGCACAGCAACACCGCCCCCTCGCCGCCAGACCAGCGTTCCACAGCGGCGTGGTTCAGCGACTCACCAATGGGAGAAAAAAGCACCAGAGGCGCCTGAGCCTCCTCGGGTTCACCCCGCTCCGCCCGGATAGCCACGAGGCAGCGCGCCAACGGTTCGGCCATCATCACCATGCCCGGGCCGCCGCCAAACGGACGGTCATCCACCCGGCGGTAGTTGCCATCTGCGTAGTCGCGCGGATTCCACAGACGCACATCGACCTGGCCGCTGGCGTAGGCGCGCCGGGTCACGCCGCTCGCCAGGAAAGGGGCAAACAGCTCAGGAAAAAGGGTGATGATGTCAAAGCGCATGGTGCGCGGCGCGGTTCGGGGAGCGCCTGTCAGTAGTCGGGCTGCCAGTCCACGGTGATGCGCTTTTCGGCCAAGTCCACCTTGTCCACGAACGCCGAAACAAACGGGATCATGCGCTCCTGCGGCTTGCCATCCTGCTCATAGGCCAGCACGAGCACAGTCTGGGGACCGGTGGACATCAGCTCGCGCACTTGGCCCAGCGCCACACCTTCGCGGTTGAGGACCGACAGGCCAATCAGATCGACCCAGTAGTACTCGTCATCCGAAGTGGACGGGAAAGTGGACCGGGGCACAAAGATCCGCGCGCCCCGCAACGCCTCTGCACCATTGCGGTCGTCGATGCCCTGCGCCCACGCCACCACGGAATCCGAATGGGCCTTGGCCTGGCGGATGGGCAGCTGTACCGTGCCGCTGAAGGTCTTGGCTCCCCGCTCGGACGGCTGCAGATACCATTGCTTGGAAGAAAAAAGTGCCTCGGGATTGCTGCTGTGCGGCAGCACCTTGAACCAGCCCTTGACGCCCCAGGCATCTGCGATACGCCCCACTTCAATGGCGTCGGCAGGTAGTTCTGCGGGTTCGAGGGTCAATGGTGTGGTGGCCATGGCAGTGAATCCAGAATGAGAAAAGGGCGGGTTCCGCCAGGCTAGCCGACGGAACCCGCCCTTTTCAGGGAGCTTTAAGCAGCCTTCTTGGCGGCTTGCTTGATCAGGCGGTCCACCGTGGGGGAGGACTGAGCGCCGACGCCCACCCAGTAAGCCAGACGGTCTTGCACGATGCGCAGGCCTTCTTCGGATTCCTTGGCGGTGGGGTTGTAAAAACCGATGCGCTCGATGAAGCGGCCATCACGGCGCACGCGCTTGTCAGCAACGACGATGTTGAAGAAAGGACGGCCCTTGGAGCCGCCGCGGGAGAGTCGAATGACGACCATGATTTATCCTTCGGGTGGTGAACTCCGGCAACATTTGCCGTAAGCCACAGTGTTCGCAACCATATTCGCAACGCTTGAGACACGCGACATGGCCACCCGGCCAGCGACACGCTGCAAAGCCCGCGATTATATCTATTTGTTCCAATGTCCACCATCCGCCCCAGCACCGACAGCGATATCTCCGCAATTACCGCCATTTACCAACACCATGTGCTCCACGGCACGGGCACGTTCGAGATTGATCCACCCACCGAAGCCGACATGGCGGGCCGCCGCGCTGACGTGCTGGCACGTGGCCTGCCCTGGCTGGTGGCCGAGCAGGACGGGCAGGTGCTGGGTTTCGCCTACGCCAACTGGTTCAAGCCCCGCCCGGCCTACCGTTTCTCGGCCGAGGATTCGATCTACGTGGCCGACAGCGCCCGTGGCATGGGTCTGGGTCGCAAGCTGCTGGCCGAGCTGGCCGTGCAGGCCGAGGCCGTCGGCGTACGCAAACTGCTGGCGGTGATTGGTGACTCCGCCAACGCCGGCTCCATCGGGGTGCACCGGGCGCTGGGTTTTACGGATGTGGGCGTCATGCGCTCGGTGGGCTGGAAGTTCGGTGCCTGGCGCGACATCGTGCTCATGGAAAAAACCCTGGGTGCGGGCGACACCACCTCTCCCGAGTAACACAATGCCCCGCATGAAAAACAAAACCGTGGCGGCCTGGCTCGCCTTCGTGGGCGGGCCTCTGGGCCTGCACCGCTTCTATCTGCATGGCCTGTCCGACATGTTGGGCTGGTTGCTGCCCATTCCCACGGCCCTGGGCATTTACGGCATCCAGCGGGTGCAGCAACTCGGCCAGGACGACCACTACAGCTGGGTGCTGATCCCGCTGCTGGGCTTCACCATTGCGGCGTGCGCGCTGCGCGCCATCTTGTACGCGTTGATGACGCCGGAGGTGTGGAATGCCCGCTACAACCCCACAGCCGCGCCCGACGCCCCCCCCGGCAGGACGCAGTGGATCACCGTGGGCGCCATCGTGGTGTCCCTGCTGATCGGCACCACGGTACTGATGGCCAGCTTGGCGTTCAGCTTCCAGCGGTACTTTGAGTACCAGATCGAGGAAGCGCGCAAGATCTCGCAGTAACCTCGAGACAGCCGCAAAAGCAGACGCCCCAGCGAGTTTGCACTCGATGGGGCGTCAAAAGGGACTCGAAAGAGCTTCAACAGGCCGTATGCGCCCGTTTTAATTACCTCAGACGCTATATTTTCAATAGCATTCAGGACATCTTCGCCATCAGAACAGCTGCAGGCTGATCCAGTAGGCGACGGCGGCCACAAACGCACTGGCCGGGATGGTCAGAATCCACGCCCAGATGATGTTGCCCGCCACGCCCCAGCGCACGGCGCTGGCACGCTGGGTGGAGCCCACACCGACGATGGCGCCCGTGATGGTGTGCGTGGTGGACACCGGGATGCCCAGCATGGTGGCCAGGAACAGCGTCATGGCGCCCCCCGTTTCGGCACAGAAGCCGCCCACGGGCTTGAGCTTGGTGATCTTCTGGCCCATGGTCTTCACGATGCGCCAGCCGCCAAACATGGTCCCGAGGCCAATGGCCACGTAACAGCTGATGATGGCCCATGTGGGTGGCGACGCATCGGACGCCGACGAGTACCCCGTGGCGATCAGCAGCAGCCAGATGATGCCGATGGTCTTTTGCGCATCGTTGCCACCGTGACCCAGGCTGTAGGCGCCCGCAGACAACAGCTGCAACCGGCGGAACCACTTGTCCACCTTGCTCGGACGCGTGCGCCGGAAGATCCAGGCCACTGCCACCATCATGAGCGAACCCAGCGCAAAACCCAGCAGCGGAGACACAAAGATGAACGCCACCGTCTTGAGGATGCCCGCAGAGATCAGTGCACCTGCCCCCGCCTTCGCAATCACCGCGCCCACGATGCCGCCGATGAGCGCATGCGAGGAACTGCTGGGGATGCCGTAGTACCAGGTGATCACGTTCCAGGTGATCGCACCCACCAGGGCGCCAAACACCACGTGCGTGTCCACAATGCCGGGCTGCACGATGCCCTTGCCCACCGTCGCCGCCACGCTCAGGTGGAAGATGAAGATCGCCACAAAATTGAAGAAGGCGGCAAACAGCACCGCCTGCGCGGGCTTGAGCACGCCGGTGGAGACCACCGTGGCAATCGAATTGGCCGCGTCGTGGAACCCGTTCATGAAGTCGAACAGGATCGCCAAGGCCACAAGCAGAACCACAACCCAGAGGGCCGTCTGTACGGTTTCCATACTGGTCAGCCTGCGGGGTTCAGGAGTTTTCGAGGACGATGCCCTCGATGCAGTTGGCCACGTCCTCGCACTTGTCAGTGATGGTCTCCAGCAGCTCGTAGATGGCCTTGAGCTTGATCACCTCGCGCACATCGGGCTCCTCTCGGAACAGCTTGCTCATGGCGCTGCGCATCACGCGGTCGGCGTCGGATTCGAGCTTGTCGATCTCCTCGCAGGTCTTGAGCGCGGCCTCGGCCACAGCCGGATCGGCGATCTTCTCCAGAAGCTTGACGGCATCACGCAGGCGCTCACAGCACTTGAGGCTCAGGTCCGTGAGGCGGGTGATCTCTTCCGTCATGTGGCGCACGTCGTACAGCGCCATGGTCTCGGCCGAGTCCTGGATCAGGTCTGCCACATCGTCCATGGTGTTGATCAGGGTGTGGATCTGCTCACGGTCGATGGGGGTGATGAAGGTCTTGTGAATGGCCTTGTTGACCTCGTGCGTCACGCGGTCGGCAGCACGCTCGGCGTTGTCCACGTCCTGGTTGTATTTGTCGCGCAGGTGCGGATCACTGTAGTTGGCCACCAGTTGCGAGAAGGCCCGGGCCGCCTCAACGATGCGGTCCGCATGCTGGTTGAACATTTCGAAAAAATTGCCTTCGCGTGGCAACAGCTTGGCAAACAGCATGGGGACTCCTGGATCGGGAACGAATGGTGAGAAAAGGCCGCGCCATGACAGAACCATGACGCTTTCGTGACCCGGCGAGTTTAACCGTCCGCCTTGCGGGGGCCGATGCCACCGCGTCATGCAGTCATGCGCGGGGCCATAAATACGCGGCTGGGGGATCGGTTCAGGCTTCAGGCGCCGCGGAAGATGAAATACACCGCCCCCACTAGGCACAGTCCGGCCCAGAGGTAGTCCCATTTCAGGGGCTGGCCCATGTAGAACACAGCAAAGGGCACGAACACACCCAGCGTGATGACCTCCTGCATGATCTTGAGCTGCCCCACGTTGAACTGGGTAAAGCCGATGCGGTTGGCTGGCACCTGCAACAGGTATTCAAACAGGGCAATGCCCCAGCTGACGAGGGCGGCGACGTACCACGGCGAGGACGCCAGGTTCTTCAAGTGGCCGTACCAGGCAAAGGTCATGAAGATGTTGCTGGCCGTGAGCAGCAACACCGTTTGCAGCGAGATGGGCAGGGATTGGAGCGCGTTCATGGTCGTGCTGTGAAGTCAGGTGGGTGAACGAAGCGGCCGATTATGAACAAAATCGCCTGATAGCGCCGGTGTTACATGCTTTGATAGCTATATTTTCAATAGCAAAACCCTCACCACCATCCGTACCAGCGGGCACAAAAAAAGGCACTCCCGAGGGAGTGCCTTGCTGGAAAGCACCGCGCCACGCAAGCGGCGCGCAGGCTGCAGTCGCTTATTCGCCCAGGTAGGCGGCGCGCACCTTGGGGTCGTTGAGCAGTTGCTGGCCGGGGCCTGTCATGGTGATCAGGCCCGACTCCATCACATAGCCGCGGTCGGCAATCGCCAGCGCGCGGCTGGCGTTCTGCTCGACCAGCACGATGGTCACGCCCAGGGCGTACACGTCGCGCACCACCTCGAAGATCTTGTCCACCATGATGGGCGACAGGCCCATGGACGGCTCGTCCAGCAGCAGCACCTTGGGCTGGCTCATCAGCGCCCGGCCCATGGCCAGCATCTGCTGCTCACCGCCGGACATGGTGCCGGCCAGTTGGTCCTTGCGCTCGCGCAGGCGCGGGAAGATGGTGAACATCTTCTCGATGTCGGCCAGGATGCCCGCCTTGTCCTTGCGGATGTAGGCGCCCATCTGCAGGTTCTCGGTGATGGTCATGCGGGCGAACACGCCACGGCCTTCCGGCACCATCACCAGGCCGTCCTTGACCAGGTCCCAGGCGCCCTTGCCCTTGATGCTCTTGCCCAGGTATTCGATGTCGCCATCGTTCATGGGCAGCGTGCCGGTGATGGCCTTCATGGTGGTGGTCTTGCCAGCACCGTTGGAGCCGATCAGCGAGACCAGCTCGCCTTCGCGCACTTCAAAGTCCACGCCCTTCACGGCCTGGATACCGCCGTAGGCCACCTTCAGGCCCTTGACCTGCAGCAGTACCTTGTTGGATTTTTCGGCCATTCTCAATGTCCTCCGGTGCCCAGATAGGCCTCAATCACTTTTTCGTTCTTCTGCACTTCGGCAGGGTTGCCCTCGGCAATCTGCTTGCCGTAGTCGAGCACCGTCACACGGTCGCACAGGCCCATCACCAGCTTCACGTCGTGCTCGATGAGCAGGATGGTGCGGTTGTCGTTGCGGATGCGGTCGATCAGCTCGCGCAGCTGCACCTTCTCGGTGGCGTTCATGCCGGCGGCGGGCTCGTCCAGCGCGATGAGCTGCGGGTCGGTGGCCAGCGCACGGGCGATTTCGAGGCGGCGCTGGTCGCCGTACGACAGGGTGCGCGCCTTGTAGTCGGCAAACTTGCCAATGCCCACGTAGTCCAGCAGTTCCTGGGCACGCTTGGCAATCGCGGCTTCTTCTTCCTTGAAGCCCTTGGTGCGCAGCACCGCGCCCAGCAGGCCGGACTTGGTGCGGATGTGGCGGCCCACCATCACGTTCTCGAGCGCCGTCATTTCGGCAAACAGGCGAATGTTCTGGAAGGTGCGGGCGATGCCGGCCTTGGCCACTTCGTGCACGGCCGTGGGCTCGTAGGGCTTGCCGGCCAGCTCGAAAGTGCCGGCATCGGGGGTGTACAGGCCGGTGATCACGTTGAAGAACGTGGTCTTGCCCGCGCCGTTGGGGCCGATCAGGCCATACACCTGGCCCCGCTCAATGGTGATGCCCACGTCGGAGAGGGCTTGCAGGCCGCCAAAGCGCTTGGAAATGCCGGCAACCCGCAGCACCACGTCGCTGGCCGATTTCTGAATGTTCTCTGCCATGTTCTAACTTTCTGCGGTGTTCAGGTCTTCTGCGTGAGGCTCTTGCCATGGTCGGGCGCTGGCCACAGACCACGGGGACGCATCAGCATGATGATGATCATGGCCAGCGCGATCAGCAGCTGGCGCAGGATGGCGGAGTCCAGGCGGCCGTCCGTCATGGCCTGCAACGGGCCTGCCACATAGCGCAGCACTTCGGGCAGGGCCGACAGCAGCACGGCACCCAGGATCACGCCAGGAATGTGGCCGATGCCGCCCAGCACCACCATGGCGACGATCATGACCGACTCCATCAGGCTGAACGACTCGGGCGACACAAAGCCCTGGAACGCACCGAACATCGCACCCGACACACCACCGAACGAAGCGCCCATGCCGAAGGCGAGCAGCTTCATGTTGCGGGTGTTGATGCCCATCGCCTTGGCAGCGATTTCGTCTTCACGGATGGCCATCCAGGCGCGGCCGATGCGCGAGTCCTGCAGGCGGTAGCAGATGACGATGGAGATCACCACCAGAACCATGAACAGGTAGTAATACAGCGTGACGGAGTTGATGTCGAAACCGAACACCTCCAGCCGCTTGCCCAGGTCCAGGCCAAAGATCTTGACCGAGTCGATCTGGCCCAAGCCCTTGGGGCCGTTGGTCAGGTTGACGGGGTGGTCCAGGTTGTTCAGGAAGATGCGGATGATTTCGCCAAAGCCCAGCGTCACGATGGCCAGGTAGTCACCCCGCAGCTTGAGCGTGGGCGCCCCCAGCATGGCGCCAAAGAACGCCGCGAGCAACGCCGCCACCGGTATCACGATCCACAGCGAGGTGTGCAACCCGTTGGGGAACATGGCGGCAAACGCCGCAAAGTTGTCCGCAAGGTGCGGCGAGGCCATCAAGGCAAACAGGTAGGCACCCACGGCGTAGAACGCCACGTAGCCCAGGTCCAGCAGGCCAGCGTAGCCGACCACGATGTTCAGGCCCAGGGCCAGCAGCACATACAGCAGGGCCAGGTCGGCAATGCGCACCCAGGCGTTGCCGAAGGATTGCAGGATCAGCGGCAGCACCAGCAGCGCCACGGCGCCGATGATCCAGTTGGTTTTGGTGTTCTTCATGGTGTGAGGCTCCTCAGGCGCGATCGGCCACACGCTCACCCAGCAGGCCCGAGGGGCGCAGCGTCAGGATGATGATGAGCACGATGAACGCAAAGATGTCGGTGTAGTGGCTGCCCAGCAAACCGCCCGTGAGCGTGCCGATGTAGCCCGAGCCGATGGCTTCGATGAGGCCCAGCAGGATGCCGCCCACCACCGCGCCGGCCAGATTGCCGATACCGCCAAACACCGCCGCCGTGAAGGCCTTGAGACCGGGCAGGAAGCCCATGGTGTGCTGTGCCGTGCCGTAGTTGGAGGCATACATGATGCCGGCGATGGCCGCCAGGATGGCACCGATGATGAAGGTAGCCGAGATCACCATGTCGGGCTTCACGCCCATCAGGGACGCCACGCGGGGGTTCTCAGCCGTGGCGCGCATGGCGCGGCCGAGGTTGGTGTGGTTGACCAGATAGACCAGCGAAGCCAGGGCCACGGCCGTCACGCCCAGGATCAGGATCTGTGTGGGGGTGATGTACGCGCCGCCCACCTGGAACGGTGTGCTGGGCAGCAGCGTGGGATACGGTTTGTAGTTGGGCTTCCAGATGATCATCGCCAGCGTCTGCAGCAGGATCGACATGCCGATGGCGGTGATCAGGGGCGCCAGGCGGGGGCTGGTGCGCAGCGGCTTGTAAGCCACCTTTTCGATCACGAAATTGAGCGTGGCGGCCACCACGCACGCTATGAGCGTGGCCAGCAGCAAGATGACCCAGCCCGGCGCGCCGGGCATGGCGGCCTGCATGATTCCAATACAGCTCCAGCTGGTGAGAGCGCCGATCATGAGCACCTCGCCGTGGGCGAAATTGATCAGCTGAATAATGCCGTACACCATCGTGTAGCCCAAGGCTATCAAGGCGTACATGCTGCCGAGTACCAGACCGTTGATGATCTGTTGCAGCAAAATGTCCATAAGAGAAGTCCTTCGTTTGTGACGTACCCACCGCTTTGGCACCGAAATCGGTACAGCCTTGTGGGCCCGACTGCCATGTAGCAAAAAACCCGCCAGGAATGCAGCTGTGCGGGTTTGTGGACGGGATTGTAGCGAGTAGTCACAACTGCCCCAATCCAAGCCGGGCGGGGTTTTCCCTCGGGTTTTAGCCGCATCAGCGCGCCACGCACTGCATAAGGAATTTTGATGCACGCAGGATAATTGATGTGCAAACTTATTACCTTGATCATGCGCAATTGGCATAAAGCGGGTTGTGCGACGCGCTGGGGACGCCGCAGGCCATGTGCGGCCTCATGGCCCTCCGCCCCCTCCGCCGATCAGGAAGGCGTATCCGAACCCTGGGGGCTGGACGCGGCAACTGCGGCATTGCGGTCGCGCAGTTCACGCAGCTTCAGAGCGATCTTAATCTCCAGGCCGCGCTCCACGGGCTGGTAGAAGCCGGGCTCAGGCATGCCTTCGGGCAGGTAGTTCTCGCCCGCCGCAAAGCCGCCCTCCTCGTCATGGGCGTAGCGGTAGCCCTTGCCGTAGTCGAGCTCCTTCATCAACTTGGTGGGCGCATTGCGCAGGTGCATGGGCACCGGGCGCGTGCCATCCTGTTTGACCCAGGCGCGGGCCGCGTTGTAGGCCTTGTAAACCGCGTTGGACTTGGGCGCGACGGCCAGGTAGACCACACATTCGGCCAGTGCCAGCTCGCCTTCGGGGCTGCCCAGCCGCTCGTACACCTCGCTCGCATCCAGCGCCAGGCGCAGCGCGCGCGGGTCGGCCAGGCCGATGTCCTCGGCCGCCATGCGCACCAGGCGGCGCGCCATGTAGCGCGGGTCAGCGCCGCCGTCCAGCATGCGCACCAGCCAGTACAGCGCCGCATCGGGGTCGGAGCCCCGCACCGACTTGTGCAGCGCGCTGATGGTGTCGTAGAACTGCTCACCGCCTTTGTCGTAGCGGCGCATGCGCTCGCCCAGCACCTTGAGCAGCCAGGCATCGGTGATCTCGGTGAGCTTTTCCTGCGCGGCCGCCATGGCCAGGGTTTCGAGCGTGTTGAGCAGGCGGCGCGCGTCGCCATCGGCGTAGGCCACCAGGCGATCAATTGCTACCTCTTCGATAGCTGGAAGCGCATGTTCCTTCTGCGCTAGCGCCACTATTTGCTTCAAGTCCTGCTCGGACAGCGGTTGCAGCACATACACCGCAGCACGCGAGAGCAGCGCGGAGTTCACCTCGAAGGACGGGTTCTCGGTGGTGGCGCCGATGAAGGTGAACAGGCCCGATTCGACATGCGGCAAGAAGGCGTCCTGCTGGCTCTTGTTGAAGCGGTGCACTTCATCGACAAACACGATGGTGCGCTGCTGCATGAGGCCGTCGCGCGCGGCCTGGGCCTGCTCCACCGCCTCGCGGATGTCCTTGACCCCGCCCAGCACGGCACTGATGCTGATGAACTGGGCATCGAATGCGTCGGCCATCAGGCGCGCAATGGTGGTCTTGCCCACGCCCGGCGGGCCCCACAGGATGCAGCTGTGCGGCCGGCCCGATTCAAACGCCAGCCGCAGCGGCATGCCCGGGCCCAGCACATGCTGCTGGCCGATCACCTCACCCAGCGTGCGGGGCCGCAGTCGCTCTGCCAAGGGCTGGTGGCTGGATGGGTGCGCCGGGTGAGCCTGGGAAGGGGCGGAGGCACTGCGTGCTGCCATGGTCGTGTCCTGTCTACATCACGCTGGTTTTCAAGCCAAATTGGCCTCTAGCGCATAAAAATCATGCGCTGGCAGCTATTCTTTTGGGAGCAAAATTACTGCTTCACCACATCAGCCCCTGCCGGAGGCTTGAACTGGAAGGTACTGGCGGGCAGCGCCGCATTGGCCTGCATGCCGTTGAAGCGGATCAGCGAGCGCTGGCCAAAGCTGTCCAGGATGTCCAGGGCCGCCAGCTGCTCGCCTGCAAAGCCCACGCGCACGCTCTTGAGCTGACCGTCCTTGGTCTTGGGACTGGCCAGCACCCACTGCAGGCCGTCCGCATCGGGCGCGGACTCCAGCGTGAAATCGGCCTTCAGCGCAGACAGGTCAGGGGCGGAAGCCAGCAGTGCAGCAGGCGTGCTGCCCAGAGCCTGCGACTGCGAGCGCTGCGTGACCTGGTTCAGGTCCACGTCGTAGAGCCACAGGGTCTGGCCGTCGGCCACGATGGTCTGCTCAAACGGTTTTTTGTAGGCGAACTTGAAGCGCCCGGGGCGCTGGAACTCAAAACTGCCCGTCGATGTCTTGGTGCGCGCAGTTTGGCCGTCCTTGGGCGGCGAGGTCACGGTCTGCGTGAAGTCAGCCTTGCCCGTCTGCGTGCCTTTCATGAAGGATTCCAGGCTTTTCAGCCCGTCAGCGCTAGCCACGCTTGCCGCAGCAGCTATCAAAATTGCAGTAGCGATCTTTTTCAACAGAAACTCCTGTGGGGTAGGTCCGGCCTTGCGATCCGGCCGGTCATTCGCTGCGGTTGGGTACCAGCACCTCGCGCTGGCCGCTGGTGGTCAGGCCACTGACGAGTCCGGCTTTTTCCATGTCTTCCAGCAGCCGCGCCGAGCGGTTGTAGCCAATGCGCAGCTTGCGCTGCACGTACGAGATGCTCGCCTTGCGGTCCTTGAGCACCACTTCGACGGCTTGGTCGTACATCGGGTCTTTCTCGCCCCCTTCGCCACCACCGCCCTCCCCTGACAGATCACCCTCGCCATCCACAGTTCCGCCTTCGAGCACGCCCTCTATGTAGTCCGGCTCCCCTTGTTCCTTGAGGTAACTGACGACACGGTGTACTTCCTCGTCCGACACAAAAGCACCGTGCACGCGAATCGGCAGGCCCGTGCCGCTGGCCATATAGAGCATGTCGCCCATGCCCAGCAGGGCCTCGGCGCCCATCTGGTCGAGAATGGTGCGGCTGTCGATCTTGGAGCCCACCGAGAACGCGATGCGGGTGGGGATGTTGGCCTTGATAAGGCCGGTGATCACGTCCACGCTAGGTCGCTGGGTAGCCAGAATCAGATGGATACCTGCGGCGCGCGCCTTTTGCGCCAGACGGGCAATCAGCTCTTCGATCTTCTTACCCACCACCATCATCAGGTCGGCCAGTTCGTCGATGATGACCACGATGTGCGGCAGGCGCTGCAGCGGCTCGGGCTCCTCGGGCGTGAGGCTGAAGGGGTTGTAGATGAACTCCTCGCGCGCCTTGGCCTCGTCGATTTTGGTGTTGTAGCCCGCCAGGTTGCGCACCCCGAGCTTGGACATCAGCTTGTAGCGGCGCTCCATCTCGGCCACGCACCAATTCAGGCCGTGGGCCGCCTGCTTCATGTCGGTGACCACGGGCGCCAGCAGGTGCGGGATACCTTCGTACACCGACATTTCCAGCATCTTGGGGTCGATCATCAGCAGGCGCACGTCGCGCGCCTCGGCCTTGTACAGGAGCGAGAGGATCATCGCGTTGATCCCCACCGACTTGCCCGAGCCCGTGGTACCGGCCACCAGCACGTGCGGCATCTTGGCCAGATCGGCCACCACCGGGTTGCCCACGATGTCCTTTCCCAGGCCCATGGTGAGCATGCTCTTGGCCTCGTGGTAGACCTGCGAGCCGAGGATCTCGGAAAGGCGGATGGACTGGCGCTTGGCATTGGGCAGCTCCAGCGCCATGTAGTTCTTGCCCGGAATGGTCTCCACCACACGGATCGACACCAGGCTGAGCGAGCGCGCCAAATCCTTGGCCAGACCCACGATCTGCGAGCCCTTCACGCCTGTGGCGGGCTCGATCTCGTAGCGCGTGATCACCGGGCCGGGCATGGCCGCAACCACGCGCACTTCCACGCCAAAGTCCTTGAGTTTTTTCTCAATGAGGCGGCTGGTCATCTCCAGCGTCTCGGGCGCCACGGTTTCCTGGCGCTGCAGCGGGCCGTCGAGCAGGTCCACCAGCGGCAGCTTGCTGTCGGGCATCTCGGTGAACAAGGGCTTCTGGCGCTCCTTCACCACACGGGCGCTTTGCGGCACGTCCACCAGGATCGGTTCGATGATCTGCACGGGCTCTGGGTGGTGCACTTCGCTTTCGGTGCGCTCCTCGAGCACCACCACCTCGCGCTCGCGGGCGGCCTTGCGGCCCACGGCGACGTCCTTGGCCACCTCGCGTTTTGCCAGGCGGGCTTGCACCAGCGCATCAATGCGCCCTCCGAGAACCTCAGCCACATGGCCCCATGAGAAGCGGAACACCAGCGCCGCCCCGGCCACTGCCAGCACGATCGCCAGCAAGCCCGAGCCCGTGAACCCCAGCCACTTCACACTGGCAGGCCCCATCAGGTGTCCCAGCACGCCACCGGCATGCCCGGGCAGGAACGACTCAAAGCGGTACAAACGCGACCATTCGAGCGCCGCGCTGGAACACATCAGCACCACCAGCCCGCCCCAGAACGTGGCCCGGCGCACCAGGGGGCTGGCGGCACCGGCCACCCCTTCGCCCCCGCGCATCCAGCGCGCCAGCGACGACAGCCAGGCGCGCACACCGGCCGCCACGCACCACCAGACCGAAAAACCCAGCGCAAAGTAACTGCCATCAGCGAGCCAGGCGCCAAAGCGCCCCGCCCAGTTGGCCACAGAGCGCGCATCGCGGGCGCCGGAGGTAGACCAGGCCGCATCCTGGGCTGAATAGCTGACCAGCGCCAGCAGCCAGAAAACCAGGGCCAGCAAGCCCACCACCAGGGCGATTTCGTGGCCAAAACGGGCAGCGCCCGTGCGCGGCGGCGACTTGGCCGCAGCCGATGCATTCAGGGTATTGAGGGAATAGGTCATAAGCGTGCGGGGTGAGCTTACCGCATGCATTGCGCTGGGCAGGGCGCCCAGCGCAGGGTCCACCACCCCGCTTTCAGCCCAGCGCGTTCAGGCGGTCCTTGAGCAAGGTAGCGCCACTGGGCAGCGCCTCGATGAAGCCGCGCTCCTCCAGGTCTTTCATCACCCGGCTGACCATCTCGCGGGATGCTCCGACCATCTTGGCCAGGTCCTGGCGGGAGATTTTGTCCTTGATGAGCAGCTGCCCTTGCGCATCGGCCACCGCAAAATCCAGCAGCGCATGGGCTACACGGCCGTACACATCCAGTAACGCCAGTGACTCAATCTTGCGATCAGCATGGCGCAGGCGCTTGACCAGCCCGCGCATCACCACCAGCGACATGGAGGCGTTCTCAGTCAGGCAGCGCGCAAACTCGGCGCGGCCCAGCATCAGCACGTCGGTCTGCACCTCGGCACGCACCGTGGCAGAGTGGGGTTCGTTGTCGATGATGCTCATCTCGCCCAGGTAGTCACCCTGGGCCAGGGTGGCCAGAATCACCTCGCGCCCCCGGCTGTCTGCGGTCATGACCCGGGCGCGACCGGTGAGCAGGATGAACAAGGCGTTCGATTTCTGCCCCTGCTCCACCAGCGCTTCGCCCCGCTTGAAGCGGCGCTTGATCACCGCGCCGCTGATCACCTCGGCCTGCGCCACGGTCAGCAGCGAGAACAAGGGCACCCGGCGCAGCAGGTCAAGATTGGACAACATCGTGGACATGCAAACATCTCCTTTCAGGGGTACGACCCAACCGGCATCGCAACGGGTTATCAATGGGTTCTTACAATCGCGGTGATTGAAAACGGGGCCACTCTCGCGAGCGGATGCCGGTTGATACTCGGCGGCTCAACCCCCAGCTTTCCCAACAGCGCCCCATGTAGCGGGCGCAAAACACAGGCTTTTACCATGTCCACCACCCAACACGCGAAAGTTCTGATCCTGGGCTCCGGCCCCGCTGGCTACACCGCAGCGGTGTATGCCGCCCGCGCCAACCTGAACCCGGTGCTCATCACCGGCATGGCCCAGGGCGGCCAGCTGATGACCACGACCGAGGTGGACAACTGGCCCGCCGACGTGCACGGCGTACAGGGGCCGGAGCTGATGCAGCGCTTTCTGGAGCACGCCGAGCGCTTCAAGACCCAGATCATCTTCGACCACATCAACAAGGTCGATTTCAGCAAACGCCCCTTCACGCTCACCGGCGACAGCGGCACCTACACCTGCGACGCGCTGATCCTGGCCACGGGCGCATCGGCCAAATACCTGGGTCTGCCTTCGGAAGAGGCCTTCATGGGCAAGGGCGTGTCCGGCTGCGCCACCTGCGACGGCTTCTTCTACCGCGAGCAGGATGTCTGCGTGGTCGGTGGCGGCAATACTGCGGTGGAGGAAGCGCTGTACCTGTCGAACATCGCCCGCAAGGTCACCCTGGTGCACCGCCGCGACAAGTTTAAGGCCGAGCCGATCCTGGTGGACAAGCTCCACGAGAAAGTGGCCGCCGGCAAGATCGAGCTCAAGCTGTTCCACACCCTGGACGAGGTGCTGGGCGACAACACCGGCGTGACGGGCATCCGCATCAAGAGCACGCAAAACGGCAGCACGGAAGACATCAAGCTGCAAGGTTGCTTCATCGCCATCGGCCATGCGCCCAACACCGAGATCTTCCAGGGCCAATTGGAGATGGAAAACGGCTACATCATCACCCAGGGCGGGCTCAAGGGTTTTGCCACCCAGACCAGCGTGCCCGGCGTGTTTGCCGCCGGCGACGTGCAGGACCACGTGTACCGCCAAGCCATCACCAGTGCAGGCACCGGCTGCATGGCCGCGCTGGATGCGCAGCGCTTCCTCGAACAGGAAGCTTGATGAAAAAATAAGCTGCAGGTTATAATCTGCGGCTTTGCTGAATTCGGCCCGTTTTTGCGGACCTCCGAAACAGGCAAATCGGGTTACCGCCACCCTTTCTGGCGAGGTGAGGCCGCAAGCCAACCTGGGCGCATCAACAGCCCAGGGCCCAGCGAACGGCCGTTAATACAGTATCGGAGTGTCCTCATGGCACGCGTCTGCGACGTAACGGGCAAGAAGCCCATGACTGGGAACAATGTTTCCCACGCCAACAACAAAACCAAGCGCCGGTTCCTGCCGAACCTGCAATACCGCCGTTTCTGGGTCGAGACCGAAAACCGTTGGGTTCGCCTGCGTGTTTCGAGCGCTGCCCTGCGTTTGATCGACAAGAACGGTATCGACTCGGTGCTCGCAGACCTGCGTGCCCGTGGCCAGGCTTAAGGAGTAGCACCATGGCAAGCAAAGGCGGACGCGACAAGATCAAGCTGGAATCCACTGCGGGTACCGGCCACTTCTACACCACGACCAAGAACAAGAAGACCATGCCCGAGAAGATGCTGATCATGAAATTTGATCCCAAGGCTCGCAAGCATGTGGAATACAAGGAAATGAAGCTGAAGTAATTCAGCCTCTTTCTGGTCTTCCAAAAAGCCGCCCGGCGTCCAGCCCGGCGGCTTTTTTCATGGGCGGACCATTGCGTACTGCCTGGCGCACAACTCCGCCGCAACAGCCCCACCCGCACCGCAACCACCTACTCCCCGCTTACCCCTGACAGCCAACAAAAAACCGCTGCAGGCCCAAGGCCCTACAGCGGTTTTTTGGTAGATGCGCCCTAAGTGCGCCAAGCCAGCGGCCCGACCGAAGGCGCAATCAGGATGTCACCTCACGCCCGTGCAGCACGCAGGCGGATGGAGAACTCCCGAAGGGCTGCCACACCACTCTCTTCAGCGCGGCGGCACCAAGCTTGCAAGTCGGCCGTGAGTTGTTCGCGGGACTGGGATGTGTTCAACCACAGCTGACGCAGCTCTTCGCGCATGGTCACCATCTTGTCGAGCGTCGGATGCGCGGCGCGGGCCTGCGCCAAGTGGGGCAAGGCCCCTGCAGGCACTTTCTCGGCATCGCGGTGCAGCCAGCGCTTGGCGGCCTTGAGCACCGACACATCAGCCTGGCGGGCCTGCAGCGCAGCAATCTCGTCCTTGCAAGCCTTGCGCACGCCGCGTGCGTAGCCCGCCATCACTTCATAGCGGTTGGCAATCAGGGCCTCCAGCGTCTTTTCATCGGCCACGGGCTTCACATCGCCCAGTTGCAGCTTGGGCGGCACCTTCTTCACCGTGGCCCAGCCGACTCTCTTCATGAGGCTGATGTACACCCAGCCAACATCGAACTCATACGGCTTGACCGAGAACTTGGCCGACGTGGGGTACGTGTGGTGGTTGTTGTGCAGCTCTTCGCCGCCGATGATGATGCCCCAGGGCGACAAATTGGTGCTGGCGTCCTGCGCCTCGAAATTGCGATAGCCCCAGTAGTGACCCACGCCATTGACCACGCCCGCTGCCCAGAACGGAATCCAGAGCATCTGTACCGCCCACACCGCAGCGCCCAGGGCGCCGAACAGAGCCAGGTCCAGGATGAGCATGAGGCCCACGCCCTGCCAGCCGTAGCGGGTGTACACGTTGCGCTCCATCCAGTCATCGGGCGTGCCGTGGCCGAACTTCTTGATCGTCTCCATGTTCCTGGACTCGGCGCGGTACAGCTCGGCGCCGCGCCACATCACGGTGTCCAGCCCACGGGTCTGGGGGCTGTGGGGGTCGTCCACGGTTTCGCACTTGGCGTGGTGCTTGCGGTGAATGGCCACCCACTCCTTGGTGACCATGCCGGTACCAATCCACAGCCAGAAGCGGAAGAAATGCGAGGGGATGGCGTGCAGATCCAGTGCGCGGTGCGCTTGCGCACGGTGCAGGAAGATCGTGACCGCCGCAATGGTGATGTGGGTAGTGGCAAGGGTATACAGCAGGATCTGCCACCAGGCCAGGTTCCACAACCCATATCCCAGCCAGTCGATGGCGGCGTTCAGTACAGCCCAGTCGGGTAACAGCATATTCACAAAAACCTTACTACAGAGAACCCGCTCACCAATGAAACAGGTCACCAATTTTAGAGGGCCTGCCTCGGAATGGATCAGGGAAATCCACCGTATTGACGCTGGTTTGAAGGCTTTAGAGCCTTACCTCCAGCATTTCAGTCCTTCTTGGCCCAGATGGCGGCAAAGAACCCATCGGTTTGATGCAGATGGGGCCATAGGCGCAAATAACCACTGCCCGATGCGCCACCGCTGCACAAGCCCTTGGCGCCTTCGACCTTGAGCTGCTCCAGCAGTTCACCGGCATCCAGGAGTTCAAAGTCGGGGTGCGATGCGCTGAAGGCTTCCGCAATGGCCTCGTTTTCCTGCGGCAGGATGCTGCAGGTGGCATACACCAGACGACCGCCCGGCTTGAGCAGGCGCGCTGCACTGTCCAGGATGGCCGTCTGCTTGGCCACCAGCTCTTCGATGGCCTTGGGCGACTGGCGCCATTTGAGGTCCGGGTTGCGCCGCAAGGTGCCCAGGCCCGAGCAAGGCGCATCGACCAGCACACGGTCGATCTTGCCCGCGAGGCGCTTGACGCGGTCGTCGCGTTCGTGGGCGATGGCGGCGGGGTGCACGTTCGACAGACCGCTGCGGGCCAGGCGGGGTTTCAGCGCGTCCAGGCGATGTGCTGACACATCGAACGCATACAGACGCCCCGTGCTGCGCATGCTCGCGCCAATGGCCAGCGTCTTGCCCCCTGCGCCGGCGCAGAAGTCCACCACCATCTCGCCGCGCTTGGCATCCAGCAGGAGGGCCAGCAGTTGCGAGCCTTCGTCCTGCACCTCGATGGCGCCACGCGTGAAGGCGTCGAGCTTGGTCAGCGCGGGCTTGTCGTCAATGCGCAGGCCCCAGGGCGAATACGGTGTGGGATGGGCCTTGATGCCGGCCTTGGCCAGTTCTTTTTGCACATCGGCACGCTTGTCCTTGAGCGCGTTGACCCGCAAATCCAGCGGTGCGCTCTGCGCCAGGCTTTCCACCAGCGGCCAGAAACCATCGCCCAGCTGGTCCTTCAGGGGCTTGACCATCCACTCAGGCAGGTTGTGACGGTGACGCTCCATGAGGTCATCGACCGTGACGGCATCACACTGGTCCAGCCAGTTCTTTTCCTGGTCGGTCAACGCACTCTTGAGGAAATCGCGCGGGCCGTAGAAACCCAGGATCGCCAGGCGGCGCTCCTTGGGCCCCGAGCCCGAGGGGGCCATGTGGTCAAACAGCAGTTTTTTGCGCAACACGGTATAGACCGTTTCCGCCAGCGTGGCGCGCTCGCGCGGCCCCAGGCCCCGGTTGTCGCGGAAGAAACGTGACACCACCGCGTCGGCAGGGTGTTCAAACGTGAGGGTGAGCCTGACCAGTTCGGCACAGGCATCGAGAAGAACTTTGGGATGCATCCCCCGATTGTCCCATTCCCCGTCGCGCGGCCAGCTCCGCGCCATTTCGGCGGCGGTCCATTGCACCGGAAGCGCAGCCACCCCCAGGCACGCCAGCACGGGGATGCGACGAAGTCGCTCAGAGGACCTGCCGCTCTGCGTCAGCGTGAGTAGATCGGCTCGAACGCCGAGCGCTCGATCTGCTGCAGGGTCGGCGACTCACCCGCCCACAGCACCAGCGCGGGGCCAGGCAGGCTCAGGTTGCGCTCCAGGGCGCGGCACAGGTGGTAGCGGCTTTCATCGTCCATGCCCGGCAGCTCGACAAACACCAGGTAGGCCCTGCGCTGGGGGTATTCGCGCAGGTTCTTGCGTACCAGCCAACAGCGGGCCAGCGGTGCACAACGTGCCAGTTCGGACTGCAGCTCGGCCAGCTCGAACGAGCTGAGGTCATGTCGCACGATCTGGCTGAAGAACGAGGTGCCCGACAGCTCTTCCCAGGCACGTTCCTCAGACTCCTGCGCGCGCTCCAGCCGCTTGCGCCACTGCTTGAACGCGGCCGCATCATGGTCGAGCCCCAGGCGCGGGGTCTCCAGCTCGGCCAACGCCGTGCGCGCGGCCCAGTAGCGGTCGCTGCTGCCCGTCTCCCACAGGCGGTGCAGCAGCTGCAGCTTGCCCTCCCTATCCCCCTCCGGCAGGCAGGGCACCAGCCCGCGCAGCGCGGCGGGGTATTCAGGGCTGCGCTGCAGTGCCAGCTCGTACAGGGCGCGGACATCCGCATGCGGGTCCAGATGGCGCTTGAGGCGGGCCAGCTCCACCAGGTCGGCGGCACTGCTCTGGGCCGTGGATGCACCCAATGCCTCGGCGCGTGCGCGGACGCGCCCGAGCCAGGCGTGGTGCTGCTTCCATTCGCTGGCGTTGTCGCGGCACCATTGCTTGTCGAAATGCGCCACCCAGCGTTTGGCATCCGGGCCCAGCAGGGCCAGCGCGTTGCCGCGCGACCAGTCCGGCAACGTGGGCGTAGCGTCGAGTGCCTCGATGCGGTCACGCAGGCCGGGGTGGGTGTCGTCCAGATTGCTCAGGCGCTTGAGTGCCTGGCGCAAGGCGTCGTTGGCAAAGGCGGCGTCGGGTGCCTTGGCCAGGGCGCGGCGCATGCCGCGGTAGGGGCCCACTGGCAACGGATTGCCCGCGGCAGCACACCAGTGGTTGCCCCAGAACTCCGCCTGCAGCCACGCGCCACGGATCTCGATCTCGGCCAGGGCTGCGGCCGTCACATCCCGGCCCAACAGCTTGCCGGCAATGCGGTCGGCCTCGTACTCATCCTGTCGGGCAAGTGCAAAGGTCTTGGCCGAAAACCGCGGGAAGTACCAGCGCATGAACAACTGCGTGGCGGCAGCCACCGGGCCCTCGTCATCAGCCAGGCCGTGGTTCAGGCGCATCCACGACAGGCGCGTGCGGTAGATCCAGGCCGCAAAGCGGCCGTGATCGCCCCGCAGGTGGCCGTACTCGTGTGCCAGCACCGCCAGGAACCGCGGCCGGTCCAGCGCCATCAGCAGAGGCAGGCCAATGCTCAGGTGATTGACCGCGCCGCCCAACAGGCCGTAACGCGGCAACTGCTGGATGCTGGCATTGAACTCGTCGGTCAATGTGACTTTGTGGATGGGCGGGCCCTTGATCTTGCGGCGGATGCGCGCCAGGGCTTCAAACAGGTCAGGCGCGTCCAGTGCGGTGATTTCAACGCCCTCAGGCTCGTCAAACCGCACCCACAGCGCACGCAGGCTCACCCACAGCAGACCTCCGGCACCCAGCAAGGCCCAGAGCATTGCAAACCGAAAGCGCCCCTGCAGCAACTGAGGCACCACCCACAGCAAAATACCCACGGCCAGTGCCATGCACCCCAGCACCCAGGCGTAGCCCAGCGCCGCAAAAGCAGCCACACTGCGGCGGTATGCACGGCTGTTGTCGGCGCTGGCATGCTCGCTCATGCGCACCATGTGCACAAAATCTGCCTGGTCCACGGGCGTCCCTCCCTCTGGTTGGATTTTTTTCAGCCGCCATCCTAACCACTCACGCCACCACAGCACCATGACCGACGACGACCTGCCCGAGTTCATCCGCACGCCACCCGGCTTGTACCGCCACTACAAGGGCATGCTTTATGAAGTGATCGACACCGTGCGCCACAGCGAGACGCTGGAGCCCATGACGCTGTACCGCGCGCTGTACGGCCAGCGCGGCCTGTGGGTGCGGCCAGCTGCCATGTTTGAGGAGCAGGTGCTCATCGATGGCGTGATGCGCCCTCGGTTTGAAAAATGGGACGGCGAAGCTCCCGGCGCGTGAACCCCGCTGGCATCAAAGATCAAAGGGCTGTGCGGGGGAACACAGCAGCCACCACCAGCCCTCCCCCCTCTGCATTGCGCAGCGCCAGTTGCCCACCGTGACGCCGCACGATGTCGCTGGCGATGGTGAGCCCCAGCCCCACCCCGCCGCTCTGGCGATTGCGCGAGGCCTCCACGCGGTAGAACGGCTTCATGACTCGGTCCAGCTCCTCGGGCGGCAGTCCAGGGCCATGGTCGCGCACCTCGATGGTCAGGGCGTCCGCCGCATCGTGCAGCGTGACCTCGGCGCTGCCGCCATAGCGCACGGCATTGCCCACCAGGTTGTCCAGACAACGCCGCAGTGACACGGCCTGCACCCGCAAGGGGGCAGCCTGCCCAGCCACTGTGACGGAGTGGCCCATGGCCACCTGGTCGTCCGCCATGCTGTCCACCAGGGCCTGCACATCCAGATGCACCCAGGCCTCCGCGCCCGCCACGCCGCGCAGGTAATCCAGCGTGGAGGCAATCATGGCGTCCATCTCGGCGATGTCGCGCCGAAACAGCTGCTGCGCAGGGGCATCGCCCAGGCTTTCGGTGCGCAGGCGCAGCCGGGTCAGGGGCGTGCGCAGATCGTGCGACACAGCCGCCACAAACCGGTCGCGCTCGGCCAGCTGCTGGCGGATACGCGCCTGCATCTGGTTGAACACACGGCTGGCATCGCGGCATTCCAGCGTGCCATCCTCGGGCAATGGCGTGCGGTGGATGTCGCGCCCCAGCTCTTGCGCGGCCGTGGCCAGGCGGCGCATGGGGCGCGACAGCCAGCGGGCAGCCCACCACGCCGCAGCCACCAGCGCAGCCAGGCGCACGCTGATGTCCAGCAGCAGGCCCAGCTGCATCGAGGGGGGCGCGTTCCACAAGCCCGGCGCAGGCCCCGGCGGCGGCAGCGGTCGCCCGTCGGCGGCCACCGCATGCGGCGGCAGACCGGGCGCGTGCCCTGGGTGGGCGGGGCGCAGCTCGAACATCAGCGTCAGCGCCAGCACATGGCTCACGATGACGGCGGCGATAAGTAACAGCGCCAGCCGGCCAAACAGGGTGTCGGGCACGCAGCGCTGAACCGCAGCGCGCAGGGGTAAGGACGAGGACATCAGTGGGGCTGCCCGACCTGCCCTTGCAGCGACTGCACGTTGAACAGATACCCGGCACCGCGCACGGTGCGGATCATGGAGGGCGACCGCGGGTCGTCCGCCAGCTTGCTGCGCAGCCGCGACACCAGCAGGTCGATGCTGCGCTCGAACGCATCCATGGCCCGGCCCCGGGCCTGCTCCATGAGCTGGTCGCGGCTGAAAACGCGGCGCGGCATGCGCAAAAAGGTGCACAGCAGGCGGAACTCGGCGTTCGACAGGGGCACCACCATGCCACCGGGCGACACCAGGTGCCGCTCCAGGCTGTGCAGCGTCCAGCCATCAAACCGCACCACTTCATCAGGCCCCGGGCGCACAGGCGCCTCGGCACCGCGCGTGCGGCGCAGCACCGTCTGGATGCGGGCCACCAGCTCACGCGGCTCGAAGGGTTTGCCCATGTAATCGTCCGCGCCCATCTCCAGCCCCAGCACGCAGTCGTACGGGTTGGCGCGCGCGGTGAGCATGATGATGGGCACCCGTGACCGCTCGCGCAGCTCCCGCGCCAGCGTGATGCCATCGGTGCCGGGCAGCATCACATCCAGCACTACCAGGCCGATGGGCTGTGCGGCCATCTGGGCGCGCATCGTCTGGGCGTCACAGGCCGCGTGGGCGGCATAGCCAAAGCGGGTCAGGTAGTCGGTGAGCAGTGTGGTGATTTCGACATCGTCGTCCACCACCAGAATGTGTTGCATGGGCGGGCACAGGCGCAAAGGAACGCACCAAGTTTAGGGAGCCTGCGCGCCCTGCTCGGGGCAATCTGGCGGGCGTTTGCCCCCCTGTTCAGGCCTTGTATCCACCCTTTGTATCGACCTTGGTACAAAGCAGACAAACCCCGGAGACACGCGCACCCAAGAATGGGATCCGGCCATGGCTGAGGGCTTCCGCAGTGGAGGGCCCGGCACCGGCCCACCCTTGGAACGAAAGGAACGACGATGACGACCATCAGTAGCGTCAGCAGTGCCTGGTCCAGTGCGAGTGTGCAGCGGGCATCGCGCCCGGGGCCTTCGCCGGAGCGGCTGCTGTCCAAGATCGATGCCGACGGCAGCGGCGGCGTGAGCGACACCGAATTGCAGGGCCTGCTGGACGACGTGGCGAAGAGGACCGGCGTCAGCAGCCAGACCAGCGCAGCCGACCTGGTGAAGCAATTCGATGCCAATGGCGACGGCAACCTCAATGCCGACGAGCTGGGCAAGACCCTGCAAAGCGTGCTACCACCGCCCCCCTCGACCATGGCGTTCGCCCAGTCGCGCAGTGGCGAAGGCGCCAGCGCTGCCACCAGCGCCACTGGCAAGGCGGGCGACGACCTGTTTGGCAAGGTGGACAGCGATGGCGACAGCGCCGTGAGCAAGACCGAGCTCCAGGCTTTGCTGGAGGCCATGTCCGGCGGCACCGCCAGCCAGACCGGCGTGAGCAGCGATGACGTGTTCAGCCAGCTGGATACCAACGGAGACGGCAGCCTGACGCAGGCCGAGTTCGATGCGGGCCGACCTTCGGGTACGGGCGGCGACGCGGGCGGCATGCAGGCCATGGGGGGCATGCCACCACCTCCGGGTGGGCCGGGCGGCCCTGGCGGGGCGGGTGCGGCGACCGGCAGCAGCTCGGCGACCAGCTACGACCCGCTGGACACCAACGAGGACGGAGTGGTCTCCGCCGCGGAACGCCTGGCAGGAGGAACCAGCACGGAGGAGCAGGACGCGATCACCGCGCTGTTCAACGCCATCGACACCGACGGCGATGCCAGCATCAGTGCCAGCGAGTCCAAGGCATTCATCGATCAGTTGACCAGCCAGGTCGAGCCCACCACCAGCAGCAATAGCACCGAATCCGCCGGTCGCAACGACCTGGCCCGGCTGGCTGACTTTGCACGGCAGCAGTACGAGCGCGCCGCCAGCGACTGGCGCACGGCGTCGAACACCAGCAGCCTGAGCGCTGTGGCCTGACCCGGCTATCCCCGTAGTCAGTGCCAGGTTTCTGGCCGAGCAGTGCGATTCGCCCGTCAGTTGACGAGCTGCGCGTGCCAGAAACTGCTTCCGCGAGCCTGCGGGTGATGCTCCGGGCCAGAATATGAGTTCAATCGGCCGATTGTGCTAGTGCAATATGCCTGAATAGCTATACATTCAATAGCAAATTATCCTGCTGATGGCGCGCAGAGCTTGTGGCGATCTGGCCCCTTGCCCCGCCCTCGCCCCGCCCTCACCCGCTACAGCGCCTGCACCAGCGCCCGCACAGCGCGGGGGTAGATCACATGCTCCTGCGTCAGCACCCGGGCCGCCAGCGTCTCGGCCGTGTCACCCGGCAGCACTGGCACCACGGCCTGGTCCAGGATGGGCCCCACGTCCAGCTCGGCCGTCACCTGGTGCACTGTCACGCCCGCAAACTTGCAGCCTGCATCGATGGCGCGCTGGTGCGTGTGCAGCCCGGTGAACGCGGGCAGCAGCGAGGGGTGGATATTGATCAGTCGCCCGGCGTAATGCGCCACAAACCCCGGCGTCAGGATGCGCATGAACCCGGCCAGCACCACCAGCGCGGGCTGGTGGCGGTCGATGGTGGCGGCCAGTTCGGCATCAAACGCCTCGCGGCTGGCAAAAGCCTTGTGGTCCAGGGCCTCGGCGGCGATACCGTGCTCCCGTGCAAACACCAGCCCGGCGGCATCCGGCTTGTTGCTGATGACGGCCGCCACACGGGCGCCGTAGCGCTGCTCCCAGTGCTCCTGCTGCGACGTGCGGACGATGGTGGCCATGTTGGAGCCGCCGCCAGAGATCAGAATGACGATGTTCTTCATAAATTGCCACGGATTATCCCAGTGCCCTTCGACCCCACCACACGCCCCCTCACACCCAACGAAGCACGCGTGCTTGCCACCCTGATGGAAAAGGCGCGCACCGTGCCCGACAGCTACCCCATGTCGCTCAACGGCCTGGTCACTGGCTGCAACCAGAAAACCAGCCGCGACCCGGTGATGAACCTCAGCGACGCCGAGGCGCAGGAGGCGCTGGATTCGCTCAAGCTGCTGACGCTGGCGTTTGAGAGCAGCGGCAACCGCACCACGCGCTGGGAGCACAACTTTCAGCGCGGCGTGGGTGTGCCCGAGCAATCGGCCGTGCTGCTGGGCCTCTTGATGCTGCGCGGCCCGCAGACGGCGGGCGAGCTGCGCATCAACGCCGAGCGCTGGTACCGCTTTGCCGATATCTCGTCGGTGGAAGCCTTTCTGGACGAGCTGCAGGAGCGCAGCGCCGAGAAGGGAGGCCCGCTGGTCGTGCAGCTGCCCCGCGCACCCGGCGCCCGCGAGCAGCGCTGGGCCCACCTGATGTGCGGACCGGTGGACACCACCGCCAGCCACGCGCCCGCGGGCAGTGCGGGCTCCAGCCCCTCACCCGCACTGCAGGCCCGCGTGGACGCCCTGGAGGCTGAAGTGGCGAGCTTGCGCAATACCGTGCTGCGGCTGTGCGCCGAGCTGGGCATTTCCCCCGACTTCAGTCCAATGTCGCCACCCGGACAGGAATAAAACGAACGACCGTGCTACAAATGCACTATCACTAGGAGACGCACCGCATGGATCTCGCATTCACCCCCGAAGAGCAGGCCTTCCGCGAAGAAGTTCGCGCATGGGTTCACGCCAATCTGCCGAAAGAAATCTCTCACAAGGTCCACAACGCCCTGCGCCTGACCCGCGCAGACATGCAGGGCTGGGCCAAGATTCTGGGCAAAAAAGGCTGGCTCGGCTTTGGCTGGCCCAAAGAGTTTGGTGGCCCCGGCTGGACGGCCGTGCAAAAGCACCTGTTTGAAGAAGAGTGCGCCCTCGCCGGTGCGCCCCGCATCATCCCCTTCGGCCCCGTGATGGTGGCCCCGGTGATCATGGCGTTTGGCAACGCCGAGCAGCAAAAGCGCTTTTTGCCCGGCATCGCCAGCGGCGAAGTGTGGTGGAGCCAGGGCTACAGCGAGCCAGGCTCGGGCTCGGACTTGGCCAGCGTCAAGACCCGCGCCGAGCGCGTGGGCGACAAGTACATCGTCAACGGCCAGAAGACCTGGACGACCCTCGGCCAGCACGGCGACTGGATGTTCAACCTGGTGCGCACCAGCACCGAAGGCAAGCCGCAGACCGGCATCTCCTTCTTGCTGCTGGACATGAAGTCCAAGGGCGTCACCGTGCGCCCCATCAAGCTGCTGGACGGCGAATGCGAAGTGAACGAAGTGTTCTTCGACAACGTCGAAGTACCCGCCGAGAACTTGATTGGCGAAGAGAACAAGGGCTGGACCTACGCCAAGCACCTGCTGAGCCACGAGCGCACCAACATCGCCGACGTGAACCGCAGCAAGCGCGAACTGGAACGCCTCAAGCGCGTCGCCAAGACTGAAGGCGTGTGGGACGACCTGCGATTCCGCGACCAGATCGCCCTGCTCGAAGTAGACATCGTCGCCCTGGAAATGCTGGTGCTGCGCGTGCTGTCGGCCGAGAAGTCGGGCAAGAACTCGCTCGACATCGCGGGCCTGCTCAAGATCAAGGGCAGCGAGATCCAGCAACGTTATGCCGAGCTGATGATGCTGGCCGCCGGACCCTTCGCCATGCCCTTCATCGAAGAGGCCATGGAAGCCGGCTGGCAGGGCAATTTCCCCGGCGGCGTCACCGCCAACGCGCCGCTGGCATCCACCTACTTCAACCTGCGCAAGACCACCATCTATGGCGGTTCGAACGAGGTCCAACGCAACATCGTGGCTCAGACCGTTCTCGGCTGAACCCAAGTTCCAGGAGACAAGAACATGGATTTCGATTTTTCTGACGACCAGGAACAACTGCGCGACGCCGTGCGCAAGTGGGTGGACAAGGGCTACACGTTTGAGCGCCGCCGCGCTGCCGTGGCCGCAGGCGGTTTTGACCGCGCCGCCTGGGGCGAACTGGCCGAGCTGGGCCTGACCGCCCTGACTGTGCCCGAAGCGCACGACGGCATGGGCCAGAGCGCCATCGATGCCATGGTGGTGGCCGAAGAACTGGGCCGCGGCATCGTGCTGGAGCCCATCGCCCAGGCCTTCATCGCCAGCAGCGTGCTGTCGCACTACGCCCCGGCTGACGTGCAATCGGCATGGCTGCCCCGCGTGGCCAGCGGTGAAGCCCTGGTGGTGCTGGCCCAACAGGAGCGCAAGGCGCGCTACCGCCTGGACGTTTGCGATGCTAAAGCGGCTAAAGCGCAATCAGGATTTACGGTAACAGCTATCAAAAGCGTAGTGGCTGCTGGTGACAAGGCGGACGCCTTCATCGTGCCCGCACAACTGGATGGAAAGATCGCCCTCTTCCTGGTCGAGCGCACTGCCAGCGGCGTGACCACGCAGGGTTATGTCACGCAAGACGGCAGCCGCGCCGCCGAGGTGCAACTGGCCAACGCCCCCGCCACGCTCATCACCACCGACGGCCTGGCCGCGCTGGAACTGGCCGTGGACACCGGCATTGCCGCCGCTTGCGCCGAAGCCGTGGGCGTGATGGACAAGACTGTGGCCATCACGGTCGAATACATGAACCAGCGCAAGCAGTTCGGCGTGTTCATCGCCAGCTTCCAGGCACTGCGCCACCGCGTGGCCGACATGAAGATGCAGCTGGAGCTGGCCCGCTCGATGAGCTACTACGCCAGCCTCAAGCTCGGCGCCCCCGCGGAAGAACGCCGCGCTGCCATGGCCCGCGCGAAGGTGCAGCTGGGCCAGTCGATGCGCTTTGTGGGCCAGCAGGCCGTGCAACTGCATGGTGGCATCGGCGTGACGGACGAATACATCGTGAGCCACTACTTCAAGAAGCTCACTCAGCTGGAAGTGACCTTTGGCGACACGCTGCACCACCTGGGTGAAGTGTCTGCCCGCATGCAAGACACCGCAGGCGTGTTTGCCTGATGTGAACTGACGCAGGCGCGTAACACCCGCAAACGATGCTCGTGGATTCCCCAATCCACGGGCATTTTTTCTTTTCGGAGACCCCCATGAATCACGCATTCCTGTTGCCACGCCGGTCCCTATTGCTGGCAGCTGCTGCGGCAGCCACCCTGGCCCTGGCTGGCTGCGCCACCCGGAGCCCCAGCCTGGCCGAGGCACCGCCCATCGTCTTTGTGCATGGCAACGGCGACACCGCTGCGCTGTGGCAAACCACCGTCTGGCGGTTCGAATCGAACGGCTGGCCCCGCGAGCGCCTGCACGCCATCGACGTGCCCTACCCGCTGTCGCGCGACGAGGATGCGAAACTCCAGGCAGGCCGCACATCGGCCGCAGAGCACATGGCCTACCTGAAGGCCGAAGTGGACAAGGTGCTCAAGGCCACGGGCGCAAGCCAAGTCGTATTGGTAGGCAACTCGCGCGGCGGCAACGCCATCCGCAACTACATCTACAACGGCGGCGGCGGCGATAAGACGGTGAGCCACGCCATCCTGGGCGGCACACCCAATCACGGCGTGTGGGCGATTCCGGGGTTCCGTGAGGGCAATGAGTTCTCGGGCACTGGCCCCTTCCTCAAAGCACTGAACGCCCCCAAGAACGCAGCGGGCGACGAGGTCAGCGGCCCGGTGAAATGGATGACCATCCGCTCTGACAATAACGACAAGTTCGCCCAACCCGACGGACTGTGGATCGGCCAGAAAGGCACTGCCACCAACGTGACCGCTGCAGGCCCCGAACTCAAGGGTGCCACCAACGTGGTGATCCCGCGCATCGACCACCGCGAGACGTCGTACTCACCCGCAGCGTTTGAAGCCACCTACCGCTTCATCACCGGCAAGGCTCCCGCACGCACCGAGATCGCTGCCGAAAAATCTGTGGTGCTGAACGGCAAGGTCACGGGCCTGGGCGTGGACTCCACAGACCCCAAGACCGGCAACTTCAGCAACAACCTGCCGCTGGCGGGCGCACAGCTGGAGGTGTACGCCACCGACCCAGCGACCGGCGCCCGCACGGGCAACGCCCTGATGCGCAAAACGGTGGGCGCAGATGGCCAATGGGGGCCACTGGCCGTCCCCACCGGCTCACCCATCGAGTTCGTGATCGCCGCCCCGGGCTACGCCACCACCCACATCTACCGCAGCGGCTTCCCGCGCAGCAGCGACCTCATCCACCTGCGCCCCGAGCGCATCGCCGACGCCGACAAGACGGCCGACTCCATCGTCACCCTGACCCGCCCCCGCGGCTACCTGGACCCGGCACGCGACAAGATGCTGCTGGACGGGGCAGCCCCTGCGGGCGTGCCCCTCGGTGCAGGTGTGGCATCGGCCAAGGTCAAGCCTGCAGGTGGCGTGCGCAGCATCGTCGCCGAATTCGATGGCGAACGGGTGGTGGGGCAGACCTGGCCTGCTGCGCAAGGCCACGTGGTGATGCTGGAAATCAGCCAGTAGTTGGCCGATATCCCTGCGCCTGCGTCAGGGCACTGCGATGCGTCGCGGACGCAAGCTCATCTGTGCGAGTGCCCTGCGTGATCGTGGCTTTCCGCACGCTTGCGGTCTTCCACAACGTTCACCGTCGCGCCATTGGGTAGCACCATGTCTCCTGGCCGCTGCGCAGCGCCACATTCGCCCAACCACCGGCCCTCGAACTCGGTGCGCCCTGGAACGAAACGCACAGGTTTGGAATAAGTGACCTCAAACACGCCACCGTAGGCGGTTTGAAGGTCGCCTGACAGTTGTACCGTAGCGTCCACGCGGTTGTCGTGCACATAGCAAACGGTGCGCACCTCACTGCCAAGTGCATTTTTCTTCACCCTCACGCTGTGACAATGCTCCTGACCGGGCACGATCGCAAGCAACATGATCGGCTCCGCTGGGCGGTCAGTGCATTGCAAGACCTTCTGCTCATTCGCTACCGAGTTGCCGGTACTACGAACCGTGACCTCCCAGAGCCCCGGCTTTCGCGCTGGCATCTGCTGCGCATTTGCAGATTGGTTAGCGGCAACCCCCATCCAAACGCCCAGGCCAGCAAGGCAGGACCAGCGTGCGACATGCGCAATCTGTCTCATCGAACATCTCCAGTAAAAAAGGGGGCTGACTGCGCCCGACGGAACACTCCCGCCCCAAACTTCACGCCTCCTGACAGGCTCAGCGCGCCTGTCGGCGATGGAAGTAGATGAAGAACGCAGCCATCAATGCTGACAGTATCAATAGTCCCCATTCGGACAGAGTTGGAATGGATGCAGGAACGGCTATCGCCACAAAAGTCACACCCACCGTACAAGACGCGTTAACCGGGTTCGTCGTATAGGTATTGCCAACCAGGGTGCCCCCGCACGCTCCGCCACCGGTTGCGATACGCGCCACAAAACCAGGGTCGGGCGTCACTGTGTAGACCACGGTGTTACCGGGGGCTGCGACATTGGTCACTCCCAAGGGCGTGACAGCGCCATTCGTTCCCGTAGTTGCCGTCACGGTCAGCGGTGCAAAGCTGAAAGCCACATTGCAATCGGCGGTCACCGGGTTGACGGTGTAGGTGTTGCCGGCCAGCACGCCGTTGCAGGAGCCACTGGCGCTGGGGATATTGCCTGCATTGGGGGTGAGCGTGTAGGTCACAGTTCCGCCTACTGGCACCGTGCGCGAGCTGGCGGGAGCCACAGTTCCTCCGGTTCCAGACGTCATGGTGACGGTAGCGGACAGAGCAAAACTGGCGACTACTGCGGCGTCCGCAGTCATGGCGGGCACGCTACATGGGTTGGTGGTGCCCGTACATGCGCCCGACCAGCCGGTGAAAATGCTTCCCGATGCCGCCGTGGCCGTGAGTATGGCCTGGCCGCCGTCTGCCACTGGCAGCGTGCAGGTGGCACCGCAGTTCATGCCAGCAGGCACACTGACCACCGTGCCACTTCCCACACCCGACTTGGTCAGGCTCAGGTTGTGCAGCGTGGCGGCTACCGAGTTGGTGTCGCCAGCAGTGTTGTTGGCAGTGTTGTTATCGGTGACGCCCGCAGGGGTCGCAATGTTGAAGACCGAGGATGCCGAAGTCGGGCCAGTCACGGTCGCACCGAACGTGAGCGTGACACTTCCGCCTACCGGAATGTCCAGAAGTACACCCCCACCAGGCAGAGTACCCGCCGAGGGCGCTCCACCCTGACACGATCCGCCCGCCGTGCCGCTGCAAGTCCAGTTGCCCACTGTGAGGCCCGACACAGTCGGCTGCGTCAATGCCGCTCCAATCACAGGAGCCGGACCGTTGTTGCTCACCACGACGGTGTAAGTGGAGGCGCTGCCCGCAGCGGTGGCCGATACACCATCGCTCACACTGACCGTCAAGTCTGTCAACGTTGCGCCACTGACAACTCGGGCCTGCACCAACGGGCCCAGCACCGTACTGGCCCCCGTGGCTGACATGGAGTAAGTGCCATGGTTGAGCGAGTTGGTCGGACTGCTGGTGCTCGCACCGGCTGGCACACCCCATACGATCTCAAAAGTTCCGCTCTGGTGATCGACCAATGAGCCAAAGTCGCAGGTCACTGTGCCCGCAGACCCCACCGCCGGTGTCGTACAAGTCGCGCCAGCAGGCGCTGTCACCGACTGAAACACCGCATCGATGGTGGCAGTGTTGGCAGCGTTTCGCACTTGCGGGCTTTGCGCACTGACTTTGCTGTTGAAAACCATCACCCCGCTGTTGTTGCTGTAGGTGTAGGTGTAGGCCACGTTGTCACTTGGCTGGACGGTAGTGGGCCCAGTGGCCGAGACGAGCAGGCCGGCAAAGAAGGGGCCGATCGAATCTACGTAGACCTCCCCCGAGTGACCGCCTTGGCTGCAGCCTGCAGCAATGACCTCGACTTCGACGGTATCACCCACATCCAAAAGTCCGTTCCCTGGGGCCACGTCAATCGCCTGCCAGCCGGTGTACTGGTAGCCCCCCAGGGTCTGCCATGGCACGCCTGGCTGCGCCGCAAAGTTGAATGTGTAAAACAGGCGCGTGCCCTTGGTGGCATTACGCACTTCGACGTAGAAATAGGCTTGCTGCTCAGGGCTGTGGCCGCCGTCCTGGATCACCGGAGCGACAGCCATGCGCAAGTGCACTTTGCCATCCACGGGGTCCACATCGGCTAGCACCATCTGGGCGGACTGCTGGATGCCGCTCGCACGGTTGTTGTTGCCACGCGCGTTGATCCGTGCGCTGTACGAGCCTTGGAAAGGGATGGTGATGGCTTGTCCTGGTGCGTCCGGCGCACTCGCGGGCGTGCCGGATGCCGTGCTCACCACCTGCGTCACTGGAGCCGTGATGGGAGGCTGCAAATTCAGATGGCTTTTCTGGGTGGGCGGGAATGTGGCAATACCGTTGTTGCGGTAGTTGGTCACCGTCCAGCCCGTGAAATCTCCACTTTCGAAATCACCGTTCACCACCCCCGCCCGAGCGGTGGATGCCAAACACAGCGCAGCAACAAAGAGCGCGAAGACTCCACTCAAGCAGCGGCAACCCATGGTCCGCAATGCCATCCAGTTATCGATCATTTTCAACACTTCCCCCTCTTGGTAAACCGCAAATTCCCGCGGACGGCCGCGGGTTGACTCACACAAAAAAAGCCAAACTGACTTCGAACGGCTGGCGCACAGGCAAGCCTCTCCCCTCGTTGGCCTTCAAGCCATCGAAAGAAAATGGGTAACTGGTTGAATGGGTGGGCGATGCTGCGCCAGTGCAGCCGTAGGAGCCCCTGCGCAGGGCTATGTCACGAAGACGAGCCCCTTGCCGAACACTGCACGCACCGGCAAGGGCATGCTGGTGATTTCCAGAGTCTTGCGGCGCAACCGGTTGAGCGCCGACTCGATGCGGTGGAAGTCGTCCTCCAACCCTCTTCCACCCACGGCCTGCATCAAAACCTGCTTGCTGACAACCACGCCCTTTGTCTTGAAAAGGCAAGACAGAAGTTCAAGCTCACGGGTCGTAAGAGGTACCAGCAATTGATTGGGCGCGCGCAAGGCAGCGTTCGCTGCATCCAGTTGCCAGGGCGCAGCAACCGACACGTCGATCCCCCCTTGCAAGCGCTTGCTGCGCAACTGGGAACGGATGCCAGCCACGAGTTCCTGCATGTCCACAGGCTTCACGAAATACTGCAATGCACCGGCATCGAGACCTCTGATCCGACTATCGAGATCAGCACGGGCCGTCATGAGTACCGTGGGGACGCCCTGAGATGCCAAACGGGTGAGCAAGCTCAGGCCATCTTCACCTGGCAGCCCAATGTCGATCACAACCAGATCCACACGCGACTGCAGCAGACGAACGTAGAAGTCCTCTGCGGATTCGGCGCCCCAAGACTGAAAGCCAGAGCGCGCGAGGAATCGGCACACATTGCTGCGAATGTCCTCGTCGTCTTCGACAACAGCAATGATCGGTTCGGCAGACATGAGAAAAATGAGAGCAGATCAGGAAGTGGGTTGCGTAACATTGTGTCAGCGCATCACGCCGCCAGCCATGCACAAGAACTCTCAAGCACTCACAGAAAAGATGCGCCGAAAGCCGTCCAGGACAACTCACATCCCCTTGACCGCACTTTGGCTCTGCGTTCTGCTATGGGGTTTGGCATGCACACCAGCACAAGCGCTACAAACGCCAACCAGTTGGCAGCTGGGTTGGGATGTCCCCATGGACAGACTGGATGATCCCAGCGGCAATCTGGGACCTGAGGCGATCAGCACCACTCCAGCAGAAGGAGCGAAAGCCAACCTCCAAGCGCCTTTGAGCGCTGGGTATCTGCGTCACACCGTATGGCTGCGCTTCAAGGTGCCAGCGCTCCCCCCTGAACATGAACCTGGAGATCTCTGGCTGCTGGCACAGCCGACCTATCTTGACTTTGTGACCCTGTACCAGAAGGGCAGCGATGGTGCGTGGCATCTGCAGGAGAGCGGGGATCTGGTGCCCACGGATCGCAAACCGGGCGTTAGGCAACATCTGTTTCGTTTGACACCCGGCCGGGAAGCTCTCATCCGGATTCATACAACCAGCGCGACGCAGTTCCAAGCGGACATTCTCGATACCCACACTCTTGCAACCACCCTAGCATCCGCGGAACTGCTCATGGGGCTTTATTTCGGCGCCATGTCCGCTCTTTTAGTGGGCATCTGGGCTGCCACCATCATTTTCCGGACGCGTGCGCTCTTCTCGCTCGCGGTCCTGGTGACTGCCAGCGCCATTCACGTGTTCAACGTGCGGGGCTACTCAAGTCTCTGGACCCCACCGGACTTTAGCTTCTGGGACAGCAACGCTGTCAGCATGGGGGCTTTTTTGCTACCCGCGGCGCTGGCATGGCAAATCAAAGAGCAGCTGACACGCCATACGCCCTACCAGTGGACCGGCAGATTCCTGACCCTCCTCATCGGAGTGAATGTGCTGGGCGCTTTCAGCGGACCTCTGGGCTTTTACCCCGACGTGGCGTGGGTCAATCTGATTTCTCTACTTGCCAGCGACATCGTAGGAATATCACTGTGCTGTCTGGCATTGCAGCGCCGAGACCGCATCGGTCCGCATGTGCTTTTACTCCTGGCATACGGCCTGCATTGCCTGTGCGGCGTGCCCATCGCCATTCTCATGACGGGTCAGATTCAATGGAATATCGATGCGACATGGATCTGGCAACTTGAGGCCATCGCATTCACCGCTCTGCTGGCCAGCGCGGTGTTCGTCGGGATGGTGACCCGTTATCGCAGAGCCCAGCGCGCGAAGGACCAGGCCATAGAGCGGCTGGCGCTGTCCGAGCAATCGCTGGAGGAACGCATCCTGCAGCGGACTACGGAGCTATCTGCGGCCCAAGTCGCGCTTGCAACATCGCTTGAAAGCGAGCGCGCCTTGCGAGATGAACAACGGCAGTTCTTCCACATGATCAGCCATGAGTTCCGAACCCCATTGACGGTGATCGATAGCGCTGCGGCAGAGCAGCAGAGCTTTCCTTCCGCCGAGCTGCAGCCCCAGGTCGATCGGGCCGTGCAAATACGTAGGGCCAGCAGGCGCCTGACCGCATTGGTCGACAGCTGCCTGATAAATGAGCGACTCGACCACAGCGGCCTCGCGCTGCAGGCCTCTCCGGTGAAAGTCATCGACTTGCTTCACCACGCCGCTCAACTGGTGCGCTGGTCGCCCCGCCACCGCTTGCAGCTTTTTACCGACTCTGCGCCAACGGAATGGGTCTGCGACGCCACCCTGGTGCACATTGCCCTGTCCAACCTGGTGGATAACGCCGTGAAATATGCAACCGCCGGGGAAATCTTCATTGCGGCACAAAAGGGGGCAACGGGACTGCTTGAAATCTCCGTGGCGGACGAAGGCTCTGGAATGTCGCTGGACGTGATGAACCGCATTTTTGAACAGTTTGAGCGAGGCGACCGCACGGACCAAAGTAAGGGATTTGGCCTTGGACTATGGGTTGCGCGCCGGATTGCACGCTTGCACGGGGGCGACATCACCGTCCAGTCCAGCGAGGGCTTAGGCGCCTGCTTCACATTGACGCTGGCCTCGCAGCGCATCAGCCCGAGCGGGAGATGAGGCGCCACCAGCGCTACGTCGCCAGAAAACTGCGCCAGCGGAATCCTGGATAATTGTGCTCCGCAATTTCTGTTGACGTCGGTCCTCTTGTGTCCGGCAGACCGCCCGGCGGTCCCTTTTCAAAGTTTCAGTATCCATGAGCGCCACAGCGACCGATCCCAACCTTCAGCACCTGACCCAGGCCCGCGAGCAGATTGCACAAGGCGATCTCAAGAATGCCGCGCTGACGCTCAACAAGGCCAACGCCCAATGGCCACAAGACCCCCGCGTTTTCATGCTTGGCGGACTGCTGGCGGAAAAGTCGGGCAATGTCAAAGGTGCTTTTGAAGCGCTTCGCAAGTCGGTGTCTCTGGCGCCGGACTGGGGCCCTGGACTGCTGGAATTGGCCTTGCTGCTGGCGCGCCAAAACCAGTTCCAGGAGGCGATTGAAACCGCGGAGAAAGTCGCTACGCTTGAACCCCAGAACCTGCAGGTGCTCGCGGGCGTCATCGACATCGCGCACCGCGCCGGGCATCTCGACATGGCAATCCGCCACCTGCGCCGTGGACTCGACCTGGTCCCTGGTGATGTGGCGCTGCGGCGCCTGTTGGCACGTGATCTGAGCGACCAGGGCCAGCACGAAGCGTCCATCTCGATGTGGAATGCCCTGGTGCAGGAGCATCCTGCAGATGCGCAGTCATTGGTGGGCCATGTGCAGGCCTGCATTGCCGCAGGCAACCCCACTGGAGCACGCGACAGCGTCGCGGCTTTGCTGGGTTTGGCGCCAGACGACGCCGTGTACCAGTATTACGCCCGGTTGGCCCATGGTGAGACGCCCGGCCAGCAACCGGCCGAGCTGACGCGCGCGATTTTCGACAACATGGCAGAGTTCTACGACCTGCACATGGTGCGCGGTCTCAAATACCAGTTGCCCAAGCAGGTGGGCGACAAGATCTTGGCGCGCCACCCCGACAAGAAAATCAACGTGCTCGACCTGGGATGCGGCACGGGCCTGCTCGGGGTTTGCCTCGGCCGGCTGGATGGGGCGCTGGTGGGGGTTGACCCCGCGATGAAGATGATCGAGCAGGCTGCACGGCACAACGTTTACGACCGTTTCCATACCGTCAACCTGCATGACGCACTGCGCGAGACGCCCGCCGCGCTCTATCAGGTGATTGCTGCGCTGGACGTGTTCATCTACGCTGGCGAAGTGACGCAAGCCATCCCTAACGCGCACCGCGTGCTAGCACCGGGCGGCATGATGGTCTTCTCGTTCGAGGCGGCCCCCGAACAAGGCCCCGACATGGTTTTGCAACCTGTCGGCCGTTATGCGCACAAACGCAGCCACGTGGAAGCGGTGTGCGAATCTGCTGGGTTTGCCACCGTCGAGATCGAGGAAACCGTGCTGCGCGAAGAAAACCACACCCCCGTCCCCGGGTTCGTGGTGACTGCCTACAAGGCAGCTTGACCGCTTGGCAAGGTCCCGCCGCACTGTGCACGCGGGCGGTGTGGACCCAAGCGTTACGCCAACAAGCGTGACGACTTCGGCACGTGGGCCATCAAGAAGTCCATTTGGTCCGCCAGGATGCGCCGGTTACGCAAAATGAAGTCTTCCCACAGGCTGGGCACGTAGGGCGTGTAGAGCAGCGGCATGTGCGCCTGCTCGGGCGTGCGGGGCCCTTTGCGGTGGTTGCAAGGGCGGCAGGCGGTGACCACGTTCATCCAGTGGTCCTGGCCGTTGCGGGCAAAAGGCACGATGTGCTCGCGTGTCAGGTCCTCTTCGTGAAAATGCCCACCGCAATAAGCGCACACATTGCGGTCGCGCGCAAAAAGCTTGCCGTTGGTCAGGCTGGGCTTGAGGTCGAACGGGTTGATGCTGGGTACGCCCTTGGTGCCAATGATGCTGTTGATGGCGATCACCGATTGCTCACCCGTGATGGCGTTGTGCCCACCCCGGAACCTGGCGATCTGGGCGCCGGACTCCCAGCGCACCTCACCAGCGGCATAGTGAATCACCGCCTGTTCGAGTGAAATCCACGATTGGGGCAGCCCCTGGGCTGACAGCTTCAAGACCTTCAAAACACGCCTCCTGGAACACAAAGTACACAAGGATTCGGAACGCAGATGTCTCGCGGGCAGCCCTGCGCGGGGCCAGCCGTGGGTCACAATATACTCCGTTTTCATGACAAATTGGCGTCCTGCGCTTGATGGACATGCGCATGCTGCTATCAAAAAGATAACAAACCGATGAAGATCTTTCGCGGATTCCACCACCCTGGCATCGCCGATGCCTGTGCGCTGACCATCGGTAACTTCGACGGCGTGCACCGTGGCCACCAGGCGATGCTGGCCCTTTTGAACAGCGAGGCAGCACACCGGAGGGTGGACAGTTGTGTGCTCACTTTCGAGCCCCACCCGCGCGACTACTTTGCTGGCGCTCACCACAAGCCCGAACTGGCCCCGGCCCGTATCGGCACCCTGCGGGACAAGCTCACCGAGCTGGAGCGCTGCGGGGTGCAGCAGACCGTGGTGCTGCCGTTTGATGCGCGACTGGCGGCCCAGTCACCCGAGGCATTCATCGACGAGGTGCTGGTACGCGGCCTGGGCGCGCGCTACGTGCTGGTGGGCGATGATTTCCGCTTCGGGCGCCAGCGCGCAGGCGACTACGCCATGCTCGATGCGTCGGGGCAAGCCCAAGGCTTTGACGTGGCGCGCATGAACAGCTACGAGGTGCATGGCCTGCGTGTCTCCAGCTCCGCCGTGCGCCAGGCCCTGAGCGCTGGCGACATGGAATCTGCCGCGCGGCTGCTGGGACGGCCCTACACCATCAGCGGCCATGTGGTACACGGCCGAAAGCTGGGACGCGAGCTGGGCGCCACCGCCGAGGGAGCCGGGGACGGCTTTCGCACGCTGAACCTGCGATTTGCCCACTGGAAGCCCGCCGCCAGCGGCATCTTCGCCGTGCTGGTGCATGGCCTTGCGGCCGAGCCCCTGCCAGGCGTGGCCAACCTGGGCGTGCGCCCCTCGCTGGACCCCCAGGACGTCAACGGTGGCCGCGTGCTGCTGGAAACCCATTGCCTGCAGTGGCCGGCCGGACTGGGCGCCGAAGGAGCGTACGGTAAAATCGTGCGGGTGGAACTGCTGCACAAACTGCACGACGAGCTGAAGTACGACGGTCTGGATGCCCTGACGGCGGGCATTGCCAAGGACTGTGCGGATGCCCGCGCCTACTTTGCGACGGCACCCAACCATACCGAGACCCGGCGCCAGACCACGCGCGACCGAATTTGAGGGAGCTGCCTGCGCAGCGCCTGCCCGGCAGGCACGACATCTCTCCACGCCACGCTCTTTCCCGTTTTGCTCCGGGCCTGCCCCGGAATGCCCCGTTTTAAGGCTCCCTCATGTCCGACAACGCCAGTACCACCGCTCCCTCCGCTCCGGATTACCGCAGCACGCTGAACCTGCCCGACACCCCCTTTCCGATGCGCGGCGACCTGCCCAAGCGCGAACCCGGCTGGGTCAAGGAATGGGAAGACCAAGGGATCTACAAGCGCTTGCGCGATGCCCGCCGGGGCGCGCCCAAGTTCATCCTGCACGACGGCCCGCCCTATGCCAACGGCCAGATCCACATGGGCCACGCGGTCAACAAGATCCTCAAGGACATGATCACCAAGGCGCGCCAGCTCGAAGGCTTTGATGCGCTGTACGTGCCGGGCTGGGACTGCCACGGCCTGCCGATCGAAAACGCCATCGAAAAGAAACACGGCCGCAACCTGAGCCGCGACGACATGCAGGCTAAGAGCCGCGCGTTTGCCACCGAACAGATCGCGCAGCAGATGGTGGACTTCAAGCGCCTGGGCGTGCTGGGCGAATGGGACAACCCTTACAAGACCATGAACCCCGCCAACGAGGCGGGCGAGATCCGCGCCTTCAAGCGCGTGATGGAGCGCGGCTTTGTATACCGTGGCCTCAAGCCCGTGTACTGGTGCTTTGACTGCGGCAGTTCGCTCGCCGAGTTCGAGATCGAATACCAGGACAAGAAGAGCACCACACTGGACGTGGCCTTCAAGTCGCACGACCCGGCCAAGCTGGCCTCCGCGTTTGGCTTGCCGTCGCTGACCAAGGACGCGTTCGTCGTCATCTGGACCACTACCGCCTGGACCATCCCCGCCAACCAGGCCCTGAACCTGAACCCCGAGATCACCTACGCACTGGTGGACGCGGGCGAACGTATCCTGCTCGTGGCCGAGCCGCTGGTGGCCTCGTGCCTGGAGCGCTACGGCCTCACCGGCAGCGTGCTGGCTACCACCCTGGGCAAGAACCTGGGCGGCCTGGAATTTGAGCACCCGCTGTACGATGTGGCCAGCGAAGACGGCAGCTTTGGCTACCGCCGCCTGTCGCCCGTGTACCTGGCCGACTACGCCACGGCCGACGACGGCACAGGTATCGTGCACTCGTCGCCCGCCTACGGCCTGGAAGACTTCAACTCCTGCCGCGCGCATGGCATGGCGCTCGACAAGATCCTGAACCCCGTGCAGGGCAACGGCACCTACGCGGCCGACTTTCCGCTGTTCGGCGGCCAGCACATCTGGAAGGCTGTGCCCGTCATCATCGAAGCCCTGCGCAACGCGGGCCGCCTGATGACCACCAAGGACATCACGCACAGCTACCCCCACTGCTGGCGCCACAAGACGCCCGTGATCTACCGCGCGGCGGCCCAGTGGTTCGTGCGCATGGACGAAGGCGAAGGCGTGTTCACCCTGCCCGGCATGAAGCCCGCCAAGACGCTGCGCCAGATCGCCCTCGATGCGATCGAGCACACCAGCTTCTACCCCGAGAACGGCAAGGCCCGCCTGCACGACATGATCGCCGGGCGGCCGGACTGGTGCATCTCGCGCCAGCGCAGCTGGGGCGTGCCCATCCCGTTCTTCCTGCACAAGGATTCGGGCGAGCTGCACCCGCGCACCATGGAAATCATGGACCAGGCCGCCGACATCGTCGAAAAGGGCGGCATCGAGGCCTGGAGCCGCGTGACCACCGAAGAAATCCTGGGTGCTGCCGACGCACCGCACTACACCAAGAGCACCGACATCCTGGAAGTGTGGTTCGACTCTGGCTCGACCTTCAGCCACGTGCTGCGCGGCACGCACCCCAGCGTGCACCACGACACCGGCCCCGAGGCCGATCTGTACCTGGAAGGCCATGACCAGCACCGCGGGTGGTTCCACAGCTCGCTGCTGCTGGCATCGGCCCTGGAAGGCCGTGCGCCCTATCGCGGCCTGCTGACCCACGGCTTCACCGTGGACAGCCAGGGCCGCAAGATGAGCAAGTCGCTGGGCAACGGCATCGACCCACAAGAGATCAACAAGAAGCTGGGCGCCGAGATCATCCGCCTGTGGGTGGCCGCGAGCGACTACTCGGGCGACATCGCGGGCGACGAGAAGATCCTGGCCCGCGTGGTGGACGCCTACCGCCGCATTCGCAACACGCTGCGGTTCCTGCTGGCCAACGTGAGTGACTTTGATCCGGCCAAGGACGCGGTGCCGTTTGACCAGATGCTGGAGATCGACCGCTACGCGCTCACGCGCGCGTCCGAGTTCCAGGCCGAGGTGCTCGCGCACTACAAGGTGTACGAGTTCCACCCCGTGGTCGCCAAACTGCAGCTGTACTGCTCGGAAGACCTGGGCGGCTTCTACCTGGACGTGCTCAAGGACCGCCTGTACACCACGGCGCCCAGGAGCCTGGCGCGTCGCAGCGCGCAGACGGCGCTCTACAACATCACGCACGCCATGCTGCGCTGGATGGCGCCGTTCCTGTCGTTCACGGCCGAAGAAGCCTGGAAAGTGTTCGGCAGCTCCGACTCGATCTTCCTGGAGACCTACGGCAACGTCGCGGGCGTGGGCGCCGGTGCCGACGAAGGCCTGCTGGCCAAGTGGTCGCGCATCCGCGAGATCCGCGATGCAGTGAACAAGGAGATCGAGGCCCTGCGTGCCGCCGGCCAGGTGGGCTCGTCGCTGCAGGCGACCGTGACCCTCACCGCTGCGCCCGAGGACCATGCGCTGCTGGCCAGTCTGGGTGAGGACCTGAAGTTCGTCTTCATCCTCTCCGCCATCGAACTGGTCGCTGGAAGCACCCTTCAGATCAGCGTCCAACCCAGCTCGGACGCCAAATGCGAGCGTTGCTGGCACTACCGGGCCGACGTGGGCAGCGATGCCGCGCACCCCACCATCTGCGGTCGTTGTACCAGCAACCTTTATGGCGACGGCGAAAGCCGGGCGCACGCGTGATGGCGCGCTCTACGCAAACCGGCCAGACCGGGCGCACCGGTGCGGGCATGTGGCCTTGGCTGGCATGGGCGGTGTTTCTGCTGGTGGCCGACCAGATCACCAAGACGCTGATCCTCAACCACTACCAGCTGGGCGACGCCACGTTCATCACCGGCTTCTTCAACATCGTGCGCGCCCACAACACCGGCGCAGCGTTCTCGTTCCTGTCGGACGCTGGCGGCTGGCAGCGCTGGCTGTTCACCGGCATTGGCGTGGCAGCCACGATCTTCATCGTGTGGCAGCTGCGTGCGCACCCGGGCCAGAAGCTGTTCAGCTTTGCGCTGTCCAGCATCCTCGGCGGAGCGGTGGGCAACGTGGTGGACCGGCTCATGCATGGTTACGTGGTGGACTTTTTGCAGTTCCACTACGCGGGCTGGTACTTCCCGTCGTTCAACCTGGCGGACTCAGCCATTACTGTCGGCGCTGCCTGCCTGATCCTGGATGAGCTGCTGAGGGTGCGGCGCGAGCGCTGAGGCCGCCCAGCCCTTCTCCTATCCCAACGGCCCGCTACACGCGGGCCGTGCCGTTTGGAGCGCCACAACGCACCCAGCGCCGACATGGGCATCTGCTCCGGCGCTATGGAATCAGGAGTATGCTTATGTGTCAGTTTTATGACAGCCCGGTGCGCGCGCTTCTTGCATTGGCCCCTGGGTCTGGTCATCGCAGGGTTTACGCCCATCACAAGAAGAAGAAACAACGGTTTTCATGAAGCATCTCCTCAATCTCCTGGCAGCCGTGGCGCTGCTGATCTGGGGCACCCACCTGGTGCGCACCGGCATCCTGCGCGTGTTCGGCGCCAACCTGCGCCAGCTGATTGCACACAGCGTCAGCAGCCGCTTCACCGCTGTGCTCTCTGGCATTGGCGTGACGGCGGTGGTGCAGTCCAGCACGGCCACCGCGCTCATCGTGTCGTCCTTTGTGGGACAGGGCCTGGTGGGCCTGCCTGCGGCGCTGGCCGTGATGCTGGGCGCCGACGTGGGCACCAGCGTGATGGCCGTGGTGTTCTCCATGGACCTGTCGTGGCTGTCGCCGCTGTTCATCTTTGTGGGCGTGGTGCTGTTCATCTCGCGCAAGGACACCGCCGTGGGCCGCGTAGGCCGCGTGTTGATCGGCCTGGGGCTGATGCTGCTGGCGCTGCGCCTCATCACCGAATCGACCACGGTGCTCACCCAGTCGCCCACCGTGCGCACGCTGCTGGGCGCGCTCACCAGCGACTTGCTGCTGGAGATCTTTACCGGCGCCATTCTGGCCATCGTGGCGTATTCCAGCCTTGCCACCGTGCTGCTCACGGCGGCGCTGGCGGGCTCGGGCGGTATTCCGGCCGATGTGGCGCTGGGGCTGGTGCTGGGCGCCAACCTGGGCAGCGGTGTGCTCGCCGTGTTGACCACCATGAAGTCCAACGTGCAGACGCGCCAGGTGCCCCTGGGCAACCTGTTCTTCAAGATCATTGGCGTGCTCATCATGACGCCCCTCACCGGCCTGTGGCTGCAGCACGTGCGGCCCTACGTGCCCGAGACCGCCGCCCTGGTGGTGCTGTTTCACCTGGCCTTCAACGTGGTGGTGGGCATTGTCTGCATTGGCCTGACAGGCACGGTGGCGCGTACGGTGCAGCGGCTGCTGCCCGCCGAAAAGACGCAGGCGGCTGCCGGCACCCGGCCCCAGCATCTGGACCCCTCCGCCCTGGCCACGCCGTCCCTCGCCATCTCGTGCGCCGCACGCGAAGCCCTGCACCAGGCCGACGTGGTCGAATCGATGCTGCTGGGCCTGCACAAGGTGATCCGGACCGATGACCTCAAGCTCGCCGAAGACCTACGCAAACTCGACGACGAGGTGGACGGCCTGTACTCGGCCATCAAGTACTACATGACCAAGATCTCGCGCGAGGCGCTGGACGAACGCGAGGGCCGCCGCTGGGCCGACATCATCAGCTTCACCATCAACATGGAGCAGATCGGCGACATCATCGAGCGCGTGCTGATCGACATCGAGGACAAGAAGATCAAGAAGGGCCGCCAGTTCTCTGAGGCGGGCATGGAAGAGATCAACGAGCTGCACGCCCGCCTGATCGACAACCTGCGGCTGGCGATGAGTGTGTTCTTGAACGGCAGCGTGCGCGACGCGCAAAAGTTGCTGGAAGAAAAAGCCCGGTTCCGGGATCTGGAACACGCCTATTCGGCCACCCACCTGGCACGCCTGTCGGACAACACGGTGCAGAGCATTGAGACCAGCTCGCTGCACATCGACCTGATCAGCGAACTCAAACGCATCAACTCGCTGCTGTGCTCGGTGGCCTACCCCATCCTGGAATCGGCCGGTGCCCTGGCGCCCAGCCGCCTGCGCACGCTCAACGAGCAGAGTTGAAGCCTTTTGGGCCGCAGGCGCATGTTCTTCATGCGCCTGCAGCTATACAAAAGATAGCATCCTAGTCGCCTACGCACCGCGCCGCGCATAGCGCTGCGCCAGCACCGCGCACACCATCAGCTGCATTTGGTGGAACACCATGATGGGCAGCACGATGGCGCCCACTGCGTGCGATGCAAACAGCACCTTGGCCATGGGCACGCCGCTGGCCAGGCTCTTCTTGGAGCCACAGAACACCAGGGTGATTTCGTCCTCCTTGGAGAACCCCATGCGCCGCGCGACCCAGGTGGTGGTCACCAGCGCCAAGGTCAGCAGCACGGCACACACGACCACCAGGCCCAGCAGCGCAGACGCTGGCAACTGCCGCCACAGCCCCTCGACCACCGCAGCGCTGAAGGCGGTGAACACCACCAGCAGGATGGAGCCCTGGTCCACCAGCTTGAGCGCTGCCGCCCGGCGCTGCACAAAACCGCCAATCCACGGACGCAGCAGGTGGCCTGCCACAAAGGGCACCAGCAACTGCAAGGTGATGCGGCCGATGTTGGCCAGCGTGTCATGTTGCGCAGCGCCCGCCTGCTGCTGCGCCTCGGGCAGCAGCAGCCCCACCAGCAACGGCGTGATCACGATGCCCAGCAGGGTCGATGCCGACGCACTGCAGATGGCCGCTGGCATGTTGCCGCGCGCCATGGCCGTGAACGCAATGGCCGACTGCACCGTGGCGGGCAGCACGCACAGGTACAGGATGCCGGTGTAAAGGCCGGGTGTGACCAGCGGCAGCAACACTGGCCGCAACGCCCAGCCCAGCAGCGGGAACAGCACAAACGTGGTACCCACCACCACCAGGTGCAGCCGCCAGTGCGAGAGCCCCGCCACGATGGCATCCCGCGAGAGCTTGGCCCCGTGCAGGAAGAACAGCAGCGCCACAGCCGCCACGGTGACGCCCTCCAGCGCCTGGGCCGCCACGCCCGAGGCGGGCAACACGCTGGCAAGGGTGACGGTGCCCAGCAAGGCCAGGGTGAAGTTGTCGGGGAGAAAACGGGAACGGGCCATGGGTGACAGCGCAGCGGCAGCGCAAAAAAATGCAGAAACGTGGGGCACACAAACCCCAAAGACACGCATTGGACTTTAGCCCGATTCCAAAGAGAAATGGATTTCTCTGATGGATTTATGATTCGAGCTCATGAATATCACCCTGCGCCAGCTGCATGTGTTTCAGTCGGTGGCTTCCACCCGCAACTTCAGCCGCACGGGCGATGCGGTGGGCCTGACCCAACCGGCCGTGAGCCGCTGCATCACCGAACTGGAAGCCCAGCTGGGCCTGAAGCTGCTCAACCGCACCACGCGCGAGGTGACGCTGACCGATGCCGGCCAGCGCCTGTCGGCCCGCCTGCCACGCGTGCTGGAGGAGCTGGAGAACACACTGCTGGACGTGCGGGAGCTGGCCACCCAGCGGCGCGGACGCGTGCGCGTGGCCAGCAGCCCCACGCTGTCGGCCAACCTCATGCCCGACTGCATCGCCGAATGCCAGCGCACCCTGCCCGGGCTGGAGCTGGTGCTGCTGGACCGCATCCAGAGCGCGGTGCTGGCCAGCGTGCTGTCGGGCGAAGTGGATTTCGGCGTGGTCATCGACCCCAGCGAGCGCGAGGCGCTGCATTGCGAGACCATCCTGACCGAACCCTTCTGCCTGGCCTGCCCACCCGGCCACCGGCTGGCGGGCAAACGCCAGGTGCGCTGGACCGACCTGCAGGGCGAAGCGCTGGTGCTGCTGGACCACGACTCCGGCAGCCGCCGCCTGATCGACCGCGCCCTGGCCGAGCACGGGGTGGCCTGCGCGGTGGCCCAGGAGGTGGGCCACCCCACCACCATCTTCCGCATGCTGGACGCGGGCCTGGGTATCTCGGTCATCCCCACCCTGGCCCTGCCGCCCGAAGGCCTGGCACGGCTGGCGGTGCGCCCCCTGGTGCCGCGCGTGGACCGCGAGATCATGCTGGTGCACCGTCGCCACCGTGCACTCTCGCCCGTGGCGCAGGCGGCCTGGGACCTGGTGAAAGCGGTGGCGGTACAGCGGGGCGCGCGGACGCTGGACAAGAAATTGGATTGAAAGCGGCCGCAAGCGCCGATTGAAAATGCCTTCTCAGCTATCGAATAGATAGCAAATCACCTCATACCAGGATGAGTGGCTGCCGCCCCGGCTAGGCCCCCAGAAACCCCGCAATCACCAGCCCGGCCTCCAGCGTGAACAGCCCGTGGGCCACGCGTTCGCGCACCACGTCCAGAGACAACAGGTCAAAGCGCTCGACCTCGCCGTCCTGGTTGTCGGGCTCCACGCCGTGGGGCACCTGGGCGCGGAACCAGTCGATGCGCTCGACCATGAAGCCCGCGCCGCCGCCCTCGCGGCTGGGGCGGCTGAACAGCACCCGCCCACCGTGCGCCACGTCGGCCAATGCATCGACCCGCAAACCGGCCTCTTCCCAGGTTTCGCGGGCCAGGGCCTGCGGCAGCGAGTCGGCGGCCGACACCATGCCGCCCATCAGCGTGTCCCACAGCCCGGGGTTGTTGGGTTTGGTCATGGAGCGCTTTTGCACCCACATGCGCCCGTCAGGCGCCACGCCCACCAGGTGCACGGCCCGGGTGGCCACGCCCAGCACGCGCACGGCACCGCGCTCCACCGTGCCGATGACCTCGCCCGCTGGGTTGGTCACCGCCAGCTGCTCGTCGCGCCAGGGGCCACACAGGCCCACATCGCGCAGCGCGGCGGCCAGGGTGTTGAGGGCATCCGTGGCGTCGGCGGGCGGTGCCTGCAAATGCCACGCAGAGCCCTCAGATTGCTCTGTTTCTGATAGCTGATAGCGCTTATCAAACAAGCGCTTCAGGCTGATCTGACTCAAAAACCCTGGTGCCACCGACCCCACCACCTGCCCTGCCACCACCAGCGGCTGGCGGGGCTGAGCCGGGGGCTGCTGCGCCGCACGGCGCGCACCCGCCAGCCACTGGTCGAAGGTGGGTGTCTGGGGGGCCGCGCTCACAGCGTGAGGATGGTGCAGCCGGTGGTCTTGCGTGCTTCCAGGTCGCGGTGCGCCTGCTGCACGTCGGCCAGCGGATAACGCTGGTCGATGTGGATCTTGACCTGCCCGCTGGCGACCACGGCAAACAGGTCATCGGCCATGGCCTGCGTGGCCTCGCGCGTGGCGATGTGGGTGAACAGGGTCTGGCGCGTGACGTAGAGCGACCCCTTGGCACCCAGGCTGCCCGGCGCAAACGGTGCCACCGGGCCCGAGGCGTTGCCAAAGCTGGCCATGAGACCGAAGGGGCGCAGGCATTCGAGCGACTTGTCCCAGGTGTCCTTGCCCACCGAGTCGTACACCACCTTCACACCCTTGCCACCGGTGATCTCCTTCACACGCGCGGCGAAGTCCTCGGTGCTGTAGTTGATCGCGTGCGCCGCACCGTTGGCCAGGGCCAGTTGGCACTTGGCATCCGAGCCCGCCGTGCCGATGAGCTGCAGGCCGAGCGCCTTGGCCCACTGACTGGCGATGAGGCCCACACCACCTGCGGCTGCATGGAACAGCACATGATCACCGGGCTGCAGGCCTTCCACGGGCCGGGTTTTCTTGAGCAGGTATTGCGCCGTGAGGCCCTTGAGCATCATGGCGGCCCCGGTCTCGAAGCTGATGGCATCGGGCAGTTTGCACACGCATTTGGCGGGCATCACACGCACTTCGCAGTAGGCGCCGGGCGGGTTGCTGGCGTAAGCAGCGCGGTCGCCCACCTTCAGGTGCGTGACGCCTTCGCCCACGGCCTCGATCACGCCGGCACCTTCCATGCCGATGGTGGCGGGCATGTTCAGCGGGTACAGGCCCGTGCGGTGGTACACGTCGATGAAATTGAGGCCAATGGCGTGGTGGCGGATGCGGACCTCGCCGGGGCCGGGCTCGCCCACGGTGACGTCAACGATGTGGAGTTCTTCGGGACCACCGTGCTGGCGGATCTGGACGGCAAGGCTCATGACTGACAGTCTCCAAAAAAAGGGGCGGGGGAAATCACAACGGCGGCCATCCTGCCACGAATTGCGCGCGGTTGCCGACGGCCTGTGCAGCACCGGTGCGTGCAGGGGCCTTCTGCCCCGAGCGCAGCAGGGCCCCGCCCGCACCGTTACAGTGCAGCCCCATGACTCAAAAAATCACACCCGGCACGGCCGTGCTGCTGGTGATTCCGCCCTTGCTGTGGGCTGGCAACGCGGTGGTGGGGCGGCTGGTCCATGAACTGATTCCCCCCATCACCCTGAACTTCATCCGCTGGGTGCTGGCCTTTGCCATCCTGCTGCCCCTGGCCCATGGCGTGCTCCGCGCCGACAGCCCGCTGTGGCCGCACTGGCGCCGCTACGCGCTGCTGGGCCTGCTGGGCATCGGGGCCTACAACGCGCTGCAGTACATGGCGCTGCAGACGTCCACACCCATCAACGTGACGCTGGTGGGGTCGAGCATGCCGGTATGGATGCTGGCCGTGGGGGCGCTGTTTTTCGGGGCCGCCGTGACCCGCCGCCAGGTGCTGGGCGCACTGCTGTCGATGTGCGGAGTGCTGCTGGTGCTCAGCCGGGGCGAGTGGTCGCAGCTGCTGACGTTCCGCCTGGTGCCGGGCGACCTGTTCATGCTGCTGGCCACCATCTCGTGGGCGTTCTACAGCTGGCTGCTGTCGCGCACCACCGAGCCCACCAGCATCCGGGGCGACTGGGCTGCGTTCTTGATGGCGCAGATGGTGTTTGGGCTGGCTTGGTCGGGCAGCTTTGCGGGGGCCGAATGGGCCAGCGGGCGCACGCACATCGCATGGGGCTGGCCGCTGGTCGCCGCGCTGGCGTTCATCGCCGTGGGGCCGGCAGTGCTGGCCTACCGGTTCTGGGGTGTGGGGGTGCAACGCGCGGGGCCGGCCTTGGCCAGCTTTTTCGTGAACCTCACGCCGCTGTTCGCGGGGCTGCTGTCGGCGGCTTTTCTGGGTGAAACACCCCAGGCGTTCCACGGTGTCGCGTTTGCATTGATCGTGGGCGGCATCGTGGTGTCGTCGCGGCGCTGACGGCGCCAATTTTCGACAAAACCGACAGTAGCGCCGGTATTCCCTATCTTAATTGCTATATAAAATATAGCAAACTGGGTACTTGGCTACTTGGCTCAACCCTGCACGGGTGCAGCGGCGGCGGACTCCATCAGCGCCTCCAACGCAGCCACCGGGGTGGGCCGCCCCAGCAGATAGCCCTGGAAGTACACGCAGCCGTGCCGGGCCAGGAAATCCTTTTGCGCCTCGGTTTCCACCCCTTCGGCAATCACATCCAGCTCCAGGTTGCGAGCCATGCCCAGGATGGTCTGCACGATCACATCGTCCGTGTGCCGCACGCCCAGGTTGTGCACAAAGGACTGGTCGATCTTGAGCTGGTCCAGCGGCAGCCGTGTGAGGTAGGCCAGCGATGAATAGCCGGTGCCGAAGTCGTCTACCGAGAAGCGCACCCCCTTGGTCTTGAGCAGGCCGATCTTGGCGATGGTGTCGTCCACATTGTCCAGCACCAGCGACTCGGTCAGTTCGAGCTTGAGCAAATGGGGCCGCGCCCCGGTCTCGCGCAGCACCTCCACCACGCGGGCCACGAAGTCGCGCTGGCGAAACTGCCGCGCACTCACGTTGACGGACACCTGCAGGTGCCGGTAGCGCTCGTCCCCCTGCCAGGCAGCCAGCTGCTCGCAGGCCGTGCGCAGCACCCAGTGCCCCATGGGCACGATGAGTTCGCTCTCTTCGGCCACGCCAATGAATTCGCCGGGCGCGACCAGCCCGCGCTCGGGGTGCTGCCAGCGGATCAGGGCCTCAGCGCCCACCACACGGCCGTCCAGGTGGAACTGGGGCTGGTAGTGCAGCACGAACTGCCGCGCCGTGAGCGCCATCTGCAGGTCGCTCTCCAGCTGCGCCCGCATGCTGATGACGATCTGCATCTGCGGGTCAAAAAAACACAGCGCGTTGCGCCCCTGCGACTTGACCTGGTACATCGCAATGTCGGCCTCCTTGAGCAGGTCCACCGACGATTGCAGCGAGCCGCCCATCAGCGTGGCGCCGATGCTGGGCGTGCTGTGGTGTGCGTTGCCGCCCAGGGTGTAGGGCACGTTGAGCTTGCGCAGGATCTTCTCGCCCACCCGCCGCGCCTGGGCCGCAGCCTCGTCGCGATGGACCGACAGGTCGCTGAGCATGACCACGAATTCGTCGCCCCCCAGCCGCGCCACCGTGTCCTCGCGCCGCACGCAGGTCTTCAGGCGCTGGGCCACCTGGCGCAGCAGCATGTCGCCCACTTCGTGGCCGCGCGTGTCGTTCAGGGTCTTGAAGTGGTCCAGGTCCAGGAACAGCAGGGCCCCGTACTGCCCGCTGCGCACGCTGGCAGCGATGGCCTGCTGCATGCGGTCCATCAGCAGGCGGCGGTTGGGCAGGTTGGTCAGCGGGTCGTAGAAGGCCAGGCTCTCGATCTCGGTGCTGGCCTTGCGCAGCGCGGTCACGTCGTGGTAGCTGATGACCAGCCCGCCATCGGGCGTGGCGCGTTCGGTGATCTGGATGGTGCTGCCGTTGGCGTAGGACTGCTCGCGTGGCTCGGGCTGGTGCTTTTGCCGCTGCAGGCGCTGGTTCACCCAGCGTTTGCGCTCGTCGCCCTGCAGGCCGGGCACATGGTGCTCCACCGTGGCCTCCAGCACCGTCCTGAACGGCACCAGCGGCTTCATCACGCCCCGCAGCCACGGGAGAATGGTCTCCAGCTGGAGGTTCCACTGCACCACGCGCTGCTGGTTGTCGAGCAGCAAGAAGCCGCTGACCATGGACTCCAGCGCCTGGTCCAGCGTGGCCTTGGACTGTGCAATCGCCAGGCGGGCCTGCGACATCCGGTCCACATACCGCAGTGCCAGCACCCCCGCGGCCAAGATCATGGCAATGAACAGCAAGGTGGTCAGCGCAATGGCGTCGCGCTGGTCGCGCCAGTTGGCCAGCGCCGCGCTCAGCGGAATGCTGGCCGCGATGCGCAGGTCCTGGTACAGGATGGGCCGGAACACCACGAGCGAAGGTTCGCCCGTCAGGCGTGCGGGTGCCTCCCAGGCCATGCCCTGGTTCGCCAGGTCACCAATGGGCGGCGCGAGGAGGGGCGCGGTCACGTCTTCGCGGTTGGGCACGCTGAGCAGCAGCAGCCCGTTGGCTCGCTCCAGCGTCACCTGCAGGCCATTGATGTCCACGCCCTGCACCAGCACCGAGCTGAGCACGGACACCGGCAGCTCGGCCACCACCACCACGCGCGAGCTGTCGGCCATGCGCAGGTGGCGCGCAAAGTACAGCACCCGCTCGGAGCTGGCAAAGCTCACCACCGGCGCGCTGACCATCAGCGTGGACACCGGTTGCTCCAGCACGGCCTCTAGAAAACCCGCGGGCAACTGCACCAGCAGGCCCCCGCCGGCCGGGTCGGACGATGCCAAGGTCTTGCCTGTGCCGTCGAGCACCGCCACGTAGCGCACCATGAGGTTCTGCCGGGCCGACCCACGCAGCCGCTGGCTGGCTGTTTCGGGGTCCACCCAAGAGGTCATGGCATGGGACAGGCCCAGCAGCTCATCCATGCTGGCCAGCAGCACATCCACCGCCAGCAGCGACCGGTTGAGGGCGGCTTCTGCTCCAGCGACGAAGCGCGTGGCCTGCGCCTCGCTGTCGGCCAGCGCGGCCTGGCGGGCGTTCCATGCCAGGGTGGCAGCCACCACCACCACAGCCGCCACAAACACTGCGGCGCCCGCCCAGACATAGGCCTTGATGCGCGAGGGTGCAGCGGACTCGGTCATTTCGCAGGCGCTGCCTGCAGACCACGCGCCGGCCCGATGGTCTGGTTCCAGACCTGTGCGCACCGGGCGCCGCAGCGCTGCACCCAGCGCGGCAACACGGTGGATTGAAGGATCTCCTGGCGGCTGCGCTCATCCTGGGAGGATGCGGACACCACGACCATGCTGCCCTTGGTGCCGGCGCTGCAGCTGGGCGCGCCCCGGTTGCAAGCCAGGCCGTCCGCGGTTTCGCGTTCGGATTCGGCCCAGATGGCGGCCTCCAGGCGGGGCAGCTCGCGCTTGAGCAGCGTACGCAGATCGGCCGGCAGCGCAGCCCAGGCGGCCTGGTTGGCACCGAACACGGCGAGCCCCCAGGTGACCGGCAGGGTGTGCACGTGGGTGGTGAGCGCGGGCAGGCCAAGCATGTTGCCCGACATGGTGCCGGTGATCGCACATTCGGTATTGCCCGCCGTCAAGCTCGGCACGATCTGCGCAAAGCTGGTCAGCACCGGCACCCCGCCCAGGGCCCCCACAAAATCGGCCTGGGTGGCCGACGACACACGCACGCGCCGGCCGGTCAGTTCGGCCAATGCACGCAGCGGCTTCTTGCAGAAAACCACTTGCGCGGGGTACACGTAGATGGCCAGCGCCTCGACGCCGTGTTGTTCGCGCAGCGCTTTTTCGAGATAGGGACGAAACGCAGCCAGCGTGGTCTTGAGGGTGGCGATATCGGGGTTCAGCCCGGCCAGGTCGGGCGCGGTGTATTCGGGGTATTGCGCGGTGAACGAACTCATGAGGGTCGTGCCAAAAGGCACCACGCCCAGTTGCAACAGCCGCAGCATTTCGGCACCGGGCACGCCCGCCCGGTCAAAGGGCACGATCTCGGCCTGGAAGCGCCCTGCACTCAGGCGCGCCAGCTCCTTGGTCCAGAAGGGCTCTTCCTGCCGGTTGTACTGGCTGATGCCCGCCAGCCCCCCCACGATGCGCAAGCGGTAAGGAACCGCCGCAGTGGCACCCGCGCCGGGCGTGTTGACCGGATCGGCAGCCTGCGCGGCACCCCATGCCCCCAGCGCCAGGCACAACAGTGCAGCGTGGCGTTTCAGGCGCAGCAGAAAGGGGGTGTGGGCAGGGTACATGGCGGCGGACAGTAGCGGGCGCTGGCCCGCAGTATTCCACCAATTATTCAGCGCGCCGGTAAAGCTGTCGGCAAAACACCACGGGTGCATCCCTGGCCTGCGGGGGCTCGGCGCCCGCGCAGCGCACAGCGCCGCGCCCAGCCCGGCCGGCGTCAGAACGTGCCAGGGTAGGCACCGCCGTCGGCCAGCACGTTCTGGCCGGTCATGTAGCCTGCCTGCAGGCTGCACAGGAAGGCGCAGATGGCGCCAAATTCTTCGGCCGTGCCATAGCGTCCCGCCGGAATCTGCGCCTGCTGGGCAGCACGCAAGTCCTCAACACTCTTGCCCACCTTGGTGGCCGCCGCAGTCACGGTGGCGGCCAGGCGGTCGGTGTCGAACTTGCCGGGCAGCAGGTTATTGATGGTCACCCCGCGCGCCGCAATCTTGCTGCGCGATACGCCCGCCACAAACCCCGTGAGACCGCTGCGCGCGCCGTTGGACAGGCCCAGGATATCGATGGGTGCCTTCACGGCGCTCGACGTGATGTTGACGATGCGGCCAAACCCACGGGCAGCCATGCCATCCACAGTGGCCTGGATCAACTCGATGGGAGTCAGCATGTTGGCGTCCACGGCCTTGATCCATGCATCGCGGTTCCAGTCGCGGAAGTCGCCGGTGGGAGGGCCGCCTGCGTTGGTGACCACGATGTCAAAGTCCCGCCCCGGGCCGCCCGCCACCGAGAACACCGCTGCGCGTCCCTCTGGGGTGGTGATGTCGGCCGCCACTGCCAGCACCTGCGGCTGGACGCCATTTTGGCCCCTAGTGCCGGTGTTGCTTGCACCGTCAGCTATCAAACGAGTAGCAGCCTGATGCAGCGCCTCTGCGTTGCGGGCGTTGATGACCACATTGACACCCTCTCGCACGAGCGCCTGCGCGCAGCCATAACCCAGCCCCTTGCTCGCGCCGCACACCAGCGCCCATTTGCCTGCAATACCCAAATCCATAACAATCTCCGGTTTCACGCTGCGAGCTGCAGCCACAACAAATCATAAGTGGAGAGATACAAAATGATCCGGCTGCACTGCAGAGCCCTGGCCCCTTGGCTGGCATCGGCCGCGATGGCCCTACTGCCACTGTTTGCCACCACCGCACAGGCGCAGGAAGCGGCCGTGATCAAACGCGCCACCCAGCTGCGCGACACCCCCGCAGAAAGCGGCGCCAGCGTGGCGCCCTTGGAGGCCAATGCCGTGGTCACGCGCACAAGCGAGCGCAAGGGCCCCTGGACCAAGGTCAGCACTGCGCAAGGCGCCACTGGCTGGGTTCACATGTTCGACCTCGGGCCCCAGTCGGGCTCCGCGCCCGCCACGGGCAATGCGGCCACCAGCGGCATGCGCGGCCTGGGCAGCCTGTTTGGTGGCAACAGCGGCTCCACCACCACGGCCACCTCTACCGTGGGTATCCGGGGTCTTGGCGCCGAAGACATCGCCAAGGCCCAACCCAACCCCGCAGCCGTGAGCCAGGCTGAGGGCCTGCGCGTCAATGCCGACCAGGCCCGCCAGTTCGCCAGCAATGCAGCTCTGCAGCCACGCAACGTGGCCCCGCTGGCCGAGCCGCCCCGCCCCTCCTCCAGTGGCGGATCGGGGGCAACAGGCTCGTCCAACAACCCCTCTGATCCCAATTTCAGCCCCAACTGAGCGAGAGTCGCCATGCGCCTGCCCCATTCCACCCCCCGCATCCGGCTGCTTGCAACAGCCTGCACCGCTCTGGCCCTGACCCTGCTGCCCAGCCAGGGGCAGAGTCAGGGGGTCATGAACCTGCTCAACGCCTTGGGGGGTGGCAGCACCACCAGCAGCACGGGCGGTGGTCTGCTGGGCGCCATCACCGGCGGGGGCGCTCCCGCAGGCCAGGGGGATGACCTCATCAGCATGCTCACCCGCTCGGTCGAGAGCATCGACGAGCCCCGCGAGATCGAGATAGGCCGCCAACTCTCGGCCGTGCTGCTGGGCAGCAAGCCGCTGCACCCGGACATGGCGCTGCAGCGGTACGTGAACCAGCTTGGGCGTTGGATCAGCCTGCAGTCACCACGCCCCAACCTGCCATGGACTTTTGTGGTGCTGGACGACCCGGGCTACAACGCCTTTGCGGCGCCGGGTGGTTATGTGTTCGTGACCAAGGGTCTGATCGACCGCTGCGCCGACGAGGCCGAGCTGGCGGGCATCCTGGCCCACGAAATCACCCATGTCACCGCCAAGCACCACCTGCTGGCCATTCGCAAGACGGCGCAGTCGGGCATGCTCACGCAGTTGGTGGCCTCGCAGATCAAGACCAGCGCCGTGGGCAACGTGGTGGCCTCGCAGTTCCTGGCACTGGGACGCAACCTGTATGCGCGTGGCCTGGACCAGACCGATGAGTACGATGCCGACCGCACGGGCGTGGCCCTGGCCACCCGCGCGGGGTTTGACCCCTACGGACTGGTGTCGGTGCTGCAGCACCTGCGCACCGCCACGCCCGACAACCCGGCCTTCACGCTGGCACTGGCCACGCACCCCCCTGCACAGGCACGCCTGGAGCAGCTGGAACTGGCCATGGGCAAAAACCTCGATGGCTTCACCGGGACGGCCCCCGTGACAGTCGCCCAGCGCATGAGTCCCAAGGCTGCCCCTGCAGCGGCGGCGGCTCCGTCTCCCGCAGCACCGCCAGAGGCGCCGGCCCGCAAGGCAGCACCCCGGAAAAAGACCTCGTAGAACACGCCAGGCGTCTGCCCCCGTCTGCTGGCGCACACGGCCACTGGGTGCATGGAGGCTCGTGGCCTGGCATGGGCCGCTATCGGGTGAGGGCGACGACGCTCAGGCCCTGCGCGCCATGCGGGTGAAGATGAAAATGCCTGCCATCACCAGCACCGTACCCGCTGCCACCCATACCGTGAAGGGTTCGCCCAAAATCCACACGCCCATGAGGATGGTGGACAACGGGCCCACCATGCCCGTCTGTGCGGCCATGCCCGCGCCAATGCGCTCAATGGCCATCATCACCATCAGCACGGGCGCTGCCGTGCAAAGGGTCGCATTGAGCACCGACAACCAGACCACCTCCGGGGCCACCACCGCAGCACTCAACGGGCGCAGCACCACAAACTGCAGCAGGCAGCACAGGCACGCCACTGTGGTCGCCAGCCCCACCAACCGCAGCGAACCGAGGCGCTGCACCATCTCGCCGCTGTAGACTAGGTAAATGGCATAGCTGACTGCGCTCAGAAACACCAGCAACGTACCCCAGGCGGCGTTGGCGCCCTGCAGGTTGGCCTCGTGCCCGAACACCAGCACCACCCCGCCGTAGCTCACCAGCATGCCTGCGGCCTGTGCCCAGCGGATGCCCCGCCCATACAGCAGCCAGCCCAGCAGCACGACGAGCGTGGGGTTGAGGTACAGGATGAGGCGCTCCAGGCTGGCGCTGATGTAGGCCAGCCCGGCAAAGTCCAGAAAACTCGCCAGGTAGTACCCGGTGACGCCCAGGCCCAGCACGCCCAGCCAGTCCTTGCGTGTGAGCGGTGGCTTGCCCCGGCTGGCCCACCATGCCATCACGGCAAAGATGGGCAGCGCAAACAGCATGCGGTACATGATGAGCGTGACCGCGTCCACCCCATGGCGGTAGGCCAGCTTGACGATGATGGCCTTGCCGCTGAATGCGATGGAGCCCAGGAATGCCAGCACAAGGCCGGAGGCAATGCTCTTTTTTTCAGTGGTCACGCTAGAGAGGGGCGCGAGGCGCCCGCGGTAGTGTCTGCCCACCCGGTACCGCCGGAAGGCTCGAACCAAGTGTGGCACGACAGGGCCGTCGCAGGCCATCGAACCTCTGCGCGGGCGCCCCCTTCATCAGCGATGGCAGCCGGGCTGAAGCCGCTCCTGTGCTGCCTGCCGAATCACCAGACGCACAACCTCAGTGGTGTTTGTGGAACACCCGCTGGTGCAGACGTCGCAACGACCACCAGACCCCGGCCGCAACCACCGGAATCGCCAGGGCTGCCGTGGTCTCAGCGGACAACGGCCACCCCAGCTTTTGCGCGCCCTTTGCCAGGTAGCTGACGAGCCCGACGATGTAATAGGTGATGGCCGCCACGGACAGCCCCTCCACCGTGGACTGCATTTGCAGCTGCAGGTCCTGCCGGTGGTTCATGGTCGTCAGCAACGCCTGGCTGCTTTGCTGCTGCTCGATCTCCACCCGGGTGCGCAACAGGTTGCTCATGCGCGACACGCGCTGCGACAGCGCATCCTGCCGCCGGGTGGCCCATTCGCAGGTGCTGCGCGCGGGGGTCAGGCGCCGGTCCATGAACTCCCGGATGGTCTGCATGCCCGCCAGGCGCGATTCGGCAACGTCCTGAATGCGCCGGTCCAGCAGTTCAAAGTAGGCGCTGCTGGCCGAAAAGCGCGAATGCGTGGCTGCGTATTGGCTTTCCACCTGCCCCGCCAGGCGCGTCAGCCGGTCGAGCAAGGCAGGTTCGTCGTCGCGGTTGGCCGTGCGAATGGCCTCTGCCAGTGCCGCCAGTTCTCGCTCGGCAAAGGCCAGTACGCTGGCGGCCTCGCGAGCGGCGGGCAGTCCCAGCAAAGCCGCCATGCGGTAGGTCTCGATCTCCAGCAGCCGCTGTACCAAGCGCCCCAGGCGCCTCGGCGTCATGCCCCCCGCCAGCAACACCATGCGCGAGAAACCGTCCGCATGGATCGCAAAGTCGGTGTACACCTCGCCATGCCCATCCGCCACGGTGGACGCCACCAGCGTGTCTTCGTGCAGCACATGCTTGACCAGAGAGCCCGAGCCGAAGGTGTGCGTGGGCAACACCCACAGGTTCAGGCTGCAAAGGCACTGGCCGGGCAAAGTCGCCAGCCAGTCGTGGGGCACAAAATCCACGGCGCTCGCGGGTTCGCGCTCGCCAAACGCCTCCACGGGCGTCGGGACCATGAAGGTCCAGGTGACGAACTCGGTGTGTAGCTCCCAGCGCAGGCGAAAAGCGCCCAAGTCCATCCGCAAGTGGGTGGTCTGTGCATCGGGCAGCGCCATGTGGTGGTCACGCAGCAGTGCGGTCACATGGGCCCGGCTGGCCTCGCGCCCGGCGGCATCGGCCAACATCACGATGTGGGCGATGGCCAGCGGGGCGTTCATCGCCTCCGGAGGGCGGGCGTGGATTTCGTTGTGCAGCATCACCCGGTGGGGGTGCTGCGTGGGGAGAAAGGGTGTGGACATGCGGACCTCTGCCCGCGATTGTGTACTGGCGACGGCAGTGCCATGTGGACGCCACTGCCCAAAAAACAACGGCACCCGAAGGTGCCGTTGGTCAGGGTGGAAAAACAGCCGGAGCCGATCAGTCTTCCACGAACGCCTCTTCGCGCTTGCTCTTCACGGCGGGCAACAGCACGATGACGAGCAACAGGGCTGCAGCCGCCAGCAGGCCTGCCGACAGCGGACGCGTGACGAACACGCTCCAGTCGCCACGCGACAGCAGCAGCGCACGGCGCAGGTTTTCTTCCATCATCGGCCCCAGGATGAAGCCCAGAAGCAGAGGCGCAGGTTCGGTACCCAGCTTGTGGAAGATGTAGCCAATCAGGCCGAACGCGCCCACCATCCAGATGTCGAAGGTGTTGTTGTTGGTGGAATACACACCCACCGCGCAGAACAGCACGATGGACGGATACAGCCAGCGGTAAGGCACGGTGAGCAGCTTGATCCAGATGCCGATCAGCGGCAGGTTCAGGATCACCAGCATCGCATTGCCGATCCACATCGAGGCGATCAGGCCCCAGAACAGTTCGGGGTTGCTGGTCATCACCTGGGGACCAGGCTGGATGTTGTGGATGGTCATGGCACCCACCATCAGCGCCATCACGGCGTTGGGGGGAATGCCCAGCGTCAGCAGCGGGATGAACGAAGTCTGCGAACCGGCATTGTTGGCCGACTCAGGCGACGCCACGCCACGGATGTTGCCCTGGCCGAAAGGCACTTCGCCAGGCTGCAGCTTGGTCTTCTTCTCGACCGTGTAGGCCGCGAACGCTGCCAGCAGTGCACCGCCACCGGGCAGGATGCCGAGGGCAGAACCCAGGGCCGTGCCGCGCAGCACCGCAGGGATCATGCGCTTGAAGTCTTCCTTGGTGGGGAACAGCCCCTGCACCTTGGCAGTGAACACCTCGCGGTCTTCGTCAGGGCGCGACAGGTTGGCAATGATTTCACCGTAGCCGAACACACCCATGGCGATGGTCACGAAGCCAATGCCGTCGGTCAGTTCGGGGATGTCGAAGCTGAAACGGGCCACACCCGAGTTCACGTCCGTACCCACCAAGCCCATCAGCAGACCCAGCACGATCATGGCCACCGCCTTGAGCAGCGAACCCGAGGCCAGCACCACGGCACCGATCAGGCCCAGCACCATCAGAGAGAAGTATTCAGCAGGGCCGAACTTGAAGGCCACTTCGGTCAACGGAGGTGCAAAGGCCGCCAGGATCAGCGTACCCACGCAGCCGGCGAAGAACGACCCCAGGCCGGCAGCCGCCAGCGCAGGCCCCGCTCGCCCCTTGCGCGCCATCTGGTAGCCGTCAATCACGGTCACCACCGACGAGGACTCGCCCGGCAGGTTCACCAGAATGGCGGTGGTCGAGCCACCGTACTGGGCACCGTAATAGATACCGGCCAGCATGATCAGCGCAGCCACAGGGGGCAGCGCGTACGTGGCGGGCAGCAGCATGGCGATGGTCGCCACCGGGCCGATGCCGGGCAGCACGCCAATCAGCGTGCCGAGCAAGCAGCCCACAAAGCAGTAAATCAGGTTCTGGAAGGTGAAAGCAACACCAAAACCCAACGACAAGTTGTTAATCAAATCCATGGTCGGTGCTCCTGCTTAACCTGCGATGAAACTCGGCCACACAGGGAACTGCAGCTTGAGCGCCCACACGAAGGCCACGTAGCTGCCGGCGGCAAGTACGGTGGCCAGTACGAATACAGCCTTGGCATTGAACTCATTGCCAGCCAGGCTGGAGATGAAGGTCAGTGCGTAGATGCCCACGATGAGCCCCATCGCCGGGATACCCAGGCTTGGCAGGCCGCCCAGCAGAATGCCGAAGGCGAAGTTGGCGGCGAGGATGAAGAACAGGGGCTTCCAGGCCCATTTGCCGATCTTGTCGCCATCGGCCGTTTCCACGGTCATTGCCTTGAAGGTGATCACACTGCCGATGACGGCGAGCAAGATCCCCAGCAACAGCGGGAAGTAGCCGGGCCCCATGCGCGCACCCGACCCTACGTTGTAGGTGGTGGCACCCCACGCAAATGCGATACCGACGCCCATGAACATGAGCCCGGACGCAAAGTCTTTGTTACTCTTGATTTTCACGAATTGTCTCCTTGACGGAATTCTCGACTGCGCGATTGTGCTGGCTAGGCGGGGGCAGCGCGATGTGGATTCCACCTACATCCGGTAACGCCCCGCCCCGCCTGGCTGCGGTGCACGCCACCCAGAAGACCGTCTCAGAAACAAAAAAGGGATGAAAAAAGCAGGTTGCTCCCAGCGCAACCCCGCCCGCTGCTGCGCTCACTCCAGCGGCGGTGTCGCCGCTATCACCTCGTCCATCGTCGTCAGACCTTCGGCCACTCGCAGCGCGCCTGCGAGGCGCAGGGGGCGCATGCCATCTTGCACGGCCTGGCGGCGCAGCACATCAATGGAAGGCGCCTGTGTGATCTTGTCCTTCAGCGCCTCGCTGACGGTGAGCAGTTCATACAGCCCCATGCGGCCTCGAAAGCCGCCCATCCGGCAATCCACGCAACCGACCGGCTTGTAGGGGTGATAACTGCCATTGATCTTCCAGGGCTTGACCACCTCGGCCAGGGCATCGCGGCTCGCAGTCTCGTCCTTTTGCTTGCACTGCTTGCACAGCGTGCGCACCAGCCGCTGGGCGAGCACGCCCAGCAAGGTCGCGTTGAGGAGGTACGAGGGCACGCCCAGCTCCATCATGCGGGTGATGGCGCTGGGTGCATCGTTGGTGTGCAGGGTCGAGAACACCAGGTGGCCCGTCAGCGCGGCCTGGATGGCCATCTCGGCGGTCTCCAGGTCGCGGATTTCGCCCACCATGATGATGTCGGGGTCCTGCCGCATCAGGGCGCGCAGGCCTTCGGCAAAGTTGAAGTCGAGCTGCGGCTGTACCTGGGTCTGGTTGAAGCTGGGCTCGATCATTTCGATCGGGTCTTCCACCGTGCTCACGTTGACCTCTTCGGTCGCCACGCGCTTCAGGGTGGAATACAGCGTGGTCGTCTTGCCCGAGCCCGTGGGCCCGGTTACCAGGATGATGCCGTGCGGGCGCTGCACCAGCGCCTCCCAGCGCTGTGCATCGTGCTGCGCAAAGCCCAGGGCGTCCAGGTCCTTGACCGCGTTGTCGGGGTCAAAGATGCGCATGACCATCTTTTCGCCAAACGCAGTGGGCAAGGTGGACAGGCGCATTTCCACCTCTTCACCCCGCTGGTTGCGGGTCTTGATACGACCGTCCTGCGGGCGGCGCTTTTCGACCACGTCGATGCGGCCCAGCAGTTTGATGCGCGCCACCATCGCGTTGTGCACGCCCATGGGCATCTGGTACACCGGGTGCAGCACACCATCGATGCGAAAACGGATCACACCCTGGTCGCGGCGCGGCTCCAGGTGGATGTCACTGGCACGCTGGTCAAACGCGTACTGCCAGAGCCAGTCCACCACCTTGACCACGCCCTGGTCGTTGGCGTCGAGCTGCTTGTTGCTCTTGCCCAGCTCCACCAGCTGTTCAAAGCTGTTGCCGCCCGAACTGCCGCCGGCCTTCTGCGCCGCACGCACCGACTTGGCGAGCGCAAAAAATTCGGCCGTGAAGCGGTGGATGTCCTGCGGGTTCGCCACCACCCTGCGCACCGAGCGGCGGGACTGCCGTTCCACCTCGGCCACCCAGTCGTCGATGAAGGGCTCGGCGGTGGCCACCACCACCTCCTTGCTGGTCACCTGCACAGGCAGCACCTTGTGGCGCTCCGCGTAGGTGGCGCTCATGGAGTCGGCCACGCGGCCCACATCGACCTTGAGCGGGTCGATGCGCATGTAGGCCAGGCCCGCCCGCTGCGCCAGATACTCGGACAGCGCCTCGATGTCGAGTGGCTTGCCGTCGCTGGCACGCTCCATGGCCACACTGGCCAGGCGCACCAGGGCGTGCTGGGAGCTCTCGGCCTGCGAACAACGGGCCACGGTGCGCTGCGCTTCCTCGCGCGAGATCACCTTGTCATCGCTGAGCCACTGGACCATGCGGCGCCAGTCCACCGGACCGACGTGCGAAGCCGATTTCAGCCGGTCAGGCGTCAGGGCAGAAGCATTCATTGCAAGATTCCTTTCAGGGCTTCACGGGCTTGAACACCCGCAGCCATTTGGAAGTGGGCAGGTCCCAGCGCGCCTGGATAGCCTCCGCCTTTTCGGCCAGCTCCGCGCGCTTGGGCCGCGTGGGGGTGCGCTGCGCCAGCACCACCGTATTGCCTTCGCGTGTGGGCTTGAACGCCCACAGCGCATCGTCGCCAAACGCCTGCGCCATGCTCTGCAGGCTGCGGTCAAAGCTCGACGCGCGGCCAAACAGGTTCACGGTCATACAGCCCGTCTCCGTGAGCAGCGCGCGGCAGTCGGCATAAAAGTCGGGACTGTCGAGCACGGGGGCCGCAGCCTCGTGGTCGTACAGGTCTACGGCCAGCGCATCCACCGTGCCCAGCCACATGGGGTTCTGGATCTCCTTGGCCGCATCGGCCAGCACCACGCGCAGTTTGGGGCCGTCGGGCGGCAGCTTGAACCACTGGCGGCACACAGCCAGCACCTGCGGGTTCAACTCAATGGCGGTGGTGCAGATGCGCAGCTTTTTGTGGCAGAACTTGGTGATGGCACCAGCCCCCAGGCCCAGCTGCATGGCATGGCCCTTGGACACCTGCGCCAGGTCAGCGAACAGCAGCCAGGCCATCATGCGCTGCACGTATTCCAGCTCCAGGGCAAAGGGCTCGTCGATGCGCATGGAGCCCTGGATCCAGGGTGTACCCAGGTGCAGGTGGCGCACTTCGCCGTCGTCAGACACGCTGACTTCGGGCAGTTCTTGCAAGGTTTCTTTTTTACGGGCCATTCACAGCAATCCGTGCCGGGCCATCACATCGGCCCAGGCAGTCAATTTACGTTCAAAACTCCAGGAGGCATTGGCCGGGCTGGTCGATGGCAGCCGCACAGCCTCGATGGGCCGTGCGCCTGACTTCCCCACATCATGCGGCAAGAGCGTCGGCTGCCCGGCGGCACCCAGCGCGGCAAGCGCCGCCGGCGCGTGCCGGAAACTCTCCGCACCGTTGTGCGCCAGCGCGGCCAACTGGGGGCACGCACTGCGCAGCGCGGCAAAGTCGTTGAGCCGGGCGTTGCGGATGCTGGTGTCCAGGCTGCCCTCGCGCTCGCAGCTCTGGTACACGTCCCACAGCCCCAGGCCGCGGTCCAGCAGCCAGGCGCAGCGGTCTGTGTAGCCATCCGGCCCCGCCGGGGGCAAAGGATGCTGGGGCCACAAGGCCTGCAGGATCTTCCAGAAATGGTTCTGGGGGTGCGCGTAGTACTGGCGGGCTTGCAATGACGCAGCCCCTGGAAAACTGCCCAGCACCAGCACCACGGTGCGCGCACCTGCTACCGGCGGCAGGCCCAGCCAGCGCGCGGACGGACCGGAGGCGTCAGGAGTGGAGGCCAAAGACGGGCCGGCTGCAACAGGGGCTGGGGACATGGGGCAATTTTGGCCCCAAAGGACCGTCAGCCCCGTCTGGCGGTCCAAAAAAGATAGCTGTCGGCCCTTTGCCACAGGGCATCAAGCTCCCAAATTTCTCCCTATTCATCTTTTTTGTCGGTCCCTCATCCGCCCTGCGATGGCCGCGCGTCTGCCAGCAGACACTCCAGCCGGGGCAACGCGGCCAAGGCATTGGCCCTGGTGCTGCCAGCCAGCGCCGGCACAGACTCGCCGCGCAGCTGGGCCACCACGGCCGCAATACCGGGTAGCTCCCCCGGGCTGTTGCGGCCCTGGGGCTGCCCTGCAGCGCGCTCTGCGGCGGTGGTGTAAAGCCAGTGGGGGGGAATGTCGGGCGCATCGGTCTCCAGCACCAGGGCATCGCCGGGCAGCTCGGTAGCCAGACGGCGCAGCTGCAGGGCGCGGTCATAGGTCACCGCACCGCCAAATCCCAGCTTGAAGCCCAGTGCAATGAACGCCTGAGCCTGCTGCAGGCTGCCATTGAAGGCATGGGCAATGCCACCGCGCACCGGCAAATCCCGCAGGCCCTTGAGCAGCTTGTCGGCAGAGCGGCGCACATGCAGGATCACCGGCAGGTCAAACCGCCGGGCCAGCTGCAGCTGCGCGCGGTAAAACCGCTCCTGGCGCACCGGGTCAAGGCCCGGCACAAAGTAATCGAGGCCGATCTCGCCAATCGCCACCAGGCGCGGGTCGGCGTGGTGCTGCTCCAGGTACCTGGCCAGATGCTGCAGATCCTCTTCCTCGGCGCGCCCTGTGTAGAGGGGATGAATGCCCAGCGCGTAGCTGTCCCCATGCTGGTGCGCCAGAGCCCGCACGGTGTCCCAGTTGCTGCGCTCTACCGCCGGGATCACGCAATGGCAAACACCTTCCGCCGCTGCCTGTGTGCGGACAACGCTGCGGTCGGCATCGAACTCGGGGGCGTCGAGGTGGCAGTGGGTATCGATCCAGGCGGTCATGCGCCGATGATGCCCGATGCAGACTGCAAGGCTGCGGTCGCAGGGGGCCATGGGCCTGGGTAGCCCTGCATGTGCATTTGCCGTCAAACCGTGCTACTGTCATTTGCGTGCGCCAGGCCCTGGCGTGTACGAGCAAAGGTGACAGGATGCCCCGGCCCGCCCTCTACAGCAGCTCCCGACCCGCCCGCAATCGCACGCCTGCGGCGGTGGATGCCACCGAAGCTGCGGCCCACGCAGCGCCGCCTGCAGATGATTCTGCGGCGACAAGCGCCGCCACCGCAGCCGCCAAGCCCCCTCCGCCCCGGGCATTCAAACGCCAGCTGGTCGCCCTGTGGACCATCGTGGTGCTGTTGGCGGCATTGCTGGTCGCCAGCGCCTGGCACAACACCCGCAGCCCCGCCCGCAAGATCACCCAGGACGACATCGACGCAGCAGTGCTGCGCACGCTGGAGACCACCACCCCGCCCTCTGCCGCCGCACGGGCTGTGGAGAGCATCGGCCCCTCGGTGGTGCGCGTGGTGGGCTACGGGCGCAGCAAGAACGGCAAGGAAGAGGTCGAGCGCGGCATTGGCACCGGCGTGGTCATTGTGGACAAAGGCGTCATCCTGACCAATCTGCATGTGGTGGCGGGCTCAGACCGTATCGGCATCACCTTCTACGACGGGCTGGAGACCACGGCCAGCATCACCGGCGTGCAACCCGAAAACGACCTGGCCGTGCTGCAGGCCCACAAGGTGCCCGACGACCTGGAGGCCGCCACTCTGCGGTCCACCCAGAACCTGCGCCCGGGCGACCATGTGGTGGCCGTGGGTTTTCCCTTTGGCATCGGCCCCTCGGCCTCGGCGGGCGTGGTGTCGGGCCTGCAGCGCGAATTCACATCGCCGGAGGGCAAGCGCCAGCTCAGCAACCTGATCCAGTTCGACGCGGCAGCCAACCCGGGCAACTCCGGCGGCCCGCTGGTGACGCTGGACGGCGAGGTGGTGGGCATCGTCACCGCCATCCTCAACCCCACCCAGGCGCGCACCTTCATCGGCATCGGCTTTGCGGTGCCCATTGAAAACGCGGCGTCTGCCGTCGGCATGCCCCCGTTCTGAACGTACAACACACCACTATCACCATCTTCCCACCCATCATCGCAAGGAGCCCCATGTCGTCCAGCACATCGCACAATGCATCGAACGCTGCCACCGCCACGCTGATGGAACAGGTGCTTTACGAGGTCAAACGCGTGGTGGTCGGTCAAGACCGCTTTCTGGAGCGCGTCATGGTCGCCATGCTGGCCCAGGGCCACCTGCTGGTCGAAGGTGTGCCGGGCCTGGCCAAGACGTTGACGGTGAAGACGCTGGCCAGCACCATCCAGGGCAGCTTCAAGCGCATCCAGTTCACACCCGACCTGGTACCCGCCGACCTGGTGGGCACCCGCATGTACAACCAGAAGACCGGCGAGTTCAGCACCACGCTGGGCCCGGTGTTCACCCATCTGCTGCTGGCCGACGAAATCAACCGTGCGCCCGCCAAGGTGCAGAGCGCGCTGCTGGAGGTGATGCAGGAGCGCCAGGTGACCATTGCAGGCGAGACGCACAAGGTGCCCGAGCCCTTCCTGGTGATGGCCACGCAGAACCCTATCGAGACCGAAGGCACCTACGCGCTGCCCGAGGCGCAGGTGGACCGCTTCATGATGAAGGTGCTGCTGGGCTACCCCACCGAGGAGGAAGAATTCGTGATCGCCCAGCGCGCGCTCGATGTGCCTGTGCAGGTGTTGCCCGTGGCCACCACGGTGCAGCTGGCGGCGCTGCAGGCCGAATGCCGCACGGTATACGTGGACCCGTCAATGCTGCAGTACGCCGTGAAGCTGGTGGCCGCAACCCGCGAGCCCGCGCGGCATGGTCTGAAAGACCTGGCCGGCTACATCAGCTGCGGCGCCAGCCCGCGCGCCACCATCGCCCTGGCCGAGGGCGCGCAGGCCTTGGCCATGCTGCGCGGGCGCAACTATGTGCTGCCCGAAGACATGACCGACCTGGCCGCCGACGTGCTGCGCCACCGCGTGGCGCTGTCGTACGAGGCACTGTCCGAGGGGCTGGATGCCGACGCGCTCATCCAGCGCATCATGGCCAAAATCCCGGCACCAGCGCGCCCCTTGCACCACGAACAAAAGGCCGCTTGAGTTCACCCGCCATGACCAGCAAGCCAACCGAAACCTCCGCCACGGTGCACATCCTGCCCACGCTGCCCGGGCAGGCCGACCGGCTGCTGCGCGAGCTGGAGTGGAAGGTGATCCGCCGCCTGGACGGCCTGCTGCAGGGCGACTACCGCACGCTGATGCGCGGCAGTGGCCTGGACCTGACCGACCTGCGCGAATACCAGCCCCACGACGACGTGCGCCACATCGACTGGAACGTGACCGCGCGGCTGAACACGCCCCATGTGCGCGTGTTCACCGAAGACCGCGAAATGTCGGCCTGGTTTCTGCTGGACCTGAGCCCGTCCATCAGCTTCGGCCCAACCGGCCACGCCAAGCGCGACATCCTGACCGGCTTCGTGGCTGTGCTTTCGCGCCTGCTGACTCGCCACGGCAACCGCGTGGGTGCCGTGCTCTATGGCGGCGCCGGCCCGCAGGCGGCGCGCGCGGTGGACGCCGTGCTGCCCCCACGCAGCAGCCGCGCCCATGTGCTGCACCTGGTGCACAAGCTGCTGCCCTCCAACACCCCCGCGCCGCCGCACAAAACGGGTGGCGGCGCCACGGAGCTGCACCGGCTGCTGCAAACCGGTCTGGCCACGCTCAAGCGCCGGTCCACGGTGTTTGTGGTGTCCGACTTCATCAGCGCGCCTGGCTGGGAAAGGCCCCTGGCCCAACTGGCCCAGCGGCATGACGTGGTGGCCGTGCGCCTGCTCGACCCGCTGGAGCTGGAGCTGCCCGATGTGGGCCTGGTGACGCTGCGCGATGCCGAAAGCGGCGAGCAACTGCAGGTGGACACACACGACGCGGGCTTTCGCCGCCGCTTTGCCCAGCTGGCCGCCGACCGCGAGGCCGCGCTGCGCGAAGGCCTGACCCGCGCGGGCGCCGACACGCTGGAGCTGTGCACCGACGACGATCTGGTCGATGCCCTGCTGCGCTTCATGGACCTGCGCCAGCGCCGGGTGCGGGCGCACAGCAATCCTCTCGTCCCCGCATCAGCATCCGCAGGCCCTATCGCGCAGGCGGCCGCCGGCTGACCGATCGATGGATTGATTAGTTAATCACCCGCCGCACACGCTGTACACGCCACCAAGGACACACACCATGGTTTTTCTCTGGCCCACCCTGCTCTGGCTGCTGCTGGCGGTGCCCCTCCTGGTACTGCTGTACTGGTGGCTGCTGCACCGGCGCAAGAAAACAGCGCTGACCTACTCCAGCCTGTCTCTGGTGCGCGAGGCCATGGGCCCCGGCCAGCACCTGCGCCGCCATATCCCGCCCGCGCTGTTCCTGCTGGCCCTGGTGGCCCTGCTGCTGGCCGCCGCGCGCCCGCTGGCCGTCATCACCCTGCCCTCGCAAGACCAGACCATCATGCTGGCCATGGACGTGTCGGGCAGCATGCGCGCCGCCGACGTGGAGCCCGACCGCATCACCGCCGCCCAGAACGCCGCCAAGGCCTTCATCGCCGACCTGCCGCGCCACGTGCGCGTGGGCATCGTGGCCTTTGCCGGCAGCGCCCAACTGGCCCAGTTGCCCACCCAGAGCCGCGAAGACCTGGTCAAGGCCATCGACAGCTTCCAGCTGCAGCGCGGCACGGCCACGGGCAACGGCATCATGCTGTCGCTGGCCACGATCTTCCCCGACGCGGGCATCGACATCGCCGCGCTGGGCGGCCGCCAGGCCATGCGCCCCAGGCCCATTGAAGAGCTGGGCAAGCAACAGGACCCCGCCAAGACCTTCACACCTGTGGCCCCGGGCTCCTACAACTCAGCCGCCATCATCATGCTGACCGACGGCCAGCGCACTACGGGCGTTGACCCGCTGGAAGCTGCCAAGTGGGCAGCCGACCGGGGGGTGCGGGTGTACACGGTGGGGGTGGGCACGGTGCAGGGGGAGACCATTGGCTTTGAGGGCTGGTCGATGCGGGTGCGGCTGGATGAGGAAACGCTGAAGGCGGTGGCTGCGCGGACCAATGCCGAGTACTTTCATGCGGCGACGGCAGCAGACCTGAAGAAGGTGTATGAAACGTTGAGTTCGCGACTGACGGTGGAGAAGAAAGAGACGGAGATTTCGTCTTTGCTGGCGTTATTGGGGGCGGTGCTGGCGTTGGCGGCGGCGGGGCTGTCGGTGTGGTGGTATGGGCGGGTGATGTGATTTTTTGGTGATTTTGGCCGGATGCGCTAGTGGGATATGCGCTGGTAGCTATTGATTTTGTAGTGTTTGGCTGCGTGGGCTGATATGGCCGCATGCCTTTGTTGAGGGCGGAGGCCGGGAGTCGCCCGGCAGGCGAGTCCCTTTCTTTCGCGTCGCCGAAAGAAAGGAACCAAAGAAAGGGCGACCCCACTGTCTGCGTCCCCTGCGCTTCGCTTCGGGGCAACCTGCGGTGCTCGGGTTTGGCGGGGTCTCGCTCGAACTCGCTGCGCTCAGACAATCGCGAGCCCTGATCCGCCAACCCCTGCGCTCCTCGGCGCATCCAGAGGGGCAAAGGGAACTTCGTCCCCTGCGCTTCGCTTCGGGGCAACCTGCGGTGCTCGGGTTTGGCGGGGTCTCGCTCGAACTCGCTGCGCTCAGACAATCGCGAGCCCTGATCCGCCAAACCCTGCGCTCCTCGGCGCATCCAGAGGGGCAAAGGGAACAGAACATCCACACGGGCCTTTGCTGCGCTCGGCCCATTCTCGCGGGCGCAAGCGCCACGCACTGCGCAGCCTGGGCCGAGCGAAGCAATGGCCCGAATGGATGTCCGGCTGTTGGATGTTCGGCTGTCCCACCCCTGCTGGCTGCGCCTGCGGCGGGGCGGTTGCGGGGTGGCATGGGCGTCGAAGCGCCCGTGCTTCGTGAACTGACTCGCCGCAGTTGTTTGAACGAAGCGCGCCAGCGCGAAGTGAGTTCTGCGGCGCACCCCGCAACCGACACTCCGCAGGTTTGCCCCTTCGCTCCGCGAAGGGGTCGCAGACTGGGGGTCGCCTTTTCTTTGGTGACTTTCTTTTGGCGAAGCAAAAGAAAGTTACTCGCATGCCGGGCGACTCCCGGCCTCCGCACTGAGGAAGGGGTCGCAGACTGGGGGTCGCCTTTTCTTTGGTGACTTTCTTTTGGCGAAGCAAAAGAAAGTTACTCGCATGCCGGGCGACTCCCGGCCTCCGCCCTGAAAACAGGCATACCTTCCAAACCAGCACGCCCGTGCTTCGACCAGCTCAACCCGAACGGACAGGGCAAGAACGAGCTATAAAAACAATAGCTTTCAGCGCTTTATGAATAAGCGCCAGAGCCCAAAATCACCCCAAAACCCCAGACACCAACCTCATCACCCGGTCACACCGCGCCGCCAGCGACTCATCGTGCGTCACCATCACAAACGCCGTACCCTGATCCCGCGCCAACTGCAGCATCAGGTCGAACACCCCATCCGCAGTACTCCGGTCCAGATTGCCCGTAGGCTCATCCGCCAGCACACAAGCCGGCCGCGTCACCAACGCCCGCGCAATCGCCACCCGCTGGCGCTCACCGCCCGACAGCTCGGCCGGCCGGTGCATCAGCCGCTCCTTCAAGCCGACAGACGCCAGCACCCGCTCCGCCTCCGCATGGCACTGCGCCAGCGGCAGGCGGCGAATGCGCAGCGGCATAGCCACGTTGTCCAGCGCACTGAATTCCGGCAGCAGATGGTGGAACTGGTAGATAAAGCCCAGATGCTGGTTGCGCAGCTGCCCCTGGCGCTCCGCAGACAGCGACGACATCTCCTCGCCCTTCAGGCGCACGGTGCCCGCCGTGGGTGCATCCAGCCCGCCCAGCAGGTGCAGCAAGGTACTCTTGCCCGAGCCCGAGGCACCCACAATCGCCAGCGTTTCGCCCGCATGGATCTGCAGGTCCACGCCCTTGAGCACGGTCACATCCAAGCGGCCTTCGGTAAAGCGTTTGGTCAGGCCCTTGGCTTCCAGCACCACGGTGTTGTTTACAGCATTCATCTCAGTGATCCATGGCATGAAACTGGCGCTCGCCAGGTCGGGGCAGCCGCGCAAGGGCCGCCCCGCCGCAGATGCGGCGTTCCACTTGCGGGCGCTGGCTGCGTCCCTCTGCCCGCATTGCGCAGCAATGCGAGAGCGGGGGGAAGACGCGGAGCGTCTCAGGGGGGTGTTTCTCATCATTCATAACGCAGCGCCTCGGCAGGGTTCACACGGCTGGCGCGCCAGCTGGGGTACAGGGTGGCCACAAAGGCCAGCACCAGCGAGATGACCGCAATGGGCACGATGTCGCTGCTCTGCGGCTCGCTGGGCATCTTGCTGATGAGGTAGATGTCCTTGGGCAAAAAGCTGGCGTTCAAGGCACGCTCGATGGCCGGCACGATCACGTCGATGTTGAAGGCGATGCCCAGGCCCAGCAGCAGGCCGACCAGCGTGCCGATCACCCCCACCATCGCGCCCTGCACCACAAAGATGCCCATGATGCTTTTCGGGCTGGCGCCCAGCGTGCGCAGGATGGCGATGTCGGCCCGCTTGTCGGTCACCGTCATCACCAGGGTGGAGACCAGGTTGAATGCCGCCACCGCCACGATGAGCGTGAGGATGATGAACATCATGCGTTTTTCGAGCTGCACGGCGGCGAACCAGGTGCGGTTCTGCTGCGTCCAGTCGCGAATCAACAGCTGGCCGCTCAGGGACTGCGCCAGTTGCTGCGCCACCTCGCGGGCCTGGTGCAGATCCTTGAGCTTGAGGCGCACGCCCGTGGGGCCTTCCAGGCGGAAGATGCGCTGCGCGTCCTCATGGTGCAGCAGCACCAGGGCCGAGTCGTATTCGTAGTGGCCCGAGTCAAACGTGCCCGCCACCGTCATCTGCTTGAGGCGCGGCACCACGCCTGCGGGCGTCACCTGGCCGGCGGGCGCGATCAGCGTCACCGGGTCGCCCACCCGCACGCCCAGGGCACGGGCCAGCTCGCCCCCCAGCACCACGCGGAACTCGCCGGGCACCAGCAGGTTCAGCGTCTTCTCGTTGGTGGCAGCGAGGTCGGTCACCGCGCCCTCCAGGGCCGGGTCGATACCGCGCACCAGTGCGCCCTTCATGTCTTCGCCGCGCGCCAGCAGGGCCTGGGCCGCCACAAAAGGCGCAGCCCCGATCACGTTCGGGTTCTTCTTGGCCTCGGCCAGGGTGAGCGCCGGGTCGGGCAGTGCGGCCCCCAGGGGCGCAAAAATCTCGATGTGCGAGACCACGCTCAGCATGCGGTCGCGCACGTCTTTCTGAAAGCCGTTCATCACCGACAGCACGATGATCAGCGCCGCCACCCCCAGCGCGATGCCCAGCATGGACACGCCCGAGATGAACGAGATGAAGCCATTGCGCCGCGTGGCGCGGCCCGCGCGGGTGTAGCGCCAGCCCAGGGCCAGTTCGTAGGGAATTTGCATGGATATGGGAAGAAGGGCCTGCGCGGTGCGGAATGCGCGCCACAGGCGGGGCAGATTGTGGCATCCCGGACAATAGAGGGATGTCGGACACCACCCATTTGCTCATTCCCTACGCCGCCAGCGCCTCACCGGGATGCCAGCAAGCCCAACAGGGCCTGGCCCTGCCCCACCTGGACCGGCTGCTGGCCCGGCTCAGCCCCCGCCCCGAATACAACGACACCGGCGAAGAAACCAGCTTCTCCGCCCCCCACGAACGCACCCTGGCCCGCGCCTTGGGCCTGCCCGCGCAGGATGGCCGCATCCCCTGGGCGGCCTGGCACCGCCACCAGCAAGGTCTACCCCCCCACGGCGAGGCCTGGGCCTTCGTCACCCCCTGCCAGTGGCAGGTCAGCACCGACCACGTCACCCTGCGCGACCCGGCGCTACTGGGCCTTCATGAGTCCGCATCACGCGCGCTGCTGGCCATCGTTTCGCCCTGGTTTGCCGAGGACGGCATCACCCTGCACTACGACCAGCCCACGCGCTGGCTGGCCAGCGGACCGCTGTTTGCCGACCTGGCCACCGCGTCGCTGGAGCGCGTGCTGCTGCGCGACGTGCGCGCCTGGATGCCCGATGCCAAACAGGCCCGCACCCTGCATCGCCTGCACAGCGAGATGCAGATGCTGCTGTACACCCACGCCTTCAACGAGGAGCGCTCTGCGCAGGGGCTGCCGGTCGTCAACTCGTTCTGGGTGCACGGCACGGGCGCACTGGCTGGCCCACCGCCCGCCACCCCATCCACTCCACCGCCCCACATGCCCACCACCCTGCGGGACGCCGCCTTGCGCGACGACTGGCGCGCCTGGGCCAGTGCCTGGGCCGCGCTCGACGCAGGCCCCGTGGCCGACCTGCTGCGCCAGGCTGAAAGCGGCTCGCCCGTGCAGCTAACCCTGTGCGGCGAACGCAATGCGCTGGGCTTCCACACCGCTCCGCGCAGCCTTGTGCAGCGGTTTCAAGGCCTTTTTCGCCCCATGCGCTGGTCGAACATGCTGGTGCAGCTATGAAAATAATAGCAAGAGACATTCCACCCCGCGCCGCCTGGGCGCTGGAGCAGGCCGGCGTGCACCCGCTGCTGGCACGCCTGTACGCCGCGCGTGGCGTGCGGGCCAAGGACGAGCTGGACGATGGCCTGGGCCGCCTGCTGCCGCCCGGTGGCGACCAGGGCTTGAAGGGCATTGACGCCGCAGCCCGCCTGCTGGCCGATGCCATGGCGCAGAACCAACGGCTCATCATCGTGGCCGACTACGACTGCGATGGCGCCACCGCCTGCGCCGTGGGCGTGCGCGGCCTGCGGCTGCTGGGCGCACAGCACGTGGACTACCTGGTGCCCGACCGCGTGACCGACGGCTATGGCCTGACCGCTTCCATCGCCCGCCGCGTGGCGGAGCGCGGGGCCGATGTGCTCATCACCGTGGACAACGGCATCGCCAGCGTGGACGGCGTGGCCGAAGCCAAGGCGCTGGGCCTGCAGGTGCTGGTGACCGACCACCACCTGCCTGGCCCCGAACTGCCGGCGGCCGATGCCATCGTCAACCCCAACCAGCCCGGCTGCCCGTTCGAGAGCAAGTCCATGGCCGGTGTGGGCGTGATGTTTTATGTGCTGCTGGCGCTGCGCGCTGAACTGCGGGCACGCGGAGTCTTTGACGCCGCCAGCCAGCCCAAGCTCGACCCGCTGCTCACGCTGGTGGCGCTGGGCACCGTGGCCGACGTGGTCAAGCTCGACGCCAACAACCGACGCCTGGTCGCCCAGGGCTTGAAGCGCATCCGCGCGGGGCAGATGCCCGCAGGCATCGCCGCACTGTTCCATGCCGCCGGCCGCAAGGCGCCCGTGGCCACCACCTTCGACTTTGGCTTTGCCCTGGGCCCACGCATCAACGCCGCAGGCCGCCTGGCCGACATGACGCTGGGCATCGAATGCCTGCTGACCGACGATGCAGGCCGCGCTGCCGAGCTGGCCGCCACACTGGACGGCATCAACCGCGAGCGCCGCGACATCGAAAGCGGCATGCGCGAACAGGCCATGCTGATGGCCGAGAGCCTGTTTGACGAGAGCGAGGAGCCCCCGCCCGCCATCAGCGTGTTCGACCCCGACTTTCACGAAGGCGTGGTCGGCATCGTGGCCAGCCGCATCAAGGACAAGCTGCACCGCCCCACCTTCGTGTTTGCGGCCAGCAGCGCGCCGGGCAAGGAGCATGAGCTCAAAGGCTCAGGCCGCTCCATCCCCGGATTTCACCTCCGCGACGCGCTGGACCTGGTGGCCAAGCGCCACCCGGGCGTGATCCTGAAGTTCGGCGGCCATGCCATGGCCGCGGGCTGCACCGTGGCCGAGGAATCATTCGATGTGTTCGAGCAGGCCTTTGCCCAGGTCGCGCAGGAATGGCTGGACGCCGCCACCCTCACCCGCCGCATCGAGACCGACGGCCCGCTGGCCCCTGAATACTGCCGCGCCGACATCGTGGACACCCTGCACCGCGAGGTCTGGGGCCAGGGCTTCGCGCCCCCCACGTTCAGTGAAGAGGTGCAGATCGTGAGTCAGCGCCTAGTGGGCGAGGCCAAGAACCACCTGTCCCTCAAACTGATCCACCAGGGCAGCCCCGTCGATGCGATCTGGTTCGGTCACACCGAGCAGCTGCCTGCCCGCGTTTTGCTGGCCTTTCGCTTGGATGTGAACGAGTGGAAGGGCGAGCGGAAGGTGCAGTTTCTCGTCGAAGGGGCGCAACTGTAGGCCCGTGCCTGCTCAGAAGCTCTCCCAATCATCATCGCTACCCCCGGCTGTCGCGCGGGGTGCGGCTGATGGCTGATGCGCCGCCTTGGGCGCTGGGGCGGCTGCAGCGGAGGCCGGCGATGACAGCCGGGCTGCCGCTGGGGCTTTGGGTGCCTTGACCGCAGCGGGCCGGTTGCCCAACGCAGCCGAGGCGGTGGCAGCGGGCCGAGGCGCGGGCGCCGGTGCTGCAGCCCGGGGCGCTGCTGCAGGAGCCCGGGTGGCCACGGCCCCCACGTTAAACACCGACACCGCTTGCGCCAGGTGCTGTGCCTGGTCGCGCATCGAGGCGGCTGCGGC